>CAJBES010000170.1 GCA_903952145.1 uncultured Opitutaceae bacterium | reverse complement strand
TTCGGAGAAGCGGTGGATGACGCCGAAGACCTTGGAGAGTGAGGTGCCGCCTTTGAACACGAGGTGACTTTTGAACGCGTCCAGCGTGAACAGCCGGCCCAGGAGCCAGCAGACCCAGAAATCCTTTTCGACCATCCACGCGGGCACGTTGCGCCGGGCGGCGGTTTCATTGACGTAGGCCGCGCGTTCTTCTTCGGCGGCGCGGGCGAGATTACGCATGGGCGGGTTCCTCCGCGACGGCACGCAGATAGGGCCGCATCCAGGCCGGCGCGAGACCGGCATCCTTGGCGAGGCGCGCGCGGGCTTCCGGCGGCAGGACTTGCCGCAGGGTATCGATTCGCTCGGGCGTCATCTGTTTCGGCCCGAGGTAGCGCAGCGCCTGAATCACCGTGCCGCTCGCGCGGTTGGAGGCCGCCAAGTGCCTTGGCGCGGTGTTGCGGAACCGCAGTTCCATGTTGCCCACCTTCACCAGTCGCGAAGGACCTTCCGTGAGAAACGCGACCTTGGCCGGCACCTGCTCGGACAGGCGCAGCAAATTCGCGGCGTAGGCTCCGGTGGGTTGCAGCCGGATCTTCCCGTTGCCTGCGAGGGCGCGGGCGATGCTGTCGGGGTTGGGGGTCAGTCGGCCCAATTTCGGATGATCCTTCGGGTAGTCGTAGATGCCGCGGGTCAGCCGGCGGATGATGCCTTGTTTGATGAGGCGGCCAAGCGCCACCCCCACCGCACGGGGGTCTTCTTTCATGCCGGAAAAGTCACCCGGAGTGAAGACCCAACCCTTGCCGTGGCCGTATATCGTGTAAAGTATCTTACCAATAGAGCTATGTGGCTTTGTTGTCACGTAAGGATGTTGAAAAAACAGGGGTCTTTTTTCAACACTAATCATTCGATTGCTTGATGCTTTGGCTCCAAACGACTCCGCCGCTTCAAGTTGCAGGCATGCTCAGTTTCCACTCCCATAAAGGTCCGGCAACCGCAAGCTACGGGCTTGGTGCGAAGCCAGACTGCCAGTAGCAGGGAAAGTAGTGGTGGCAAAGTGGTGGTCTAGTAGTGGCTGAGTGGTGGCGTAGTGAAACTCTAGCGAGAATCGTTAGGGGTGGCGTGTTCCGACTGGGATAGGTAGAAGGTGCGGCTGGTGCCGCCATTGCTTTGGTTCGCGGCGAGTTCGTTGATCGCTCGTCGGTCATGGGTGGCAAAGGCGGTTTTCCGGGGAGTCATTGGCGGTAAGTTATAGCGATCAAGTCAGGGTTGTCCCGGGGATGTAAAATTCCCTGAGATATGTTGTTGGAACCGGCTATAGTCCTGCTTGGTGAGGGGCTCGCGGCTACATCCGTTTGTTGCCGTGGCGGTCCTCCTGATTGCAATAAGGCCAGACCCAGGAAGGCTGCGA
Organism: uncultured Opitutaceae bacterium; assembly: GCA_903952145.1. Taxonomy (GTDB): domain Bacteria; phylum Verrucomicrobiota; class Verrucomicrobiia; order Opitutales; family Opitutaceae; genus UBA2377. The sequence goes on along the minus strand of CAJBES010000170.1, from coordinate 12,250 downwards.
GCGGTCTCCGGCTCGGGTTCCGCGTTTGCCCACCTAGCCGTATCGGTGTCCCGGACTTTTACGGGTGGGTGGGAGACGGCGCACGGGTCTGTAAATTCTAGTTGGGTCCTGGAAGCGGACCGATAGCGTCATTGCAAACCGCCAGCCGCGACAACAATCACCGAACCAACATGGCCACCCCGATATCGATAGTGATGCGTTCCTTCAATGACGCCCTGTTGATCGGCGGGACCCTGCGCGCGGTGCACGAACAAGACTGGCCCGGCGGCGTGGATCTGGTGCACATTGACTCGGGGTCAAAGGACGGCACCGTGCCGATCATCCGGAGTTTCAACCCGCGAGTGCTGATCCAGATCCAGCCCCACGAATACGTGCCGGGCCGGATTCTGAACCGGGGGATGCGCGAGGCGCACGGCGACTGGGTGGTGTTCCTCAACTCCGATGCGGAGCCCGCCGACAACCATTGGCTGCGCGAACTGCTGGCCGTAGCGCAGACAGGCCCAAAACTGGGTGCGGTTTTCAGCCGGCAGATCCCGCGGGCCGATTGCCGAGCCGTCTACGCGCACGACTACGACCGGTGTTTCGGTCCGGCGCGCGAATCGAAGGCTTGGGACCATTTCTTCAGCATGGTGAGCTGCGTGGTTTACCGGCCGGCCTGGGAAGCACAGTCGTTCCGCGAGGACCTGCAGTATGCCGAGGACGACGAGTGGTCGCGCCGACTCAGGGCGCACGGCTGGGGCGTGGCGTTTGCGGAAAAATCCATCGCGATCCATTCCCACAACTACACGCTGCGCCAAGCCTACAAGCGCGCCCACGGCGACAGCTTCGCCGCCGCCGCCACCCAGCCGCAGATCCGGCCGAAATGGAGCAACTGGATCTACGGCGTGCTGCTGGCGTGGGTTCGCGATGCGGCGCGCGAGTGGAGCTGGGGCCGGCGTCAAGGGCGGCTCGGGGGCTTCGCGCATGCCTGTCTGGTGCGGGCGGCGCAACGGTTTGGCAAGACCATCGGCTTCCGCCGCGGCTGGCGGCACTACCACCAAAAGACCGGAGCTGCCGCATGAGCGCCCGCACGACCATCGTCTCGGCCTGCGACCGCAACTTCATCTGGGGCGCCTACCTGCTGGCGGCCAGCACCGCGCGTTTTCTGCCGGCGACACCGTTGCACTTGCTGCAGACGGGATTCACCGACGAGGACGTCGCGATGATCCGCCAGTTCTCCAACGTGCGGGTGCTGCCGCTTTCGGACTCCAACCGGCGTAACGTCTGCAACCGGAAGGCGGAGGCGATGCTCTCGGCCGACACGGAGTTCATCGCCTGGCTCGACGCCGACTGCATGGTCGTCGGCGACATTGCGCGGCTGCTGGAGCCGCCCAACGGCGAATTCGCGATCCGCCTGCGCGAGCCGTGGGAAAACGCCTGGGTGTGGCGGAACCATTACGCCGCGGGCGAGGCGCGCGGCGGCATCCCGCGCACGGTGGCGGACCGCTGGCGGGCGGACGTGGGCCAGCTCGACGAACCGAGGCTCGACACCACCTGCGTCACCAACGTGATCGTGCTGCACCGGCGGCACCGGGCCTTGGTCACCGAGTGGCAGGGCCAGATTGCCAAGGTGCTGCCCGCTGCCGACACCGGCGTGGTGGACGCGGGCAACCCGGCGTATTTCATGACGGATGAGTCGGTGCTGAGTTCGCTCCTCCTGTTCTCGCGGCAGGCTCCGGCGGTGGGCGAGTTCAACCTCAATCGCGACCCCGCCGCCCATGTCGCGCACTTTGGCGCGAACCCCAAGCCCTGGGTGCGCTGGCGGCTCGGCGTGTGGTATTGCCACCGGCATATCATCGAGCTGCTCGACTGGGCGCGCACTCAGGGTCATCGCACTCCGCCGGTGCCTTGGAGCCTGCGGCGCTCCAACCGCTGGCCCGCCTACCTGCTGGCGGTGGCCGGTGACTGGCGCACCCGCGTGCGGGCGCTCGGCGGCCGGCTGAAGCCGCGGAGGCGCTCCGGATGAAAATCCTTGTCGTCAGCAATCTCTACCCGCCATATGCGATCGGCGGCTACGAGGAACGGTGCCGGCAGATCACTGACGCACTGCGGGCCCGCGGCCATGAGGTGCGCGTGCTCACCTCGACACACCAGGTGGGCGCCGAAGCCTTCGAGGGGCATGTGCATCGGCGGCTGCGAATCCACGGGTTTTTCGGCCATCCCTGGCTCGGCGTGCGGCGGCTCTACGGACTCGAGGCGCACAACCACGCGGTGCTGCGCGCCGAGCTGGCTGATTTTGCGCCCGACATCGTGCATGTCTGGAACCTCGGCGGCCTGAGCAAGGCGCTGATGCTGACCTTTCAGGATTGCGGCCGGCCCGTCGTCTATGACGTGTCGGACCACTGGATTGCGCGCAGCCTGCGGGCCGATGTGTGGCTGCGCTGGTGGAATGGTGACGCCGGTGGAGCCGGGGCGAAACTCGTCCGTGGCCTGCTGCGGGCGACGGGACTCGCAGAACGCGTCCGGTGGCGGGCGCCGTTCGCCCCGTGGGCCGGGCTGAAGTTCGAGCGGATTTATTTCTGTAGCGACGCACTGAAGCAGATCACGGTGCGCGCAGGCTGGCCGGTGGCGCATGCGGCGGTGATCTATTGCGGGGTGGAGACGGCCAGGTTTGCCCGGCGGGAGGCGAATCCGCGCTGCACGCGCCTGCTCTTCGTCGGCCGGCTGCACGCCGACAAGGATCCGCTCACGGCCGTGCGCGCGCTCGCGCGCTGCGTGCGGGACGGCCGCACCGACCTGACCCTCGACCTGTACGGCCGCGGCGACGACGCCTATGTGGCGGAACTTCGCGCCGAGGCGGCGGCCGGCGGCGTGGCGGAGCGCGTGACCTTGAAGACGGCGCCGGCCGAAGAGATGCGGCGGATCTACGCGCAGTATGATGCCCTGCTGTTCACATCGGCCTGGGAGGAACCCTTTGCGCTGACACCGCTCGAGGCGATGGCGGCACGCGTGCCGGTCATCAGCACGCTCGCCGGCGGCAGCCGCGAACTCGTGCGCGATGGCGAGAATGCGCTGGGCTTCACCGCCGGCGACGATGCGGAGCTGGCGAGGCAGATCGCGCGCCTGGCCGGCGATCCGGTGCTGCGCACCGCGCTGGCAGAGACGGCGGAGCGCGAGGTGGTCGCCCGCTACGACCTCGCGGCGATCACGTGGCAGATCGAGGATTTCCTGCGGGAGGGCGCTTCATGAGCGAATGGAAGCGCCACTTCTGGCGGAACGCCGCCACCAACTACCTGCGCACCGTGCTGCGGATGGCGACCGGGCTCGTGCTGTTCCGCCTGACCTTCCAGAAGCTGGGCACGGAGGCCTTCGGTTTCTACTCTCTACTCTGGTCGCTGTTCGGCTACACCATTTTGCTCGATTTCGGCCTGGGTTTCACCGCGCAGAAGGCCGTGGCCGAGCACTCGGCGACCGGTCGCACCGACGAACTGAACCGGCTCATCGCGACCATCTTCTGGACCTTCGCGTTTTTCGGCGGCCTGCTCCTGCTGGTTTTCGCGGTGATGCAGCCGTGGTTTTTGGTCTGGACCAAGGTGGGCCCCGAGAACGTGCCGTCGTTCCGCGCCGCCTACACCGTCTTCACCGTGGCGATGGCCCTGGCCTTTCCGCTCGGCATCTTCCCGGAGATGCTGCGCGGCCTGCAGCGCATCGACCTCGCCAACTGGCTGGCCATCGGCGCGACGCTCCTGAACCTCGTCGGCCTCGGGTGGGGCCTGCTGGCCGGCTGGCCGCTGCCGTGGATCGTCTTGGTGAGCGTGGCGACCACCATCGCACCGAGCGCCGCAGCGCTGCTGCTCGTGCACCGGCGCATCCCGGACCTGAGCCTGCATCCGCGGCATTTCTGCTTCGCCGCGATCCGCGGGGTGCTGTCGTTTTCACTCGTCGCCTACCTCATCACGTTCACCAACCTCATCATGTCGCGCACCGACCAGGCCGTGATCAGCCTCACGCTCGGCGTCGGGCTGATCGCGCTTTACCAGGCCGGCTACAAGGTCGCGGAGATGTTCGGCCTGTTCTCCACGCAGATGCAGGAGGCGCTGACCCCGGCGGCGGCGCAGCTCAACATCAGCCGCAACGTGGCCGGCCTGCGCGAGCTGCTCGTGCGCAGCACGCGGCTGACCGTGCTCGTCGTGACGCCGCTCTACGGCCTGTGCGCGCTGTACCTCGATCCGCTCGTGCGCCTGCTGACGGGCCTGAAGGCGGTGGACGCACAGACCTGGTGGGTGGGGCAGATCCTGCTTTTCGCGACCTTCAGCTCGCTGGTGACCAACAGCTGCGCCAAGCGCATCCTCATGATGTGCGGCTGGGAAAAGAAACTCCTGACGGTCAGCGTGGTGGATGCCGTGGCCAACCTCATCCTGAGCCTCCTGCTCGTCTGGTCGCTGGGCGTGCCGGGAGTGGCGGCGGGCACCATGATCCCGACGGTGCTCGTGGGCTGGCTCTGGATGCTGCCGCTCACGGCCCGATTCGCCGGCACGGGTCTCAACGGCTGGCTGGCGGAGATCTTTCTACCGGTGCTGCCCTCCCTCCTGGCGGCTGGGGCGGTGCTCGGCGGACTGGCCTGGCTGGCGCCGTTTCCGGCCGGCGGTGGTTTTTTCGATTGCGCGTGGCGCGGGCTGCTGGTCGTGATCGCGGCGGGCGTGGCCGGACTCAAGATCGTGCGGGAAATGCGCCATGCCGCCTAGGATGACCCCCGCCACTTCCGACGCGCCGCTGGTCCTCGTCTTCGCTCGGGTCGGGCCGGCGCGCATGGCCCTGGCCGCTGAATTTGAGGGCCTCGGCGAAGTGGTTCAGGCGGATGATGCGGCGGTCGCGTTGCAGGTGCTGCGCACGCGTGACGTGCATGTGCTGGTTTGCGAGGACACACTCGCCGAGGGCGAGACGGGGTTGATGTTTCTGGCCCGGACAAATGCGGAGTTTCCCTGGCTGCAGCGCGTGCTCGTCTGCGGGCCGCTGGAGCCGGACCTGCTGGTCTACCTCATCAACGAGGCCAATGTCTTCCGGGTGCTTCAGCATGGGGCGGCGGCGGGGGTGCCGCGGACCCTTGTGGTGACGGCACTGGCGGAGGCCGCGGAAGTGCGGCGGCTGCTGCAAGCGGAGGTGGAAAACGCGCGGCTGAAACGCGAAATGTCCAGCCCGCCGTACCTCGTCCGCCGCGCCGAGGAAATCATGCGCAGCTGGACCAACTCCCTGCCGCGCCTTTTTGTCCTCGCCCTGCTGACCTTTGTGGTGGTCGTCGGAACCGCGATCGTGGTCTTTGTGGTGCTTTATCTCCTGAAGTCAGTCCTCGGCATCGACCTCATTCCCGGCACGCATTTGCGGGACTGGTTCCGCTGAGGATGCTCTTCAGGGACGCACCCTACTTCCCGACGTTGATGCCGATGCCGACGGTGGCCGGATCCTTCACGGCGGCGCGGGCGCCCTCGTTGGCGGCGACAGTGCGGACAAAGGTGCCGACGATGAGCTTGGCATATTCCTTCAGGTCGTACCACGCGCTGTCGGGAACCCACACGATGTCGGACGGCTCCAGCACCACGTCCGGCGCGCGACCGTGCAGGATGGCGGAGTAGTCCACGACCGCGACACGAGGCTTGGTCAGGGAGCCGCGGACGATGAGCACGCGGTCGGCCAGGGCGTCGGGCCGGAGGTCGCGGGCATTGGCGATGGCCGAAAGCAGCGTGACCTGATCCATGAAGCCAATGGCGCGGGGCACATTGACGGCGCCGAGGACGTAGATCTGCTTCGAAAGGGCGGAGGGCAGGAAAATGTAGTCGCCGTTGCGCAGGTAGATATTCTGCGACATGTCGCCCTCGCGCAGGAGGCGGCTGAAATCCACCGGGACGAACCGGCCGTCCCGGACAAAGAAGCTGTGGCGCAGGTCGGCCAGCTCCTCGGTGGTGCCCGAGAAGCGCGACGAGAACAGCCCGCCGGCGCGGGCGATCGCCTCGACGACAGTCGTCGGCTGCGTGAGCGGGTAGAGCCCGGGTGTGTTGACGCGCCCCATCACCCACACGCGCTGGCTGGCGATGCCGCGCAGGATGAGCCCGATCTGGGGCGTGCGGTAAAACGTGGTGAGCTCGCTTTCGAGGAGTGCGCGCGACTCGCCGAGCGTGAGGCCCTCGATCTTCTGGCCGTGCAACAGGTTGAAATAGATCAGGCCGTCGGGCATGACGGTGCAGACCTGGCGCGTGCCGGCAACCTCGAGGATCTCGATCTCGAGCTTGTCACCGACGCCCAGGCGGAAGGGGTCGCGGGACGGTTCGAGCCATGCCGGAGGGATGCGCTCGATCACGGGGAGGTCGGTGAAGTTCCCGGCCGGCGCCGCGGCGGCCGGCGCGCGCGCGTCGAAGGCCGGGCCGTGGCAGCCGGCGAGCAGGGCGGCGGTCTGGAGGACGGCGGCGAGGATGGGGGGCGGACGCGGCGGGAGCATGGGCTACTTGGGCTGGGGAAGCACGGGCTACTTGGGCTGGGGAAGCACGGGCTTCGTGATGAAGGGGCCGACGAACTCGCTGGTCCATGAGGAGGTCATGCTCTGGAGGAAGGTGTTGACGGCGGTGTCGAGGAGTTCCTCGGCGTAGCGCCAGGGCCGGGCGGCGACATAGACGATGTCCTTCGGCATGAGGGGGAAGTCCGGCGCACGGCCGGCGACTACGTCGGCGGTGTCGATGACAAAACGCTCGGGCCGCCCGAGCGAGCCGCGCACGACGAGGACGCGCTGGCGGAAGGCCGCGTTGGTGAAGCCGCCGCGCAGCGCGATGGCCCCGACCACGGTCATGTTGGTGTTGAAACCGCTGATGCCCGGCTGGGCGACCTCGCCGAGGATGAACACCTCGTTGGTGTTGGCGGAGGGAAAGTAGAGGTAGTCGTCGGGCTCGAGCTCGACGTTCTGGGTGAGATCGCCCTGCAGGAACAGCCGGGCGAAATCCACCGGCACGCGCCGGCCCTGCCGGATGAGCAGCGAGCGCGGGAGATCGGCCAGCTCGACGGTGTTCTGCTCGAAGAGCCCGGTCTCGATGCCGCGGGCGCGGGCGACGGCCTCGATGAGCGTGATGGGATGAGTCATCGGGAAGGACCCATTGTCCACGACCTTGCCGATGATGTAATAGCGTTTGCTGCGCAGCTCGATCGGCGAAATCATCACCTGCACGTGGCGGTAGGTCTCGGCCAGCTCGGTCTCCAGCGCGCCGCGCAGTTCGTCGATCGTGCGGCCCGTCGCGGGCACGTTGCGGGCCTGAAGGTAGTCGATGCAGCCGTCGGGGCGGACGAACACGTCGTTGCGGTTGAGCTCCGGGCGCCCGTAGAGGGCGAGGTTGAGGATATCGCCGGGGCCGAGCGTGTAACGGCTCCGCCAGGAGGCGGTCGCGGCGGCACCCGGGGATGGAGCGGGGCCGGCGGTGTCGGTGGCGGCCCCGGCGGCTGCGGCGAACAGGGCGAAAAGCAGGCTGACGCCGCGACGGATGCGTCGGACCCGGTTCATCGGTTCTTCCACTCCGTTGCGCCGGTGAGCACCACGCCGGCGGCGGCACCGACGGTGCCGGCCAGCAGGGCGGACTGGTCGCGCCAGAAGCCGAGGGTTTCACGGCCGGCGCAGACCACGACCAGCGGCGGGGCGCCGATGCGCGCGAGGCTGGTGAGCGGTTCGCGCAGCGGGCCGGGCAGGCGACACCAGAGTTCGCGGCCGCCGCCGGCCGCCTGGCGGAGGCGGGCGATGGTTTCCTGGGCGGACTCGAGCGACATCGCGTCGATGCGCATGGTGACGAGGACGGGGCCGCTGGCGGGCGGAAGCGCGGCGAGTTCCCCCGGCGGGAGCGCGGCGAGCGTCGGTGGCGGCGCGGCTTTGGAGACGGTAAAATCGATTACGACGAGCCCGGGCAGCAACCGGCGGGCCTCGGTGATGAGCGCGGCCCAGAACTGTTCCTCGCTATCGTCCGGCGAGGGGACCAGGACGGCGCGCACGTGGCCGGTGGTGGCGCGCTGGCCGAGCCAGCGCAGCCAGATGCGGGCGGTGGCATCGGGACCGGGGCCGGGCAGGGCGGCGAAGAGCGGTGCGCCCCAGGCGCGGGCGGCCTCGGGGCCGGTGCGCAGACGGAAGTCGAGCAGTTCGAAGCCGAGCGCGGCGGCGAGGGCGGCGCCGGTGCCGGCGACCAGGCCGGCCAAGGCGAAGGCGAGGAGCTTGATGAGCTTGGAGCGCACGGCCACAGAGTCCGTGGCGGCGGGCGAGAAGATCTGGTAGTAGCCGGGCGAGCGCTCCTCGAAGAGCTGCGCCTCGCGTAGGCGGCTGAAGAGGAGGCTGCGGGCGCCCTCGAGCGACTGGCGCGTGCGGGCCAGTTGGGCGAGCCCAAGCTGCTTTTCGGGAATGGCGGCGAGCTTGGTGCGCGCCTCCTCCCGGAGCTGGTTGAGCTGCGCCATCTGCTGCTTGAGGGCTTCGCGCTGGTTCCGCAGCTCGATGACCTGCAGATAAAACGTGTTGCCGAGGAAGGTGCCGGCGAAATGCGAAAGGTCGCCGCCGGTCTCCGCCGGGACGACACTGGCGGTGTCCGCCTCCAGGGCGCGGACGCGTTCGAGCCTTTCCTGCACGATCGGGTTCCTGTCCGTGAAGCGGGACCGCGCTTCCTCGAGCTCGGTGCGGGCGGTGCGGAGCTTGTCCGCCTGCGGACTCTGGTGGGCCAGTTCGCCCTCGAGGTTCTTCAGCTTGAAGCCAGCGGCATCATAATCGAGCCGCGCGGTCTCGTAATGCAGGTCGAGTTCGCCGAGGGCGCGCAGATAGGCGTCGATCTGGCGGTCGGCATCAACCAGGCCTTCGCGCCGAGAGTAATCGAGGATGCTCGTGTTGATGCGCTTGAGCTCCATCTCGGTGGAGTCGATCTGCTGCTGGAGGTACTGGCGGATCTCCTTGCTCTCGCGGGCCTGCATCTCGCGGGTGAATTCAACGATCTCCTGCGCCCAGAGGTTGGCGAGGGCGACGGTGGCAGCGGCGCTGCCATAGCCAGAGAGGGTGAGGTGCACATAGTCGGTGCCGCGGACGTCGCGGACCTCGATCGAATTCCGGAGGAGCCCGAGTGAGACGTGGGGTTCCGACTTGAGGACGACGCGGTTGAGCACGTTGTCGGAGCCGGCCAGACCGACGAGCGTGGGCGTGGTCAGCGTGCGGGGCTTGTAGGTCTCGCCGATCTCACCGGCGCGGAAGGAGCTGGGCACCTCGCGGCGGATGAGCTGGACGGAGACCTCGTAGCGGGTGCTGGTAAAAACGAGGGCGTAGGTGAGGCCGAGCACTAGGCCGGCGAGACTGCCAAGCACGAGCCAGCGGCGGCGCTGCCAGATGCCGCCGAGCAGCCGCAGCGGATCGACCGGCAGGCCCGGGGTGTCGTCGGTGGGAGGGCTGGGCGGAGTGGCGGGCGGAGGGAAGGCGGCGCCGGGCGGTGGGCCGGCCGGCGCGACGGCGGCGGTGGGCCGGGTCCAGTCGCTGACGCGCATGGGTTTGGATTCGGGCGAACTCATGGAATGGCGGCCAGCGGGCTGGGCAGGGTGCGGTGGCGGTTGAGGTCGTCGAACACCGCTTGTACGTGGTCTTCGGCGACGACGGCGGCGCCCTCGGCGCGGGCGGTTTCGAGGGCGAGTTTCGCCAAGCGGTTGATCTCGCGCGGCACGCCGGCGCCAGCGGTGGCGAGGAGTTGCTCCGCGGCGGCTTCGAACAGATCGCCGGTCGGATGCCCGGCAATGCGAAGCCGGTGCCGCAGATAGTCGGAACAGTCGGCCGCGCGCATGCCGCCGAGGTGGTAGCGCAGGCTGATGCGCTGGTCGAGGGGCGCATGGGCGCGGATGCGCAGGCGCATCTCGGGCTGGCCGATGAGGATCAGGGTCAGGCGGCCGGTGCCGTCGTCGTTGAGGTTCAGCAGCCGCTTGAGGTCGGCGAGCGTGTCGGCGCGCAGGTCCTGCGCTTCGTCGAACACGAGCACCACGTGCCGGTGCTCACGGTCATGGAGGTGACTGACGGCGGCGCGAGCGAGCTCGTAGACCTGGGCGGCGGTGCGGGCGCGGGCGGCGGACTGGCCGAGGCCGGCGGCATGCGCGAACTGGCGGATGTGGTCGGCGAACCGGAAGTGGGCGTTCTCGAAGAACACGACCGCGTGCTGCGCCGGGTCGAGTCCGGCGGCGAAGACACGGCCGGTGATGGACTTGCCGCAGCCGATCTCGCCACTGAGCAGGCCGGCGTACATCGTGCGCTCGGCGACGAGGTAGCGCAGGCGGGCGAGGGCCTCGTCGTGCTCCTGCGACTGGAAGAAGAAACGCCGGTCGGTGACGAGTTCGAAGGGACGTTCGCGCAGTTGCCAGTGGTCGAGGGAGGGATTCATGCGGAGGGCTGGCGGGCGGCGGCGCCTTGATAGAGAGTTGTTACCTTGCGGGCGGTTTCATTCCAGTCGAAAAGGGCGGCGCGGGCGATCCCGCGGTTTCGCCAGCCGGCACGCGCGGTGGGGTTGGCGAGTTCGGCGAGCGCGGCGGCGAGCGCGGGGATATCCTCGGGGTCGATGAGGCGCGCGGCGTCGCCGACCACCTCGCCGAGCGAGCCGCGGGTGGAGCAGATCACCGGGCAGCCGCAGGCCATGGCCTCGGCAGGCGGCAGGCCGAAACCCTCGAATAGGGAGGGATAAACCATTGCCGTGGCGCCGGCATACCAGAGCGGCAGGTCGGCCTGGTTCACGAAGCCGAGCGCACGGATGCGGCTTTGCAGCGGCGAGGTGGCGATGCGCGCATGGATCTGCCCCGCGCCGTGCCAGTCGGCTCCTCCGAGCAGCAGTTCGTGCTGGCTGCCGGGGTGGGCCGCGGCGAATTTTTCAAAGGCCGCGATGAGGCGCACGTGGTTCTTCGCGGGATGCTCGAGACGGGCGAGGTAGAGGAAGTAGGGCGCGCGCTGGCCCATCTGATGTTGGAGATAACCGGTGACGCGCGCGGGGTCGGGGGGACGAAAGTGCGTATGGTCAAGGCCGTTCCAGACGACGTGGATGCCTTCGCGGGCGAGGCCGAAGTGCCGGGCAACGTCGGCGGCGGTGGCGGCGCTCACGGTCATGATCGTGTCGGCGGTGCGTGCGAGGCGGGTGACGACCTGCCGGCCGTAGAACATGCGGGCAAAGTCATACTTGTCGGCAACAGCGAAGGCGGCGCAATCGTGAATGGTGACCACCTGCGGGCAGGGGGCGCGCCAGAGGATGCGGCGGTAGCTGGGGATGTGGACGACATCGGCCCGGATTTTCCGCAGCCGGCGTCGGAAGGCAGTCTGGTGCCACAGCACATTTCGCAGGGCGGGGCGCCAGCGCTCGGCGACGCCGGACCATTCGCAGCGGTCCAGCCAGCGGGCGAAAAGAGGCCGGTCGTCGTCGAGGCCGACGAGGATGACCTTGACCGGCGCGTCGATGCGGGTGAAGCCCTCCAGCAAGCCGAAGAGGTAGCTGGCCACGCCCGAGCGGCCGCGCTGTGCGACGGACGTGGAGAGGGCGACGCGGATCATGGCGCGGGTTCCAGGCCGAGCGTCGCGGCGAGCCGCGCCAGCATAATGACGTTGCGGACATTGGACGGGGCGCCGCGGAGCACGAGGGTGCCGCCGGGGCGGTCGAGGGCGAGCTTGCGGGCGCGGAGGAGCAGGCCGAGGCCAGAACTGTCGATGAATTTCACCGCGCCGAGGTCGAGCACGAGGCGGGTCGCGTCGCGCTTGGTGTCCCACTGGTCGTCGAGCCAACGGGCGAGCCCGCTGATGCGGCTGGCGATCACATCGCCCTCGAGCCGCAGCACACAGTCTCCCGGGGCGGCTTCGCCTGCGGACCCGCGGCGCAGGAGGCCGGCGGCGGTGCGCGCCTGCGTGATGCTGCCGTGGCTGAGGATGAGCCGGTCGAGCCCCATGGCCTTGAGCAGGCTCGCGACGGCCGGACAGGGGTTGATGAGGGCGAAGTCGCCGCCGACCTGTTTGCAGGTGCGGTAGCCGCGCAGGAGCCAGCCGAGGCCTGTGCTGTCCATGAAGGTGACGGCGGAACAGTTCAGGAACACCGTGTTGATGCCGTCGGCCGGGATGGGAGAGTCGAGCTGTTGCGCTTGCACCGCGGCGGCATCGGCCCGGCCGGTCCAGGTGACGAGCCGGTAGTCGCGGAGCAGCGGCGCCTCCTCGACCGGCGCGGCGGACACGACGGGGGCGGCGGCCTGTTTCAGCAGGGCGCGCTGGTGC
>CAJBES010000169.1 GCA_903952145.1 uncultured Opitutaceae bacterium | reverse complement strand
GCCTCGCCTCGATGGGGAGGGGACATTTTTGGGTTTCATCGGCAGTTGCATCGACATTGACGATATGAGGCGTGCAGAGGCAAAACTGGCGGAAAAGGAGCACCGGCTGAGAACCATCTTTGAGACCGAGCCCGAAGGGGTGGTGGTGGTGGGGCCGATGGGAGAGTTGCTGGAGATAAACCCGGCCGGCCTGGCCATGTTTGAAGCGGCCAGCCCGGGCGATATGCTCGGGCATTCCCTCTCGGGATTTCTTTTGCCCGGATACCGCGAGATCTTTGGCGACTTGCATCAACGCGCGCTGAACGGCGAACGCGGCCTGGTTGAGTTCCAGATCACCGGGCGTCGCGGCACGCGGCGCTGGCTTGAGTCTCACGCGACCCCGATGCCGGATACCCAGGGCTACGTGCGGCTGGTGCTGTGCATTCTCCGGGACATCACCCCGCGCAAGCAGGCTGAGGATGAGCTGCGCAAACTGACACGCACCATCGAGCAGGCCCCGCTGTCGATCATCATGACCGACCTGACGGGAGCCATCGAATACACCAACCCCCAATTTACCCTGGTCTCCGGCTACACCCCGGACGAAGTGCGCGGGCAAAACCCGCGCCTGCTCAAGTCCGGCCACACTGCGCCGCAAGTCTACCAGGACATGTGGGCGACCTTGACGGCCGGGTGCGTGTGGCGCGGCGAACTCCTCAATCGGAGGAAGAATGGCGAGCTCTTCTGGGAACTGGTGGTGATGGCACCCATTCTCGGCCCCGAGGGCGTCGCCACCCACTACGTCGCCCTGAAAGAGGACATTAGCGCAGAAAAAGCGACCCAAGCGGAAAAAGCTGCGATCGAAAACCAGCTCCGGCAGTCGCAAAAGCTGGATGCGATCGGGCAACTGGCCGGTGGCATCGCACACGATTTCAACAACCTGCTGACGGGCGTGCTGGGCAACGTCGCCCTCCTGGAGGACGAAGCCCTCCCGGCCGGAACCCGGGAGCTCATCGGGCAGATCAAGCTGGCGGGCCAGCAGGCGGCCGGCCTGACACGCCAGTTATTGATCTTCAGCCACCGCCAGGAGCCCCTGATGCTGGAAATCGAACTCAATGGCACCATCGCTGAAATGGCGAAATTGCTCCAGCGCATTCTCGGCGAAGCCGTCAACCTCCACTTTCATTACGCCCTGAAGCCGCAATTCATCCACGCTGACGCCGGCATGATCGATCAAATTATCCTGAACCTGGCAGTCAACGCCCGCGATGCCATGCCGCACGGCGGCAACTTGACCATGAGCACCGAATCCGTCGCTTTTGAACCCGACGCGGAGAAGGGCGGTCTGTCCGAGTGGCTGGGGGAAGAGCGGCGCCGCGGACCCGGCCGCCGGGGCATGGAAGGCAGCAACCCAACCATGCCTGGTGCGCAGCCCGGCTCTTTTACCTGCTTCACGGTGGTCGATGAGGGTTGCGGCATGACGCCCGAGGTGTGCGCGCATATCTTTGAGCCGTTTTACACCACCAAGGAAACGGGCAAGGGCACCGGCCTCGGGCTGGCCACCGTTTACGGTATTGTGCAGTTGCATCATGGGTGGGTCGAGGTTGAGAGCCGGCCAGGGGTCGGCTCGACGTTTCGCATCTATTTGCCGCAGCTTAAGACCGCCCCGGTCCCGGCGGCCCCGGTCCCGGCGGCCCCGGTCCCGGCGGCGGTGACCCGTGGTGGCGGGACAATTTTAGTGGTCGAGGATGAGCCCGCGGTGCGCCAACTGCTGTGCGCTTGTCTGCAAAATGCCGGTTACCGCGTCCTCGAAAGTCCCTCCGGGGTCGCGGCGCTCCAGCTCTGGCCCCAACATCGGGCGGAGGTTGATCTGCTGATCACAGACATGGTCATGCCCGAAGGCGTCAGCGGGGTGCAACTGGCCCAAGCCCTCCGCACGGAGCGGCCAGACCTCAAGATTATTCTCATCAGTGGCTACAATGCCAGGATTGACCGCGAGCGCCTGCAACTCGGCGCTGACGTGGATTTCATGCCCAAGCCCTTCAACCTCCAGGACGTGCTCCTGCTCGTGCAAGCCCGGCT
>CAJBES010000168.1 GCA_903952145.1 uncultured Opitutaceae bacterium | reverse complement strand
GTACCTATGCACATAGGTACATATATGAAATCCACCAATCCCGCCGACATTCTGGATCAAATCGCCCGCATTCAAGTCATGGAACGAGGCAAGCTCTGCCCCTACCAGCACAAGGATCGTCCCGCCGATGCAGGGCCCTATTACAAGCTCCAGTGCTGGGAGCAGGGACGCAACCGCACGCGCCATGTGCGCCCCGAGCAGCTCCCCCTCTTGCAGGAGGCACTGGACGGATACGCTCGGTTCCAGCAGTTGACCGAGCAATACGCGCAGATGCTCATTGAGCAGACCCGCGAGCAATTGGCAGGGGTGGGAGTAAAAAAAAAGCCCGGCCCTCGCCCCGATTCCTCCTGGCGCAGGAGGAGGAGATCGGGGCATTGATGGACCGGTTTACGGCGCAGGAACCGACGGGGTCGTTGGTGCAAAAACTGGAGGTTCTGGTGCGGACGGCGGTCTTCAAGCCAGCCAACACCCTGGTCGGCAGACTGTTGCAGGAGGCCGCCGACCGGATCGACGCGGCTTACCAGCCCCGGCCGGGCCAGGTGCGCCAGGGGCGGGTGCCCTGCGAGGTGCAAGGCCTCTTTGGCAGTTTCCCTCTGGTGCGCGACTACTACTATCACGCGCTCCGGCGGCAGGGCCACTATCCGGCCGATGCGGCGCTGGGCATCGAAGTGGGTTACACGCCCGCCTTGGCGCGGCTGCTGTGCTTGGAGGGCGCCGATGAAAGCGGCTACCAGAAAGCCGAGCTTCACCTGGCCGAAACCGGTGGCATCAACGTCTCGGGGCGCCAAATTCAGCGGGTGGTGCAGCGCATCGGTTCGGCGGCCCAGACCTGGCAGGAACGGGAGGTGCAACCGGCGCAGTGCGAGCGCACGGACGCTTCGGTGCTCTACGTCAGCGCTGATGGCACCGGCACCCCGATGCGCCCGGAGGAGCTGGTGGGACGCCGGGGCAAACAGGCTGACGGCAAGGCCAAGACGCGACAGGTTTACCTGGGATGCGTTTTCACCCAACACCGGCTGGATGACCAGGGCAGGCCGGTGCGAGACTGGGAATCGACCAGCTACGTTTCCAGCCTGGACTCGATTGATGAGTTTGGGCCGGTGTTGCGCCGTGAAGCCCTGCGCCGGGGGATGGGAACGGCCTTGCAGGTCGTGCTGCTGATTGACGGGGCCGAAGGGCTGGCCCACATGGGCACGCTCTGCTTCAAGGATGCCATCCAGATCGTCGATTTCTTTCACGCCCTGGAGCACGCCGGGGAGGTGCTCCGGGTTCTCCTGGGCCACAAGGACCATCCCGACTACGAGGCCCGCCTTCACCGCTGGGCTGAGCGGTTGCTCGAAGACAAGGTCGAGCTGCTCATCGCCGAGGCCCGACAAGAGGCCGCCAGGCTGGGGCGCGCAGAGGCGGTGGAGAAGGAGCTGGGCTACTTCGTCCGAAACGCCGCCCGAATGCAATACGGCACATTCCGCAAAAAGGGCTTTTTCATCGGGTCCGGCGTGATCGAGGCCGGCTGCAAGACAGTCATCGGCACCCGCTGCAAACAGTCAGGCATGTTCTGGAGTGTTCCCGGCGCTGAGAACATCCTGGCTTTGCGGTGCATCCACGCCAGCCACCGCCTCGCTGAGTTCTGGAAATACAGGCTCAACCAACACGCTGCCCGCAACGACACCCTCCCATTGGCGGCCTGAACCCAGAATTTTGTCATGCGCCCTCTGAAGACCTTTAAGGAACAGGCAACATCTGACTGTACAGCACTGCGAGAACAGTGTCTGGCCCGAGTGAAGCGTTGGGTCTATGCCACCGGCCCTTTGTTCGCGTTTCTCCCGATGTGGAATGAGATGCTCGACATCAAACCGGGACGAGAAATCGATTCTGAAAAAAAAGCCAAACTCAAGTACGGCTTCGATGCGAATGGTCGCCTGATTATTGCCAGGGAGGACATCTACCAAGACGGATCCTCCCTTAATGAAACAATCCTCGTCCCGGTGG
>CAJBES010000167.1 GCA_903952145.1 uncultured Opitutaceae bacterium | reverse complement strand
CCGACGAGGTTAGGGCGGACGATCTCGGGATTCATATCAGGGAGTCAGTCCGGTGTTGCCCGAGATGTCGACGTCGGAGCACCCCTTCGCGGCAGGGATATCCCGGACCGGTCCTTCGAAGCGGTTGCCTTGGATGACGATCTGCGAGCCGCCGGGCATGAAGGTCATGGCGTGCTTCGCATTGGGACCGCTGATGAAGCGATTGCCCTTGAGGATGACGTTGCCGTAGGTGCCCCCGACTTCGTAGGTCGTGAAATACATCTCGGCGTATTCCTCGTAGTCGCCGGTCACGAAGCTGCGCCGTCCGCGCTTGGGGTCGGATTCGCACTTGGTCGTGTTATGCTCGAAGACGTTGTCTTCCATTGTGAGGTTGCGCGGCTGATTGATCCAAGAGCCGCGGCCGCCGTTGCGGAAGGTATTGCCGCGCACGACGACGTCCGTGCAGGACTTCTCGATGCTGACCACGCGGGAGCCGTTCGTGCCGTCGACAAAGTTGTCGGTGATGAGCGCCTGCTGGCAGAATTCGGCGAGGAAGAAGGCGCCCATGCGGGAGCCCGTGATCCGGTTGCGGTCGAAGACGATGCGGCGGCTCTTTTGGATGTGCATCGTGTCGCCCAGGGCGCTCAGGGTGTTGCCCCGCACCTCGACGTCCTCGCAACCGACGAGGTCGAGGGCGCCCTTGCCCGGACCAGCGCCGTTCGGCGAGTAGAGCGCCAGGTGGGAGTACCACAAGAATCACGTCATGAGAATAACCAGGTCCACGAGGACTGAGATCGATGGTGCGGCGGCAGTGGCCGCCGGAGGTGGAGCTCAGGCGTCGTTTCGGAGCACGGGACGTGGGGCAGTATTGCATCCACGTGACTTTTGCGTGGTCACCGTAGTCAGTTTCCGCTGGGCCGGAAGCTCCCGAAGTAGGGAGAGATTCGACAGCAGGGCCACCGGGTGGCGTTTGGCTGGCCGCTTTTCCGCCTTCGCTGGCTGCCCGGGTAGGGATCGAACCTACGACCAAGTGATTAACAGTCACCTGCTCTGCCACTGAGCTACCGGGCAATGTGGTTTGCATGGCTTGCGCCATACGAAAGAGGGAACGAAAAACAGAGCCGGCTATTGGGTTGTCAATGCTCGTTTTGCCCAAAAGGACGGAAATCCGGACGTGGGGGAAAGTTTTGGTTGCTTTCGGCGCCCCGTTTTCTATCACCTGACCCTCTTTTCCACTACGCCTGCCCTCAATTCCGGGGTCACAGGGGGAACGAAATCCATGAAACAACAGTTCACACTCAATGTTAGCACGCGTGTCCAGACGGGCCGCAGTGCCTCACGCCGCCTTCGCAGGGCCAACAGCATTCCCGCGATTCTCTATGGGAAGCACACCAGCCCCGAGATACTCGCGGTTGATATGCCTGAGTTTGTCCGCCTGCTCAAAGCAGTCGCCGGCCGTGCGGTGCTCATCGAGCTCCTGCGCAAGGACAAGGCGGACAAGGCACTTTCCTTTTTACAGGAAGTGCAGCGCGATCCGATGACCGACAGATTTCTGCACATCGACCTTCAGGAAGTGAAAGCCGACGAAAAGATGGAGATCCGCGTGCAGGTGCGCGTCGTGGGCGATTCTTATGGTGTCAAGAACGAGAGCGGCGTGCTGGAAATTGCCTCTCACAATCTGCGCATCCGTTGTTTTCCAAAGGACCTACCTGCTGTCATCGAGGTGGACGTCACCGAACTGAAGGTCGGCGAGACCATTAAAATCGGAGAACTCAAGGCCATTGCTGGCGTCGAACTCCTTGATTCCAAGGGTCAACCGGTGGTTTCCTGTGTCGAACCCGTGGCCGAAATCGTGGAAGAGGTCGTGGCTGCCGAAGTTCCCGCTGAAGGTGCTGTTGTCGAAGGCGTTGCCGCCGACGGTGCCGCTGCAACAACCGTCGCTGGCGCTGCTGTCGCCGTCGCTGGCGCTGCCGGGGCGGTTGGCGCCGCCAAGCCTGCTGCGGTTCCTGCCACCGGTGACAAGAAGGCTGCTCCCGGTGCCTCGGCAAAGGGTGCTCCTCCGGCGAAGGCCGCCGCTCCCGCCACCAAGAAATAAGTTTCCGTGCGGCCAACCGCTTGACCGCGGCCGGCCCCACGATTGTTCTTTGAGTTATGTCCATATCGCTCGTTGCCGGTCTTGGCAATCCGGGCCGCGAATACGAAACCACCCGCCATAACCTCGGCTGGTTCGTGCTCGATGCGTTTGTCCGCCAGCAGGGGCTGGTGTGGAAACAGCTGGCTCAGTTTGAAGCGCTGGCCGCCCGCTGGGACCGTCCCGGTTTACCGACCTGCCACTTCCTTAAGCCGCTTACGTATGTGAACGAAAGCGGTCGGTCGGTCGGCGACCTGGCCCGCTATTACAAGCTCGCGCCGGAGTCGGTCGCCGCAGTCTACGACGACGTCAATATCGACCTCGGCCTGATCAAGATCACCACGACCGGCAGTGCTGGAGGCCACAATGGTGTGGCCAGCCTGCTAGAGCAACTGGGTGGCGGATTTTGCCGCTATCGCCTCGGCATCGGGCCGAAACAACCGGCGCAAATGGACCTCAAGGACTTCGTGTTGGGAAAATTCTCCTCCGACCAATTTAACCTCATCGAACGCACTCTCCCGCATTATCTCAACGGCCTCGACCTGCTCCTCACGGACGGGCCCGACCGGGCCATGAACCTCCTCAACCGCAGAGACAACAATGAACCAGAACAACCGTAATTATCGCGCGACATTCATCCTCGACAACCGTGGCAAGGAAGACTCCATCGAACAGATCATCGAGGACGTGAAGAAGGAGATTGCCTCCCTCCAAGGTGAGATCACCGCTGTTGAAAATGTCGGCAAACGTGATTTCGCGCGCGTGACGGATGCCAAGTTCACCGGTGCACCCTACGTGCAAATTTTCTTCAGTGGTCCGGCCACCAGCCCCGCCCAGCTCAAGGAACGCCTTCGTCTCAACAGCAACGTCTACCGCACCTTCGTTGAGTCGCTCTGAACCAGCGTCCAGCGCGTGCCCACACCCCATGGCCAACTTCAACAAAGTCTATCTCATCGGCAACTTGACCCGCGACCCGGAACTCCGAGTCACGCCCAAGGGCACGGCCATCTGCCAGTTCGGGCTCGCAGTCAACCGCCAGTTCAAGGAGGAGTCCGGCGCGATGCGTGACGAGACGACCTTCGTTGACATAGAGGCTTGGGGTAAGCAAGGGGAGACCATTGCCAAATACTGCACCAAAGGTCGGCCGCTTTTCGTCGAGGGTCGTCTGAAATTCGACCAGTGGGAGGACAAAACCAGCGGGCAGAAGCGCAGTAAGCTGAAGGTCGTGCTCGAAGGCTTCCAATTTCTGGGCGGTCGCAGCGAGGGCGCCCCCGCCGCCAGTGGCGGCACCGAGGCCGACCAGACGCCCGAGCGACACTCACCGCCCACCCGCAACGGGGGCCAAACAACACCTCCGACCCAGGAAAGCACGGACGAAGACGTGCCGTTCTAAGATAATGTCCCAATCCCTTTCCCACACTTAAACCCAGTCCACCGTCCATCCATGGCATACAGCGAAGTCCTCCTAGTCAAACCCGTCGAAGGTCTCGGCGGCGAAGGTGATCAAGTTAAAGTCCGCGCCGGCTATGCGCGTAATTTCCTGCTCCCTCGCAACATCGCGGTGCCGCTCACCACGGCCAATCGCAAGCAGGTCGAAGCCCTCAAGAAACGCCGCGCCGTTCGCGAAGCCAACGAACTGGGCGGCGCGCAGGAACTCGCCAAGCAACTCGAGAAGACTTCACTGGCCTTTGCCGTCAAGACGGGCGAGGGCGGCAAGATGTTCGGGGCCATCACGGCGGCCGACATCCAAGCCAAGCTCGCCGCCGCTGGCATCGAGTTCGACAAGAAGCGCATCCACCTGCACACGCCGGTAAAGACGCTGGGCCAGCACACCGTCAAGGTGAAGCTGCACCCCGAGGTAACTGTCGAACTCGGCTTTGATGTCGTTTCTGAAAACCCGATCGCCGCCCCGGTCGAGGAGAAGAAATAATCAGGAGCATCGGCACATTGCGCAGGCCGCGTCAGGCGACGCGGTTTTCGCGGTTGGGGAGCAAATTGTTGAAAACCTGATATTGCGACGCCACCGGACGACGTCCCTTATCTGTCCGACTTCACCGCATGGCTGAGCCCCACGAAAAAATCCTACACCACGGCTCCGGGGCCACGCTCTCCGGAGTGCTTGGGCGTGAGTTGCCTCACAGCCTTGAGGCCGAGGAATACCTGTTGTCCTGCTGTTTCATCGACGGCACCGACACGGTGGCTCGCTGTCTGGAGGACAGGCTATCTGCCAAGGCCTTTTTCTCTCCGGCCAACCGGATTATCTTCGGTCAATTGCTTGACCTCTACCAGCGCAACCTGCCCATTGACACCGCCATTGTCGCCGAGGAGCTGAAGGCTGGTGGTCAGCTCGACGCCATCGGCGGCTATGCTTACCTCGCACAGGTCAGTTCCCGGATTCCAACGACGGCTCAGGCCGTCTACTTTATCGAACGGGTGCGGGATCTGCACATCCTGCGCGAGATTATACGGGCGGCTGGTAGCATCGTGGAAAATTCCTTCCAGTTGGAGGGTGGCAGCGTAGAGGAGTTTGTAGACCGGGTGGAGAAGGAGATGTTTGCCGTCACCCAGCACCGGGCGGAGGACTCTGCGCAGCACATGAAGGAGCCGACACGCGAGGCCTTCAAGGTGATCGACAAGATGCTGCACCACCGCGGTGAATTGACCGGCGTGGCGTCGGGTTTCAAGGATCTGGACCAGCTCACCTTTGGTTTTCAAAGGCAGGAGATGATCATCCTCGCGGCGCGGCCCTCGATGGGCAAAACTGCGATGGCGCTCAACATGGCTGAGGCCGCGACGCTGCCGAAAAAGGGCCCGCCAGTCGCGGTGCTCATTTTTTCTCTTGAGATGAGCGCTGCCCAACTTGCGTTGCGCATGCTCTGCTCCCGGGCCCGCGTGAACATGAAGCATCTACGCGAGGGCTTTGTGAAACAAAACGGCGAGGAGATGCGCGCGCTGGTGGCAGTCGCCGACGAATTTTCCAAGGCCGGCATCTACATCGACGACTCCAGCGCCCTCACCATCATGCAACTGCGGGCCAAGGCCCGACGCATCCACGCGCGCCACAACCTCGGTTTCATCATTGTCGACTACCTGCAACTGCTCAGCCCGACCGACTCCAAGGTGCCCCGGGAGCAGCAGGTGGCGGAGGCCTCACGCGGGTTAAAAGCGCTGGCGAAGGAACTCAATGTCCCCGTACTTGTATTAAGCCAGTTGAACCGCTCGTCCGAAAAAGAAAACCGCATTCCGCGACTCGCGGACTTGCGTGAATCCGGCTCGATCGAGCAGGATGCCGACGTTGTCCTGATACTAGCCCGACCCAAAGATGCCGACGAAAAATACCAAGTTGCCACCAATTCCGCCGAGTTAATCGTTGCCAAGCAACGAAACGGACCGGTAGGAGAACTGAAACTCACTTTCCTTAGAGACATCACCCGCTTTGAAAACTTCACTCCGTAACCCTCTGGGCAGGGCCATTCGCGTCCTGGTTTGCCTTTTGCTGCTCACCGGGGTCAGCGGGACCCGGGCGACAGCGCAGCAAGTCCAAGCCAGTAAGGCTGAACTGCCCAATTACAAGGTGGGCACGGTGACGGTAAAATTTATCGGCACAGCCATTGTCAGCGAGGACGTTGTGCGGGCCAACATGCAGGTGCGCGAGGGCGGGGACTTGGACGATTCCATGATCGACCGTGACATCCGGGCACTATATCGCACCGGCTTGTTCGAGTTCATCGAGGTCAAGCGGGAGGCGGTTTCGGACACAGCTTTCAATCTGGTATTCGAGGTCACCCCGAAGTTCCGTGTGCTGGCCGTGCGTTACGAAGGCAATACCAAGGTCAAGGGCCGCCGGCTCGACAAAGAGGTCAAAACCAAGGCCAACACCGCGCTCGATGAGCGGCAGGTGAAGGAAGACCAGGAAAAAATCCGCGAATACTATCAAAAAATCGGCTATAATCAGGTCTCGGTCAATTATGCAATCGAGCGGGACCGGACCACGGGCTTTGGCACGGTTATCTTTAAGATCAAGGAGGGGGTGAAGGTTAGAATTTCGCTGATCAAGTTCGAAGGCAATGTCAGCATGAAGGCGCGCGTCCTGCGCAAGCAGATGGAGACCAGGAAATGGTGGTTTATGTCGTGGTTGACCGACACCGGCCGTTTCAAGGACGACAAGTTTGAAGACGATCTGGAAAAACTCCGGGATTACTACAGGGAGGAGGGCTACCTCGACATCGAAATTGCGCAGGACCGGATCACTTTCGAGTATCCCACACCCTCGAAACTGGTCATCACCATTCAGGTGGGCGAGGGCCGCCGTTACAAGATCGGTGACGTCACCATCACTGGCAGCAAGATTCACGAGCCCGGGCTGCTGAAACGCGTGCTCCGGCAGCGCAGCGGCATGGTTTTCCGGCCGTCCAAAATCGACAAGGACGTCGAGCGAATGGAGGATTTCTATGGTTCCGGCGGCTACCTTGACACCCGGGTGCGCCTCATGCGCAAGCCCAACGTGAGCACGGGCAACATCGACTTGGAGTATCAGGTGAGGGAGAGCGAGAAATTCAACGTCGAGTCCATCGTCATCGAGGGCAACACCAAATCCAAGAGTATCGTGATCCTGCGCGAAATGGTGCTGGGCCCCGGCGACGTATTCGACACGGTGCGGATGAAGATCAGCAAGCTCCGGCTGGAGAACACCCGGTTCTTTGACGATGTAAATCTCGCGCCGCAGGAGACCAATATCCCCGGCCGGCGTAACCTGCGCGTGGCGGTCAAGGAAGCCCGCACAGGCAATCTGACTTTTGGCGCAGGTTTCAGCTCGGTCGAACGGGTGACGGTATTCACAGAAGTCAGCCAAGGGAATTTCGACCTGTTCAACCGGCGTTCAATGTTTCAGGGCGACGGCCAGAAGTTCCGCTTGCGGCTGCAACTCGGCTCACTCTCCAGTGAAGCCGTGCTCTCCTTTGAGGAACCGTGGCTGTTTGAGCGTGAACTGGCCCTCGGGTTCAGCCTCTACCGCACGTCATCCGATTATAATAGCCAATATTACAGCCAGGTATCAACCGGAGCGGAGGTCTATCTGCGCAAACGCCTGTTCGAGTTGGTGGAGGGCCGGCTCTCCTACACTTATGAGGTCGTGGGTATTGATAATGTTGATCCCAATTATTCCGCCTTGGTTGTGGCGGGCGACAGCAAAATATCCCGCTTGGGCTTCCAGCTTCTGCGCGACACACGCGACAAGATCATCAATACCACTGCGGGCAATCGCATTGAAATCAACACTGAGCTGGCCGGCGGATTTCTAGGCGGTGGTTATGATTACTACAAAGTGGAGTTCCGAGGCGCCCAGTTTTACCCGCTGTTCGATCTGCAGGCCCAAGTCCTTTCGGTGATCGCCAGAGGCGGTGTGATTGAGAGCTACGGCAACAGTCCGGATGTGCCCTACTACTACAAATACTATCTGGGCGGTCCCTATAATCTCCGTGGTTTTGAGTATAACAGCATCAGTCCGCGCAACGGTGACTACCTGCTGGGCGGCAAGTCTTATGCCATGCTGAGCTTGGAGTATTCCGCCGACATTGTGAGCCCCATCCGTTTTGCATTCTTCTACGATGCCGGGTTCGTGAACAGTAAGGCCTATGACTTCAACCCAGCCGATTATCATGACAACTTTGGCTTTGGCATCCGGCTCTTTGTCGCCGGGGCACCCCTCAGTCTGGACTATGGCATTCCCTTGACTAGCAATCCCAAGAATAACACTGGAAATCAGTTCAACTTTTCCTTTGGCACTCGCTTCTGATTCGTATTCTATCTTCCCTTTAGCATCATCACCCAACCCATGAAAAAATCAGTTAAATCACTACTCGTTCTGGCGGCATTAGGCGTTTTCACTCTCGCCGGCCATGCCCAGACAGCCACCAAGGTTCTCGTCGTTGACATGGCCAAGCTTCTGGATGGCCACTACAAGACACAGGAGCAAAACGACAAGCTCCGTGGTGACGGCCAGAAAGCCCAAGAGGAACTCGACCGCCTCAATAAGGAGGGCAACGCCTTGGTTGAGCAATATAAGGAATTGGTGGACCAGTCCAACAACCCGGCGGCTACGGCCGAGGCCAAAAGCAAGGTCCAGTCCGAGGCCCAGCGCAAGATGGAGGAAATCCAACGCAAGACCAACGAAGTACGCACCTTTGAGTCAAACACCCAGCGGGCGTTGCAGGGCCGCATCCGCACCTTCCGCGACCTGATGTTCGAGGAAATCGGCAAGATCGCCACCGATGTGGCCAAGCGCCGTGGCGCCGCCCTGTTGATTGACAAGTCCGGCCCCACACTCCTCGGCATTCCGGGGGTGGTTTATTCCGATCCCGCGCTCGATATCACGGACGAGGTTATGAAAGAGATCAGCAAGGATCGTCCCGCGGCTTTGGCCGCACCGGCAGCGACTCCCGCCGCCGCCGCTTCTTCTGCCGGCAAATCTTCGGACACGCCGGTGATTAAGGTGCCGATGGGTGGCCAGAAATAAGCTCCCGAAAACGGTAATAATCTGCGCCCTGCCGGTAACGGCGGGGCTTTTTTGTTTTCGGTCTTTGCACCCGGTGGATTTTCCTCTCAAGGTGGATTCATGCAGGTGTCTTTTACCCCCGCTGAGATCGTCACCCTGGTGCAACCGGCGCAGACGCGCGGGGCCACTGCCGAGACAATCTGTGGCATCGGAGCCCTCGCCACGGCCGGCCGCGGCGAGATTTCTTTTCTGGGCAACCCCAAGTATCGTGCTGACGTCGCCGCTTGCGAGGCGTCGATAATCCTTCTTCCCCTTGACCATGAAGGGGAGCCCAAGCTCGGGCAACTCTACCTGCTGATCGAACAGCCTTCGGTTGCTTTGGCGCAAATCTGCAGCCGCATTGAGCAGCGGTTATGGCCGAAGCCTGCCCCTGGCATTCACCCCAGCTCAGTGATTGAGCCGGGGGCGACGATTGCCGAGACCGCCGCGATCGGTCCTTTTTGCGTGATCGAGAGCGGGGCGCATATCGGGGCCGGCACCCACCTGCAGGCGCAGGTATTTGTGGGCCGAAATTCGCGGATTGGTGAGCAATGCTGGCTGATGTCGGGGGTGGTGGTCGCCACCGAGTGTTTCCTGGCCAACCGTGTGAGACTACACCCAGGCGTGGTGATAGGCTCTGACGGCTTCGGCTACGAATTTGTCAACGGCCGCCACGAGAAGGTGCCGCAGGTGGGAACAGTGGAGATTGAAAGCGACGTCGAAATCGGTGCCAACACCACCTTGGACCGTGCGCGGTTTAGCCGCACCGTGATTGGTGAAGGCACGAAGA
Organism: uncultured Opitutaceae bacterium; assembly: GCA_903952145.1. Lineage (GTDB taxonomy): Bacteria > Verrucomicrobiota > Verrucomicrobiia > Opitutales > Opitutaceae > UBA2377. The sequence continues at coordinate 4,106 of CAJBES010000167.1, read as the reverse complement.
TAGACAATCTGGTGCAGGTGGCGCATAATGTAATTATTGGCCGGCATTGCATCCTTTGCGCGCAAGTTGGCATTTCCGGCAGCACCATCCTAGAGGATTATGTGGTGCTGGGCGGACAGGCGGGCGTTGCCGGGCACATCACACTCGGGAAGGGTGCCAAATCCGGCGGCGGTGCAGCCATCACCGCCAGCGTGCCCGCTGGCAAATTTGTCAATGGCGCCCCGGCCAGGGCCTACATGCTGGAACGCCGCCTGCAGATCCTCTATCAGCGGTTGCCTGAGCTTTTCAAGCGGGTCGGCGAGTTGGAAGAACAATTAAAATTGTCTTCCGCCTGAGCACGCGGCCCGCAAGGATGCGACCATGAGCGCGTCACGGCTTAAAATCCTTGCTGGCAACTCGAATCGTCCACTTGCCGAGGAGATTTGCAAATCCATCGGAGAGCCGCTGGGCGAAGCTACCGTCACGAGTTTTCCCGACGGGGAATCATTCGTGAAGATCAACGAAAACATCCGCGGTCAGGACGTGTTTATCATCCAATCCACTTGTCCGCCAACCAACCACCACCTGATGGAGTTGCTGATCATGATTGATGCGGCCCGGCGGGCTTCGGCACAGCGCATCACGGCGGTGATGCCGTTCTATGGTTACGCCCGGCAGGACCGCAAGGATCAGCCGCGGGTGCCTATCACCGCGAAGCTGGTGGCCAATCTTCTCGTGGCTGCCGGCGCCACCCGAATCCTGACCATGGATCTGCACAGCCAGCAAATCCAGGGATTCTTCGATATTCCGGTCGATCACCTTTACGCATCGCCGGTGTTTTTCGAACATCTTGCACATCGCAAGAGCACGAATCCGCTGGTGGTATGCTCGCCCGATGTTGGTGGAATGAAAATGGCCTCCGCCTATGCCGAGACCATGGGCGCGACACTCTGCTTTGTGGCCAAGAAGCGCAAGAATGCCACTACGGTCGAGGCGATGAATGTCGTTGGCGACGTAGCCGGTTGCGACGTCCTGCTTGTGGACGACATTACGGAAACGGCCGGGACCCTGATCGCCGCGGCAAAAATCCTGCGTGAGTTGGGCGCCGTGAACGTCAGCGCGGCAGTGAGCCACTGTATTCTTAACGATGTCGCGGTCGAGCGGCTCAAAAGCGGATTGATCGACGAACTCATCACGACCAACTCTACGCCCGTGGCCGTGCAGGGCCTGCCGCTTACGGTCCTGAGCATCGCCAAATTGCTGGGACAGGCGATTGTTCGCATTACCAGTAATGAAAGCGTCACGGGGCTGTTCAAAATCAAGGGATTCTGAGCCGGGTTGCGCGGGCCGTTTGCCGGCGGAAACATTTGATCCTCCTGTCGGTCATTTGCCTAGCCTGTGAAGCCCCAAGCTCCCTATTTCATTTTCAGCACTTTGTTTCTGGGGCTGGCTCTGCACGCGAAAGATGCAGCCGGCACCTACAAGCGGCCGCAACTTCGTGTGGATGCCACTCCCATCAGCGAGGGCAAGGCCCCTTTGCTGGCGAGCTACGCCGACGTGGTGGAGCCAGTCCAGAAAGCAGTGGTATCGGTCTATTCCAGCAAAATCGTCGCGCGACGCGAGGTGCCCAATCCCATGCTGCGGCAGATTTTCCCCGACTTGCAGGACCAAGTGCGCGAGAGAAAGGAAGAGGGCCTCGGCTCGGGTGTCATTGTCACTGCCGACGGTTACATCATTACCAACAATCATGTGGTTGAAGGTGCCGACGAATTCAGTGTGCTCTTGCCCGATGAGCGGGAATTCAAGGCCAAACTGATTGGCGCCGATCCCAAGACCGATGTCGCCGTGATCAAGATTGAAGCGGGAAACCTGCCCACGGTGACTCTGTCTGACAGCGATCAGATCAGAGTGGGGGATGTCGTGTTTGCGGTCGGCAATCCTTTGGGTGTGGGGCAGACCGTCACAATGGGCATTGTCTCGGCCAAAGGCCGCAACAAGCTCGGTCTCCTTGAGAATGTGCAGGGCTACGAGGATTTCATCCAGACAGACGCAGCGATCAATATGGGTAATTCCGGTGGCGCATTGGTTGACGCCCGCGGTCGGTTGGTCGGCATCAACAGCGCGATTGTTTCCACGACCCGCGGTAATATCGGCATCGGCTTCGCCATTCCTGTAAATCTGGCTTCATCAATCATGCACAGTCTGATCGAAACAGGCACGGTGGCCCGCGGCTACCTCGGTGTGAGCCCTGAATCGGTCACCCCGGAATTCGCCGAGACACTTGGCCTGCCCAAAGGCACCAAAGGCGTGGTGATTGCCGATGTCACTCCGGGGAGCCCGGCGGAGAAGGCGGACCTGAAGCGGACCGATGTCATTCTGTCCGTCAACGGGCGGGCCTTGTCGTCGTTGGAGGATCTGCGACTGACCATCGCCCAGTCCATGCCGGGATCAAAAGTGATCCTCAATATCGTGCGCGACGGCAGCGCGCACCCTGTCGAAGTGACGCTGGGAGTGCTGGCGGAAAAGCCCAATGAGTTGTTGGCCGGTGTGGAAGCCGCCAAACTCACCGATGACCTGCGCCGCCGACTCAACATTGACCTCAGAGTTGAGGGGCTTCTGATCACCCATGTTGATGATAGGTCACCCTATGCTGACCGACTGGCCCCCAATGTCGTGATCATGGAAATCAACCGCATACCCGCGACCGATGTCGCCGCCAGTAAGGAACTGTTGCGACTGGGTGAGCGCAACCTCTTGCTAATATTTTACCGAGGCGGCTACCGCTACTTACCCTTGGTGGTCAAATGACGCCTGTCGTTGGGGCATACGCTGACGTCGAGACAACTCCGGGCGGGGGCTCAGCTTCCCGGTTTTTGCACCGGGATGGCCGCCAGCGAGGCTGGAACGGCATCCGCGGAGTAGGTTGGGAAAGTCAGTTGCAGCAGTGAAACTGTCGGCACATCGAAACAGACGCAGCCGGCGCTGCGATCCACCAGCATGGCGATTGCCACTGGTGCCGCCCCGGTTTGGCGCACAATATCAAGACATTCATGCACTCGACCGCCCCGGGTGACAACATCCTCCACAATCAGAACGCGCTCCTTGGGCGCGAATTGGAAACCGCGGCGCAATACCAGCCGGTTGTTTTCCTTCTCGGCAAAGATGTATCTCGACTTGGTCTGTCGCGCCAATTCCTGGCCGATGACCAGTCCGCCCATGGCGGGGGCCAGCACCGTGTCGAATCTGCAGTCCTGCAGCTTGACGGCCAGCAGTCCGGCCAGGCGCTCGATTGCATCCATATGCTGGCAGACCTGGGCACATTGAAAATAGTGTGAGCTGTGCAGGCCGGAGCGTAACACAAAATGTCCCTCCAGCAGGGCGCGCGTGCGGGTGAAAATCTCCAATACCTCTTGTTGTGTGGCATCCATTTTGATAATTCTGCAGCAAGACGCGGCTAAAAGAAGATCATTTTTGTGTCATCCGCCTGGGCCCCGGCCCATTACCTACCCCCCGGTGTCTTTATGGCAAGTCTGGCATGGAGACGGCTTGGCCTGGCAGCAAAAGTCAGTCGTTTGGGTGATGTGCGAAATACGGGCACGCCGCGCCAAGCTATGGCAGGGCGAATTTTCCGCGGCAATTGTCACAGCGATATTTCATAACATGGCCTTGCCCTGCAGCGCATGAGCATTTGTTTCGCTGCCCTGTATGGTAGCATGACGCTCTTACTGCTCAGGAGCTGAAATGACAGTTGACAACCCTTCATGGATTCTGAGCTTTTCACCCTTCTGCTTGGCTTCCTAGCTCAATGGTAGAGCAGTTGACTCTTAATCAATTGGTTCGGGGTTCGAGTCCCCGGGGAGCCACCAGTTTTCGCACTGCGAACATTGGCCGGAGTCAGGGTTCTTTAACAAACATCATTCGCGGCGCAGCAATCACTGCCGGCGTAGCTCAATGGTAGAGCACCTGTTTTGTAAACAGGCGGTTGCGGGTTCGAATCCCATCGCCGGCTCCAATTATCCCTTTGAGCCCAGCACGTCTTTACTGGGCCGCGATAGTCACTGCCCGATGGTGTAATGGTAGCACGAACGACTCTGACTCGTTCTGTCTAGGTTCGAATCCTAGTCGGG
>CAJBES010000166.1 GCA_903952145.1 uncultured Opitutaceae bacterium | reverse complement strand
TTCTCATTGTCGGACTGGCGATCATGTTCTTCGGTGCCTGGGCCCAGCGGCGGTGGGCCATCCAGCACGCCAACGTGCCGGACCGGTGGCGGCTGGATCTTTCCACCCCAGGGCACCGGCGGCTGGTGGTGCTTTTTGGCGTGGGCGGGGTGGTGTTCCTGCTGCTGAGCTCCTTCGGCAGCTACCAGGCGTATCACATCGCCGAATCCACGGGGTTTTGCGGGCAGGTTTGCCACAAGGCCATGAATCCGGAATTCGTGACCTACCAGCGCGGCTCCCACGCGCGGGTGGACTGCGTTGACTGTCACATCGGTTCCGGCGCCGTCTGGTTCGTCAAGGCCAAGATCAACGGCACCCACCAGCTCATCGCCTACACCCTGACCGATTACAAGCGGCCCATCGAGACGCCGCTGAAGAATCTCCGCCCGGCGCAGGACATCTGCGAAAAGTGCCACTGGCCGGAAAAATTCCACGGCAATGTGGAGATCAACTTCGCCCACTTTCTCTCCGACCGGAAGAACACCGGTTACACCGCGCGCATGCTGATGCATGTGAACAAGAGCCAGCCCGGAGGTCCGGCGGGTGGCATTCACTGGCACGTCAATGCCAGCGAGCGGGTGGAATACTACGCGGCCGACGAAAAGCGCCAGGACATTCCCTGGATGCGCGTCACCAATCTCAAGGACAACACCGTGCGCGTCTTCCGCACGGAGAAATTCCAGGGCGAGCCGCCGGTCGAGCGCATCCGCGTGATGGACTGCATGGACTGCCACAACCGCCCCGCGCACGTCTTCCCGACGGCCAACGAGGCCGTGGAAAAGTCCCTGGCTTCGGGCACACTCAGCCTCAGGCTCCCGAACATCAAGCGCGTGGCAGTGCAGGCCATGACGCAGCAGGAAATTGCCACGGATGCCGATGCGTCCCGGCGCATCGAAGCTTTCATGCGTGAGAAATACAAGGAGCCGGCCTTGGCGGCCGAGCTGCCCGCGGCCATCGCCGAAGTGCAGCGCCTCTTCAGCGTTTCCATCTTTGCCGACCGCAAGGCCGACTGGCGCGTCTACCCGAACAACATCGGGCACAAGGACTGGCCGGGCTGCTTCCGCTGCCACGACAACCAGCACAAGACCGCAGAGGGCCGGACCGTGAGTTCCAGTGACTGCACCTCCTGCCATTCCATCCTGTCGCAGGGCAAGGGGGCCCAACTGGAAATGCTCTCCGCCAAGGGGCAGGAATTCGAGCATCCCGGCGGCGAGCTCGACCCGGATCTGAGTTGCGCCGACTGCCACAACGGCGGCATCCAGAAATAATCTCCCACGGTCGATTCCATCATCGGCCCGGCGCGTGCCGGGTTATTTCTGGGCGCTTAAGATAAGCGGGGTGGCATCAAAATACGCACGTCATTGCACAACTGCTGCGCAGCCACGCAGCAACGGAGCGGGCATAATGAAAGCATAGGGCGCAATGATTCCAGATACCCCTCGCTTGCCCCAGCCCCTGCTTGCCCGGAATGACCCGGTGGGCGCAGCGCGCCCAGAAGTGAAACAGGGCGAGATTTCACCAGCCGATGAGCAGGAGCCAGCCCGGCGCCTCTTGGAGGCTCGTTTGGTGCGCTTGGAGAATTATCTCGGGTTCCGGCCGCTGACCGAGGCAGATGCGATTGCCATGCTTTTGAATCCAAGACCGGCGGCGGAGCAGACAGTTGCGCCGGTGACGGCAGGGGAGGACGGACTAGAGATGGAGATCGGAGAGTTCTGGCTCGCGCGCATTGGCATTGTCGCGCTGATGGTCGGCCTGGGCTTTCTGGTGGCTTACCCATTCCCGGCGCTCCCGGCCTGGGTGCCCAGCCTGATAGGGTTCAGCGCGTTTGGGGCATTGCTTTGGATTGCCCGGCGCTGGGAAAATTCGTTTCCGGAGTTGGCACGACTGATGTTCTGGGGGGCGCTTTTTCTGTGCTACTTTGCCACCTTGCGGCTGCATTTTTTTGCGCAGACTCCGCTGCTCGCCAGCCGCGGACTAGCGGTGCTGCTGTTGGTCATGGTGCAGGCTGCTGAATATGCGGTCGCGTTGCGCCGGGGGAGCCAGCTTACCACTGGATTGGTGACCCTGCTCGGATTTGTCACGGCGATCGTCAGCGACTCAATCCCGGCGGCGCTCGGACTCACGGTTGTCATGGCGATGCTGGCCGTCTGGCTGGTCCGGAAACATGACTGGCTGTGGCACTACGGCCTGACGGTGTTGCTGTCCTTTCTCCTGCATCTGCTGCTCTTGCTGGGCAATCCGCTGGCCGGACATCCGGTGCACGGTGTGCGCGAGCCGCAATTCAATCTGCTATTGCTGGCGTTGTATGCGGGGGCCTTTTCCACAGCGGGATTCCTGCCCGGGGCTGGTGAAAGGGATCTTCTTATTCGGGTCGGCCGCCCGCTCGTGCTAAGTGGCGGGGTGCTGCTGGTGGGGGGCTTGAATGTCCTGCTGTTCTACCAGGCACAGCCCCCGTGGGTCGAATTGCTGATGGCCGCGGGGTTTCTGATCGTGGCCGTCACCGGCTGGTGGCACCATGCCAGTCGCTACTCAACGGCAATCTATGCCTGCGCGGGTTACGTGACTCTGAGCGTTTTTTTGGTGCGCAATTATCCGGTGCCGGCGGCCTTCGGCTGGCTGGCTTGGGAGGGGCTGTTGGTGGCGGCCACGGCGGTGTGGTTCCGCTCCAAGATTATCGTGGTGGCGAATGTATTCATCTTTGCCGGGATCTATGCGGCTTACCTGCTCTTGGCGCCCGCATCCGGGCAGGTGAATCTCAGCTTCGCCGTCGTCGCCCTGTTGACCGCCAGATTGCTCAATTGGCAGGGCGAACGGTTGGATCTGCACACCGAACTGATGCGGAATTTCTATCTCGGAGCTGCGACCGTGGCGGTGCCCTACGGGCTTTACCACACGGTGGCCCGCGGCTGGGTGAGCACTTCCTGGTTGCTGGCAGCCGGGATCTATTTCGGCGTGAGTATCTGGCTGCGGAACCGCAAATACCGCTGGATGGCGATGGGTACGGTATTCGCCACGGTCGTGTATGTTTTCGTCTTCGACCTGGCCCGGCTGGCGCCGGCCTACAGCATTGTTTCCTTCCTTGTGCTCGGCGTGGTGCTGCTCGTGATCTCGCTCTTTTATGGCCGCAGCCGCCGGCAAGGTGACGGCATCCGCTGATACAGGATTGCCTTCAGCCCCCTGCTGCCGGCGCCGCCTGGTGGCCATGCACCTGCTCGTGCGTGGGTTGATCAGGACGGAGGAAAAGTTTCATCAGCACGTAGAGGATGATGAAGGGGAGGATCATCAATGCGGCGGCGATGGGCCAACCTTCCTGGCCGTGCAGTTCCATCTTGTAGGTGGTGAAGCCGCGCAGGCTCTTCGAAAAGAGCTGCCCGCCGATGACCACATTCCAGCGCATGGCCAGCACCCCGCAGACGATGAGAAGTGAGCTGACCAGGTAGAAGCGCCGGCGGATCCACATGGGAATCTGGCGGCGAAAGAGTTGCGTCGAGCCGAGCATCAGCAACGGCAGCAGGGTGCCGAGGAGGACCTGGCCGATCAGCAGCGAGTAGAACAGCTTGCCGGCGGCGAGTTGCTTGAGGATATAGATCGACTCCTCGGCGGAATACAGCCGGTGCAGCCAGTCCAGTCCCTCGACCGAGGCGTCAACCAGCAGGGCGTAAAAAAGAAACATGCCCATCTCGTCGACGCACTCGTCATTCACCGCCTGCCGGCGAACCCAGTTAATGAAATAATAGAGCGCAACGCACAGGGCCATGCCGGAAACGATGGCCGAGAAGATGAAGATGACCGGCATGAGCACATTGCCCCACCAGGGATTGGCTTTCACTGAGCCGAAGATGAAGCCAACATAGCCGTGCAGCAGGAAAGCTGAAGGGACGCCGATGATGGTGATGGCATCGCACATCTTTTCGTCGAGCCGCAGCGCCCGGGGTGACAGGTCATCCACGCCGACTGTCATCAGGCCATAGAGCAGGCCACGCGGACCCTTTACCTGCTGCGACCACATCACGAGGTCGCGCCGGTAGTCGAACCATAGCTCGAGGAGCAGGACCGCCATGATATACCAAGCGTAGACGAAGCCAAACATTGCCATGGGCGACGTAAAATGCGGTGTCATCATCACTTCCAGACAGCGTTCGGGGTGGCCAAGGTGCAGAAGCAGTGGCAGCGGGGCGCAGATCAGGAAGGCCAGGGCGGTCAGCAGGGCGAGTCGGTAGGCCGGCTCGAGGGCTTTTACTTTGAAGACCCGCACAAGTGACGCCATGATGAAGGCGCCCGCGACGAGGCCGGTGACATAGGGATAAACCACGATCAGGACGCTCCAAAGGAAGTTCTGCTCGTTCGGATAAACGTAGCCGTCGATCGGCATGACGGTGTGGGCCTGCGCGGTGGCGAGGAGAAGGTTCATGTCAGCGGACCTCCTTGTCCATGTTCGCATAGCTCACCCGCGGACCGGTGCCGAGGTCCGGCTTTAGCACATTGACCTTGTTCTTGCGGAAGAATTCTTGGATGGGGTCGTTCTCAATCGGATTTTGCAGATCGCCGAAAATACGCGCTTGCGTGGGGCAGACCTCGACGCACGCCGGCTGCAAGCCGCGGGTGATGCGATGGTAGCAGAGCGTGCATTTCTCGGCTACCTTGGTCTCCGGACTGAGGAAACGGCAGCCGTAGGGGCAGGCCTGGATGCAGAAGCCGCAACCGATGCAATAGTTCGGATCGACCAGCACGGCCCCGTCGGGTGCGTCGAAGGTGGCGCCGACCGGGCATACCTGCACGCAGGGCGAATGCTCGCAGAGATTGCAGAGCTTGGGGACAAAGAAGGATTTCAGGATTTCCTCGCGCGGCACCAACGAGGGCGGGAAACCGTCGCGGCCGCCATTGGGTGAGTCGACGAGGACTTCCCCGCGTGCCTCACCTGAACCGGCTTTCGGTTTCCTGATGATGTAGCGCTCGATCCAATTGCGGAAGTAGGTGGTCGCCTCGGGCACGTGGTTTTCCGTTTTGCAGGCATCCACGCACAGGCCGCAGCCGATGCAGCGGTCGATGTCGAAGCACATGAGCCATTTGTGCCGGAATGGATCGTAGCCCTTTGGGGCAAGGGTGGAGACGAGAACCTTCTGCACGACCTGCTTGGCGGCTTGCGCCACTGGTTGGGCCATCAGCCAGCCGCACATGCCGCCGAGGCCACCCAGCAGTTGACGTCGGGTGATCGGAGGGTTCATGGCGGCGATTCCTTGGGATTGTGGGGTAAGTGGCACTCGAGGCATTTGCCTTCGTAGTGATCCGTTGCGACAATCTGTTTCTGTGTGATCGGACGGGCTGGCTCCTGCGCATGGCAACGCAGGCAGCGAGTCTCGGCGAAAGCGGTCGTTTTCACGTCTGGATTCTGGGCATGGGCTCGTGCCGGACCATGGCAGCTTTCGCAGGAAATGCGGCGGTGCTCATGTTTATCCTGCACTTCAATGACCTCAGTGTGGCATTCAGCGCAGGCTTTGGCCCCTGCGAAAACAGGTTCAAGGGCGGCGCGCTCGGCCAAGGCTGCGCCGCGGTAATGTCCAAATTCGCCAAATGACTCTGGCTTGAGGAACATCCTCAGGACGAAGTAGGAACTGATGATCACCAAGGTGAGCAGCACCAGTCGCAGGATTTGCGGTGGCATCCGGAAGCGGCTCATGTTTGGAGGAGTTCAGCTCAGGTTTTCAGAGTGCGCACAAACTGAACCATCGCCTTCAACTCGTCTTCGGGGAGGCCTTCTACGGGCTTCATGAGGAGTTTGCCGTTTTTGTCCTTCTTGCCCTCCTTGAGGGTCTGCAGCGCCTCCTCATCGGTGAACGAGCTTTGCACCGTGGCATTGGTATAATCGCGGATGCTGAGTTTTTTACCCATTTTGGTGAGGCCTTTGCCGTCGACACCGTGGCATTTCGCGCAGTGTTCCCCCCAGTTCGCGGCTGCGTCAGCGGCGGCCGCCGCACTTGTTGCGCCAAGGAGGACAAGGGTTGCGATCAGGGTCTGGGTTTTCATAGTCATAAAAGCAATTGGCGGCGACGAGGGCGAGGGGTCGAGGAAGGATCGCAGCCGTGGCGAGTATCCCCATAAGTGCCCTTCCCTACTACCTTGGGATTGTCCGTAGTTGCGCATTTCTTGTTATTACAGCGGCAAAACGATTAGCCAAGATTAGGCAACCCACTGCGCACTCTGGGCAAGATACGCTCACGCACGGACAATCAGTGCGTAGCTAAGCCCCGTTTGGCAGCCTATCATGGCATGCAACGGCAATATATGAACACGGATATTCTTTATCTGTTCCGGTTTGCTCATGGTGCGGCCATAACGCTGATGCTGTGCATGGCGCTCTCGTGGCAGGCTGCGGTTGCGGCCATGCCGGCGGCCAAGACCCCGCCGGCCGTGCCCAACAGCGAGTGCATGGACTGCCACGAGGCGGAATTCAAAGCCCGCAAAAAGGGCGAATCCAAGGAGTGGATCGGGGTGAAACCCGAGGCCTACGCGCACTCCGCCCATGGCAAGCTGGACTGCGTCGAGTGCCACACGACCATCACGGAGGCACCGCACGATTCAAAACTTCCCGCCGTGCAATGCCTGGCCTGCCATGAGAAAACCCCCGGTCAGCATGTGTTCCACCCCCGCCTTGCCCTCAGCCCGCTGCCGGCGGGCAAGGA
>CAJBES010000165.1 GCA_903952145.1 uncultured Opitutaceae bacterium | reverse complement strand
GTCACTGGTTCAATTCCAGTTCGAGCCACCATTTACCAAGAAGGGCTTACGCAATAAACTGCGTAGGCCCTTTTTTTCGTCTGTCCGGTTATTCCATTCCCCTTGCCGATTCGTACCATTGCCCTCGGTCCGACTCGAACAACGCAGAGTATGACGCTGCATTAATGTTTGGGCGCCCGCCGCTGCACCCAACGCCGCCAGCGGGTGTAAACGCTGCGCCAGTTTGGAAACTCGCTCGGCAAGTCCCGCCAGGGGCAGCCCGTGCGCGTAATCCAGGCTGTCGCAGGCAAGCCCGCTCCCACGCTTCCAGATTTCGGGGGATGATGACTACCGATACAGTTCAATGCAGTGGAAACCGCGAAGGACGCGAAGACTCGCGAGGGCACGAGAGTGAAACGAATCCACCACATATTGGCCCGGTGACCCTTTGGGGACATTGTCATGGCCACAGAACGGACTAAAACCCTTCGCGCCACTTCGGAGTTCAACTGCTTGGATGCGGCTTAGTTCGCCGCCGGCACCATGGGTGCGGTGCTGTCAGGCTTCAGGCGTTCCGGTACCGTCGGTCGCCAGGGGTCGCGTTGCAGGCCGATCCGCCCGATGGGGATCGTTTCGAATTCGATGGTCGAGAATGGGGAGCCGGGCGTTCGGGTGAAGCGGAGCGTGCGGGGATCGAAGGTGCCGGGGGCTTCGGTGGCCAGCACATTGCCCGCAAACTCGCGTTGCGTGTCGGCCTCACGGGTGAAGGTCAGCCAGAATCTCCTCTGGCCCCGCAGGACGAGATTGGCGGCGGGGATGACTGTGTCCGGTGGGGGGCGGCGACGCATGAAGCCGACATCGGCGATACCGTTGTCCTTCATCCCCATGATGCGGTGGAAATCAAACGCGTAAAAGTCCGACGCATCGCACCAGCGGCCAGAACCCCATGAGAGGTTGTTGCGGATGACATTGCCCTTGGGCACCGCCGGCTCGTCCTGGAGGATGGTCTTCAGTTTCGGATAACGTGTCACATAGGGCGGCTGGTCGCCGTTGACCTCGCGGAAGCGGTCGGCCAACCATGGATTGCGCCCATCGAAGAAGTAGGCGGCCCAGCTGAGTCCGCGGGCGTCGGGTGCGATCGCGGGCGCGCACTCGATGAAGAGATTGTTTGCGATCGTATTGTCGCGGCCGCCGCCGAGCCGGATCCCGCGGCCGGCGCGGTAGAAAATATTGCCATGGACCTCGAAGCCGCTCGAAAAGTCGTCGAGATAGACCGCGGTCACGTCGTGCCCCCCCGGTCCATCGAGGTGATGCCAGTAATTGTAGCGGATGACGTTGCCCTGCCACGTGTAGTCGCGGCCGGTATGAAAGGCCCCGGCATCGCCGGTCTCGGTGCAGACGCGGTAAACTTCGTTGAACTCGATCAGGTGATCGTTGCCGCGCAGGTAAATGCCCTCGAAGGGCGCGTCATGGATGAGATTATGGGCAAGGCGCTGGCCGACCCCGTCAATCATGACGCCGTACTGGGCGGTGCGCAGCCACTGGCCGTAATCACGGATGTGGTTGTTGAGAATTTCATGGCGCGAGGGTTCAAGCGTGAGACGGTCGCCGCCGGCCACGCGGATGGCGCCATTGGCGAGCTCGTGAAAATCACAGCTTACGACCTGGTGGTACCGGCCACCTTCGATGACCATGGCTTCCCCACCGAGATTGCGAAAAACGCTGCCGGCGATCCGGCAGTATTCGCCACCGGTGATGACGAGTCCGCTGCCACGGCTGTGCTCAAAGCCAAAGCCCTCGAGCGCGAAATAACCGACCGAATCCAAGGTGACGAGGGGCCGGCTCAGCACGGAAACTACGATCGAGTCGGGGCCGATCGGGGAGGGCGGATAAAAATATATCATCCCGGCGCGGCGATCGAGGTACCATTCGCCCGGCTGGTCGAGCTCCTCGAGCACGTTGAGGAAACAATAACGCTGACGGGGCGCATAACCGTAATGGTGGTGCGGCTCGGCCAGGGTGATCTCGCTCTTGGTGGAGTCGATGGACTGGATGCGTTGGAAGGAGTCGCTCCAATCCCAGGTCCAATAGCCGTGAACGTAAATGTCGTCGCGCGCCGCCCATGTGGCGGGCCGGTCTTCAGCGTAGGCAATGCGCCCGTAATGGCGGCCCGCGGGGACGCCGTCGAATCGCCGTTCCCGGTCGAGACCTTCATGGAACCGCCTCGGTCCGGTCTGGGGCACGCCGGCAGTGAGCAGCCAGCCTGCGTTGGGGTAACGGGCGAGTTGCATGCGCCGGCCGGCAAAGAAGAGTTCCAGCCCTGGATTGCCGCGCTGTTCGATTTGACCAAAATCGGTCAGGCCGGTGGCGCGCAGGTTGGCCGCGAGAATATGGGCGCGGCTGACGGGGTGGAGGCGGGCGGCAATCACGGGATCGGTGACGGGTTTCCAATCTGCGACCGCGAGGCCGCCGGTCAGGATGACGCGGGTGCCGCCGGACGCACGCCAGACAACCGGTGACTCGGCGGTGCCACCATCCGCGGCGGTGAGCGCGATCGTGGTGTCGAGTGGATAGACCCCGCCGGGTATCTCAACGACGATTCCGCCGGCGGGCAACGGACCACGCGCCTTGAGAGCGGCGACGGCGGCGCGGGCTTCGGCCAGCGGCGTCCGGATCACGAGTGGGGCGGCGCGCAAGGCAGTGGCGCAGGTTGCGAGCATCAAAATCAGCAGGTGCTTATTCATTTACGACGTTGGCCAAACTTCCCGGATTGGTGGGCTTGAAATTGTCCCGTTGTTGACCGGCCGCGGAGCTAGGGCAAACAAAACAGTTGGACTAACCCGGCACGGTGGCACTTGATAAATGCTTCACCCTGAGCACGACCATCCAATATCCCCGCGATCACGAGCGCAACTACGTGCGCGACCCGGCGAATGTGGCCCGCTACAACGAACTCTACTGCGAGTATTTCACCGCACCCTATCCGGCCCGAACCAGGGTCGCGAATTGCCTGCCGGAAGTGCTCCATTTCGAGATCGGGTGCATCGCAGTGCCAAAGTGACCTTTAATCATACCTTCATGAATAAATTACCTCTCACCGGCGGCGTGTGGTCGGCAACGCCCACGCCCTTGAATACGGACAAACGGCTCGAGGGAGCTTCAATCGGGCGATTGGTCGAGCACCACGTCAAGCTGGGCGTCACCGGTGTGATGCTGGGCGGTACGTGCGGCGAGGGGCCATGGCTAAGGGCCGACGACAAAGAGGCACTGACCCGCGCCACGGTCGCCGCCGCCGCCGGTCGTTTGCGCGTGGCGCTGCAGGTGACGGACAATTCCGCGGGGCGCGTGCTCGCGAATATCGAACAGGCGGCGGCCTGGGGTGCGGAGGTGGCGGTAGTGGATGCGCCGTGGTTTTTTCTGAACGGAACCCCGGAACGGAAGCTCGCGCATTACCGTGAAGTCGCGCGGCACAGCGCGCTGCCGGTGGGCCTTTATGATCGCGGCAAACACAGCCCCAACGCCATGCCTGAAACCCACCTTACGGAACTGCTGGCTGAGCCGAACATTGTGATGGTGAAGGACAGTTCGCAGACCGACTCTCGCCGGGACCTTTACCTCGCGGTCATGAAAGTGCGGCCGGAGTTGGTGGTGCTCGATGGCGACGAGTTCAACTGCGTGAGCTACCTCAAGGCGGGCTACAGCGGTCTGCTGCTGGGCGGCGGTATTTTCAACGGCGCCATCGCCCGGCAGATCATCGCGGCCGTCAAAGCTGGCGACCTGACCGCGGCCGAGCGGTTGCAGGCGCGGATGAACGATCTGATGCTCCGGGTTTACGGTGGAGCCAAGATCGAGTGCTGGCTGACCGGCCTGAAGGAGTTGCTCGTCCAGATGGGGATTTTCACCACCAACGTGAACACACTCGACTATCCGCTGACCGAAACCTGTCGCGCGCAGATTCGTGCGGCGGTGGACGGCTCGGATGGTCTGGGCTTCCGGGAGGACCTGTTCGGGCTGCCGCCCAAATAGACCCAGCTCATGAGTGCGCCCAACCCCAGCGAACTGCCCTATGTTGACACGAAGCCGCAGGGCTCGGCCGATTTTTACTACGCGACCAATGCGACCTTTCGCTTTCTGATCGGCCGGCTGGGGCGGGAGGGTTGGGTGCGTTATCTGGAGGAACTGGGCCGCGGTTATTTCTCACCGGTCAACGACCGCTGGCGCGCCGGCGGGTTGCCGGCCGTGGCCCGCTATTGGCGGGCGTTTTTCGACGCGGAGCCGGGGGCCAGGGTCGAGGTGCAGGCGCTGTCCGACCGGGTGGAGGTCCGGGTGCACGAATGTCCCGCGATCAAGCACCTGCGGGCCGGGGGCCGGGAGATTGTCGGGGAATTCTGCCAGCACTGCTATCATCTCGGGACGGCGCGGACGGAGGCTGCCGGGCTCACGATGCGGCTGCATGGCGACAACGGCTCCTGCCGGCACACCTACGCCACCGCGGCAGCCGTGTTGCCACCGCAGGACATGAATGACATTGCGGAGGCACGGTCATGATCGGCTGCTACGATTTCTGCGGGCACTACGAGTGGACCTTCGGCTGGCTGGAGCGGGCCGGCGGCCACGCGTTGGTGCGCGAATACTGGAACGAGGCGATCAACCACGACAGCCAGCGCCATGCCCGCGACCTGATCCGCAACGAGGGCATCCCGGGCATGCTGAAATACTGGGGGCACACGCTGCTGGAGGAATCGCCGGACCTCGGGTTCAACATTTCGCACCGGGAGGATGTCTTTCGCATCGATTTTCACGACTGTCCCTCGCGCGGTTTCCTGCTGCGCAATGGGCTGAAAAACTACCGTGACTACTGTGACCATTGCATGGGCTGGACCGGGCCGATGCTGCGGGAGGCGGGCTATGTGATCGACCATGAGCACAACCACCTCGGGCAGTGCTGGTGGGAGGTGCGGCCGGCCTCCGGCACGGGCGGGCAGGCCGCTCCCGGCGCGGTGGCCGGGGCCAAGGATGTGCGCCTGCGTCCAGACTGGCCGAAGGATCCGGCGCTGTTGGACCGCTACTGCAAGGCGAACGACCCGGATGCAAAATTGGGCGGGACCCGCAAGGAATGAGACGATTCATCTGCTGCGCACTGATCCTCGGTTTCCTTGGCACGGCAGTGGGGGCGGCGGAGGGAGCGTCCGCCGCGGCGCGGCTGAAAGCTGCGACAGCCGCTTTGCAGACGCCGGCGCTTACGGAGCGTGACAGTCAGCGCACCAAGCAGGAATTGGCGGCTTTGATCGCGGCGGAACCCGGCTCGGAGGCCGGCCTCGCCGCCCGCTACCTGCTGGGCCGCCTGCGGCAGCTGGAGGATGGCATCAGTGAACCGCCCGAATTCATCGCCCTGACCAGGGATCGACCGCAGCATCCGCTCGCCCAACTGGCGGCGGTGAAACTGCTGCTGCGACGACTTTACGCCGACGGGATCGCGGCGCCGGCGGAGCGTTTGCGCGCGGCGGAAGTGCTGGGGAAGAGTCTGACCCTGCCGGCCCTGCGCGGTGATTTTCACCTGGCAATGGGCGACGCCTATATTTTCTACGGTGATCAGCGGGCACCGGCGTTGCGACATTTGCGTGCAGCCGAGGGCATCGGCATTCCCAGTGCCGCAACCCGCGCCAATGTGCTGGTGCAGATTGGCGAACTGGCCCGGCTCACCGGTGACCGGGAGACGGCGGTGCAGAGCTACCGGCTCTTTCTGGCTGATTATCCGCGCGACCTGCGGCAGCAGATCGTGCGCGACCGCCTGGCGGCGCTGGGGGAGGCGTCGCCATGAACGAACGCGGCAAAGCGCGGCTATTCTGGAGCGGACTGGCCGTGGTCTTCGGCCTGTGCGCATGGCACGTGGCCCGGGTGAGTTTCAAGGCGGAGGAGACGTCGGACCATCGCCGGGTGGTGCGCGTCGGCCACTTCATGTTACACAGCGGGATTCGTGAAGCCCTCCAGGCGGTGATTGACGAATACGAGCGCCGGCATCCGGATGTGCATGTGGTGCAGGTGGCCGTGCCGGACCGGGCCTATCCGCAATTTCTCCGCACCCAACTCGTGGCCGGGACTGCGCCCGACATCCTGCAGATCGGGGCGCATTTCACCGGCATGGACGAGCTGCGGGCGCGCTACTTCGAACCCATCTCGGCCTGGGTCGAGCAGCCCAATCCCTACAATGCGGGCACGCCGCTCGCCGGGCGCCGCTGGCGGGACACCTTTCTGGACGGGTTGGAAAACGGCGAGGCCTACAGTGCGCCGCTGCGACATTACTACGGCATCCCGCTGGCCGTGGGCGGCGTGCGCATTCTCTACAACACCGCCCTCCTGCGTGCAATCACCGGTGGGACAGTGTTGCCACAGACCTATGCACAGTTGGTGGTGCTTTGCCGGCAGGTGGAGGACTACGCCCGGCGGAGCGCCAAGCCGGTGGTGCCTTTCGCCGGCTCGCGGCTGTCCGCGCTGTTTCTCATGAGCCCGCTCTTCGCCAGCGTGAACCATCGGCTCTATTACGATCTCGCCGCGGACCACACGCTGCGGATGACGGACTGGGACTACGGTCTGACTTATCTGCAAGGACGCTGGAATTTCGACCTGCCCTCGATCCGGCTGGGCTATGAGCTCGCTCGGGAAATGGCCCGTTACCAGAAGCCGGGTTTCTACCAGCTGAACACCGGCGAGGCCACGCTCCAGTTTTTGCAGGGCCAGTCGGTGATGATTGTATCGCACGTCCTGGATGTGACCAACCTGAAGGCCCAGTCCGACTTTGCCATCGATGCCGCGCAGATCCCCGCCCTCTCGCCGGACGATCCGGTCTATGGGGCCGGGGTGCTGGGTCCGGTCACCGAGATTGACACGAAGGCGACCGCCAACCTCGGCCTGGTGCGCGGCGCGCCGCAGCACGCCGCCGCGGTGGACTTTTTGCGTTTTCTCGGGAGCCGGCCGGGGATGGAAATTTTCTCCGCCCGCAGCAACTGGCTGCCTTCGGTGGAGGGGGTGGCGGTGCCGGCCTGGATGGAACCCCTTCGGCCCGTGCGGGCCGGTTATGCGGGGCGGTTTTTTGCGGAGATTGCCGGCAAGGGTGACGCGCGTTTCGTCGTCGGCAACCAGCTGCACCTGCTGTTCGGGCCGGCCGGCGGCGTGGATGCTTTTCTCAAGGTCATCAAACAAAGCTACGGCCCGGCCATGCACATCGATCTGGTGAAAGATGTCCGCGAATCGACCTTCAACCTGCGCCGGCAGGAACCCGCATTACTGGTTTCCTTCCTCACGGCGGATGCCGCGTCAATCGCCGCGGGCCGCGCGGAGTCGGACGGTTTCTGGCGCGAGGTCAGCAGTCAGAACGGCTATGAGGCCCGCATGCTGAGGACACAGCGCATACTTTCCCAAACCGCCAGCCAACCATGAAACCGACCCGTAAAAACCCTGTCATCGCCGGTCCGATCTTCAACCAGGACAGCACGGAATTCTATTTTTCGCGCACCGCCGCCCAGATGAACGGTGAGGTGATCGATGCCTACATTGATGAACTGGCTCTCGCCGGTGTGGGCACGTATTTCTCCAACGTGAACGCCATGCGCGCCAACTACGCCAGCAAGGTCTGGGAGACCGACTGGCACGGCTACGACGCCGAAGGGCCGGATGACCAAACCGTCCTCCGCCATCTGGCACCGGCCTCGGTGGCACCCACCCGCCGCCGGCTCGAGGCCGCGAAGCGGCTGGCCGAAATGGGGATCAACTTCCACCAGCGGGCGCTGGCCCGCTGCCGTCATCATGGTATCGGGGCTTGGGTGACCGTGCGCATGAACGATGTCCATGACTGCATGACCGAGGACACCCCGCTGCTCAGCTCCTTTTACAAGGCGCAGCGGGCGGCGCGGCAATTGCGGGCGCCTCACCGCGACAAGTGGTGGGCGGACCGCGGGCTGGACTGGGAACGGCCCGACGTGCAGGCGCACTATTTCAACCTGGTGCAGGAACAGCTCACGACCCTCGACCTCGACGGCCTCGAACTGGACTGGATGCGCTTCGTCTACCATTTCCGGCCCGGACGGGAACTGGCGGGCGGGCGGGCGGTGACGGCGTGGATGCGCCGGGTGCGGTCCGAGTGTGACAAGGCGGAACAGCGCCTCGGGCACCGGGTGTTGCTGGGTGCCCGCGTACCGTCGCGGCCGGAAACGGCGCGACGTTGCGGTCTGGATGGCGTGGCCTGGGCGCGGGAGGGATTGGTGGATCTGGTGGTGCCCACGCCGTTCTGGGCCACCAGTGATTTCGACATGCCCATGGTGGAATGGCGGCGCCTTTTGGATGACACCGGCGTGCAACTGGCGGGCGGGCTGGAGATCCGTTATCAACCGGTGCCCAACGGACCGGCCACGATGATGTCGCCTGAACTCACCACCGGCCTCGCCCTGACCATCCTGCATGGGGGGGCGGATCAGGTTTATCTGTTCAACTACTTTCCGAGCGGGCACGGGCTGGCCAAGGATTGGGGCATGGACCGGTTCAACACCGTGGTTCGCGCCATGCGCAGCGCGGCGGAGTTGGCCGGGCTGCCGCGCGTCCACGCCGTCACGTTTCACGATGTGCGGGCGCCGGGCGAGCCGGCGGACAACGCGCTGCCGGCGACCGACACCGGCAAGGACTTCCAATGGCCGCCGGGTTGCGCCATCCGTGTGCAAACGGGGCCAAAACCAGAAAGCGGCCGCCGCCTGGAACTGTTGCTGGAGTTTGATCCCAGCTCCGTCGCGCCGGAGAAGCTGAAAATCCATGTGAACAGCGTGCTGTGCGAATCCAGGCCTGGGTCCGCGTCCCCGGTCATGGTCTATGATGTGCCCGCAGAGATCATGACCGATGAAGCGCAGGTGGTGGAGGTGGTCGGGGGAGAACAGGGTGATTTCACCATTTTGCGCGTGGAGCTGACCGTCGCAGGCAGTTAGCCGTCTGCCGGCGTCCCTACAGCGTTGGCCCCAGAATCCACGGGGCGAATTCCTCGTCGCCCATGCCGGCGAGTTCGCTCTTGGTCTTTTCGCCGCTGGCGACATTTACGATCAGGTTGAAAATGCGCCGCCCGACCTGCTCGACGGTCTCGGTGCCGTCGAGGATGGTGCCGGCGTTGATATCGATGTCGTCCGCCATGCGCCCGGCGAGGAATGAATTGGAGGCGACCTTGATGCAGGGCGAGGGCTTGCAGCCGTAAACGCTACCACGGCCGGTGGTGAAAACGCCGACGTTGCAGCCGCCGGCGACGAGTCCGGTCATGCTCACGGGGTCGAAGCCCGGCGTGTCCATGAAGCAGAGACCGGGAGCGGAGATTTTTTCCGCGTAGGCATAGACTGCGGACAAGGGCGCCTGGCCGGCCTTGGCCACGGCACCGAGGCTCTTTTCATAGATGGTGGTGAGGCCGCCCTCCTTGTTTCCCGGCGAGGGATTGTTGTCGATGCTGGCCCCGTGGCGGCGCACGTGGTCCTCCCACCAGTGGACCAGCGACACCAGCTTTTCCCCGATGGCCCGGGAGGAGGCCCGGCGCGTCAGAAGATGCTCGGCCCCGTAAATTTCGGGGGTCTCCGCCAGCACGCTGGTCCCGCCGTGACGCACGAGTTCGTCGGAGGCGACACCGAGCGCGGGGTTGGCCGTGATGCCGCTGTTGCCGTCTGATCCGCCACAATTCAATGCGAGCCGAAGCTTGCTGATGCGCTGCGGAGTGCGGCGGCAGGCGTTGACGGCGGGCAGGAGTTGCTGCACGGCCGCGATACCGGCAGCCACCGTCTTGCGCACGCCGCCTACCTGCTGGATGATGAGGACGCTCGTCGCGTTGGCTTCCGGTCCGGTCGTTTGCAGCTGGTGCGTTTGCACAAGCTGCTGGACCTGGTTCACTTCGCAGCCGAGTCCGATGATGACATAGCCGCCGATGTTGGGGTGGCGGGCAATGCCTGCCAGCACGCGGTGGAGCAACAGGGCGGGTTCGTCGGGCAGGATGCCGCAACCGCTCTTGTGGGTAAAGGCAACCACCCCGTCGACCTGCGGAAACTCCCGCTTGAACCCATCGCCACGGAAATGGTCGGCGACATGGCGTGACACGGCGGCGGAGCAGTTCACGCTCGAGATGACGGCGAGGTAGTTGCGCGTGCCGACCTCGCCGTCGGCCCGGGCGAAGCCTGAAAACAGCACTGGCTCCGCCTCCGCCACCGAGGCCAGCGGGTGCGCATCCACGCACCACGCATAATCCCGGACGAAATCCTGCACCCCGAGGTTGTGCGAGTGGACATGGGCGCCGGCCGGGATGTCACGCAGGGCAAAGCCGATGGTTTGGCCGTATTTTTTCACTGCCTGTCCGGCGGGGATCGGTCGCAGGGCGACCTTGTGGCCGGGTGGAATATCCGAGTGTGCGACCAGCGGGCCAAACGCTTGCCCCTGCCGCAGTGGTCGTTTGGTGACGGCCACGTTGTCTTCAGGCCGAAGCCGGATCGTCCAGACAGAAAGAGTATCGGGGTTGCTCATCGTGGTTAGGCATAGGCCTCGCGCCGTCGGCACTCCCGAGGCTCGGCCTACCGGGGCACAGTTGCCGGAGAGCGGTCGCTTGCCAATAGCGATCGCAAGTCGGCGAGCGAGAGTTTGGCGGAGGTGGCATCGCTCGCCTCGAAGACGTCCGCCAGCAGGGCCCGCTTTTCGTCCTGCAGGGCGAGAACCATTTCCTCCACCGTGCCGGAGCAAATGAGCTTGTAGCTGGTCACGGTGCGGATCTGGCCGATGCGGTGGGCGCGGTCGGTGGCCTGGGCCTCGACCGCGGGGTTCCACCATGGATCAAGATGCACCACGGTGTCGGCGCCCGTCAGATTCAAACCGGTGCCGCCGGCCTTGAGCGAGAGGAGGAAGAGCGGGATGGACGCATCCTGCTGAAAGCGGTCGACCTCGGCCTGGCGCTGGCGGGCTGACATCGATCCGTCAAGGTAGCAGTAGGCCAGACCCTGTTCCTCCAGGGTGGGACGCAACAAGGCGAGCAGCGAGGTGAATTGGGAGAAAACGAGCACGCGGTGGCCGTCGTCGAGGGCCTCGTCGAGCAATTCGCGCAGGGCCTCGAGTTTGGCCGAGGCTGCCGCGGGTGCGTCGGCGGCCACCAGGCGGGGATCGCAACAGATCTGCCGCAGGCGCAGCAGTTGTGTGAGGGTCGCGATACGCAGACGGGATTCACTGGCACCGCTGCCGGCCAAATCGAACATTTCGCGCTCTGCCTTTTCCTGGAATTGCCGGTAGAGCGCAGCTTGGGCTGCGGTGGGTTCGCACCAAAGGATCTGTTCAATCTTTTCGGGCAATTCCGGCGCAACCGCCAGTTTGGTGCGGCGCAGAATGTAGGGTGCGGTGCGGGCTCGCAGACGCTCGTCATACCATGCCCGCTCCTCGCCCCGGACGCCTGCCGGCATTATCTCGATGAAGCCAGGCATGAGAAATGCGAACAGCGATCGCAGATCATCGAGGGAGTTTTCCAAGGGGGTGCCGGTCAGTAGGAAGCGGGTTCTGGCCCGCAGCCCCCGGAGGGCGCGCGCGTTCTGCGAGTGGCGATTCTTGATGTGCTGGGCCTCGTCGGCAATGGCGCAGGTGAACTCGGCCTCGGCGAAGACTTTGCGATCCCGTGTCAGCGTGCCATAACTGGTGATGATCAGGTCGTGACCGCCGAAAGCGGCCGCGCTTTGCAGGCGCCGGTTTCCGTGATGCACAAAAGTGCGCAGCTGCGGGGTGAAGCGCGCCGCCTCGCGCCGCCAGTTTTCCAGGAGCGAAGCCGGGGCCACCACCAAACGCGTCGTGGCGGCATTTTGGGGCAGGGCGGCCAGCAAGGCGAGGGCCTGCGGCGTTTTGCCCAGTCCCATCTCGTCGGCGAGCACCCCACCCAAGCCTTGGCGGTGCAAATACCACAGCCAGGCGGCGCCGAGGCGCTGATAAGGCCGGAGCAGGGCGTCGAATCCGGCCGGGATCGGTGCCTGCGGCAGGGCGGTGAGTTCGCGCAAGGCCCGGCTTTGTTCGCTCCATGCGGCGGACGGTTGAAAGTTGGGCGAAAGCTCGTCGATGATCGCTTGCGCCTCGGGCACCCGGGCGCGCGTGATGCGGAGCGAGGTGTGAACCTCCGGGGTCGGCTGCGCAGTGCTATTCAGGGCGTGTTGGGCGGCCGCAAGTTTTTCGAGACGGGTCTGGTCGAGCAGATACACGCGGCCGCCGTGCTCAATGTAGTTGCGACCCGTGGCCAGCGCCGAGCGCACCTCAGCCTGGGAAGCGTCGCCAGCCTGCAGATCCAGATTGAGCACGAAAGCGTCACCACTCTCGGCGACCGCCGCGGTGATATTGGCGTCGTGCAGGTTGGCGGTGCGGGTGGTGAAGTTCTCGGTGAACTCGGCGGCAAAATTTTTGCGCAGGCGTTCACCGTGCTGGGCGAGGAAATTCAAGACCTTATGGCGATCGCGCAGCCACCATTTGCGATTGGAGGGTTCCAGCTGAAAGCCGCTGGCCCGGAGCAGCTCAATCACCGCCGGGTAGGCCGAACGGTCGCGCGACGGCGCCGTGATGGCGAGGTAGTTTTCGGTGCCATCCACGATCATCGGTGAGACAACAATTTCGGGTTTGGCCTGACGCTTGGGGATGGGGGCCGGCGGGGCAACCTCCGCTGGTTCAGTTGTGCCCAGCAGCGAGGAGAACGCCCAGATGGAGGGAGGGCCGTTGCTTTCGACAAAAATCGGCTGATGACCGGCGGCGGCGGTCAGTTCGCGAAGCTGGACGCGACTGAGTTGGATGAACTTGGGTGGGGTGGGGGTGCCGCACCACCTTTGCAGCAGCGCCAGCACAGGCAGCAGGGCTGCGGCCGGTGGCCCGGCCAGGTCGAGTTCCACCTTCAATGCCACCGCGTCGCGGGAGACGGCGGCGGAGAGATTGGGGGGCAGGTGGAGACGAAGCATGGTTGCAGGCATGGAAAATGCGGGAATAAGGTCCGACCGCCGTGCCCCTGAAGTCAACATGAGCAACGACCCGCATTGGCGGGAACTCCGCGCGTTAGTGCGTTTTGCACGAGGGCGATGGTTCCAGTTTTAATTTTGGAAAATCAAGTGTCTCCACGCGAACCCTTCAGGCCGGGCTGGGTCATCGCAGGCCGTGAAGACCTACACCCTACCTACCACCAATGCGTGGCCCCGCGTGGCCCTGACCGCGGTGCTGCTGGCATTTTTCTTCTGCATGAATCTGGCGTCGGCGAGCGAGCGTTGGGAAACCCTGCAGGCCATCCACTGGGTGGAGAATCCGCACAACAGCCCCAAGGCCGGCCCCTGCGGCGAACTTGGCGCCTATCAGTTCCGCGAACAAACCTGGCGGATGCACACCCAGATGCCGTTCAAGCGCGCGCTCGAGCGCTCACTGGCAGATGCAGTCGCGGTGAAGCACTATGAATGGATCAAACGCGGTTTGATCCGCGCCGGGATGCCCGTGTCACCCTACCATGTCGCCCTGGCTTGGAATGGTGGCCTGGCCGCCACAGTACGCGGCCGCGTTCCGGCCGCTGCGCACAATTACGCAGAACGCGTCAACAATCTGGCCGTGCAATTGGGCCAGACGCGCTTGGCGCAGGGCGGCCGTTAAGGGTGTGGCGGCGGTCCGGTAGTCGCGCCGCCACAAAATCGTTTGGTTGCCGTCGACGAATCGCTCAGAGTAGAAACCTATCCATGAGCAAGCGTGCAATCCAAGCACTGCGCAGATTTACGTGGTCACCGCTGATCTGCTTCGGTCTGACCTGTCTGTTCATGCAGACCGAAGTGATGGAGCAGGTCGCCTGGCGCAGACTGGACTGGTGCACGAACCTGCGGGTGTATTTTCAGCCGCCCCCGGACCCGAGGATATCCATCATCCTCTTTGAGGACGACACGGAGATGAACCTCGTGTCGTGGCCACCGGACCGGGCCTATCATGGCACGTTGGTCGAATTGCTTTCATTGGCAAAGCCTGCGGTGGTGACCTGGGATGTGATCCTTGATGCCGTGCGCGAAGGCGACGGGGATGGGAGTATGGGACTGGGCGTGGGTGCGGCCATGGCCGCAGGAACCAAAGTGGTCACCGGCAGCGTGACCAATGTGGATCCGGTTGAGGCGCCTCCCGGCGCTGGAGGCCCGACCCGGCCGCTCCGCAAGGTGGAGGGCGATATGGGGGGGCTTTACGGCGATAATTTTGCCATTATTCCCTTCCCCCAAATCAGGCAGGCTTCGTGGTATGGTTTTGTTGATGCGCCCCGTAGTTCGGACGGGATCATTCGGGAAGTGCCGCTCATCGTGCGGGTCGGAAAGGAAGTGTATCCTTCGCTGGCCCTGCAAACCCTGATGGCCTATTTCAACGTGCCTGCGGACGACGTGCGGGTGAAGCTGGGTGAGGCGGTTTTTCTGCCAACCAAGCAAGGTGAACTCCGGGTGCCGATATCCGGCGCGGGTATGTATTTCATCAACTACCGTTATGATCACGATGATGTGCGGCCGGATTTTCCCACGCATTCCTACCGTGAAGTGCTGTTGAAACTGAACAGCCGGTTTGTGGAGCAATCCGTCACCGGCCCGGCACCGCCCGACTATCGGGGAAAGATTGTGCTCATCGGTCAGACCGTGACTGGCAAGGCGGATGCGGGACCCACCCCCCGGGGTCCATACTCGCCGTTGGTTTTGGTGCATGCCAATGTCGTTGATAACATCCTGAAGGGCGACTTTGCCCACCGCGTGCCGGAGTGGATGGTGATGGCGGGCATGCTGGTCCTGGGCTATCTCTACGTATGGCTGGCTGCGCATCGGTCCCTCAGCCGGTTGGTATTGGTTTCGGTGCTTTTGCTGGTGATCTACTCCAGCCTGGTCTTGTGGAGCTGGGTTTGGTGGAGCCTGTCGCTCCCGTGGGTCGGACCGCTGCTGGGGTTCACATCGCTGGAATTCATCCTGATCGGGCGCCGGGTATGGCAGGAGCAGAAGGCAAAACAGGAAATCAAAGGCATGTTTGGCAGCTACGTTTCTCCCGAACTCGTCGAGCAGCTTGTAAATTCGGGCGAACGGCCGCGCCTCGGCGGGCATCAGGCGGAAATCACAGCGTATTTCAGTGACATCCAGAGCTTCTCGACGTTTTCGGAAAAACTGCCCCCTGATCGTTTGGTGGAGTTGATGAACGAATACCTCACGGTTTGCACGGACATCGTGCAGGAGGAGGGGGGGACACTCGACAAATACATCGGCGATGCCGTGGTGGCGATGTTCGGTGCGCCCATCCCGCAACGGGAGCACGCTTATCACGCCTGTGTGGCCACCCAACGCGTGCAGTGCAAACTGGGCGAACTGTGCGAAAAGTGGCGGAGCGAGGGTGACAAATGGCCCGAGATCGTGTGGCGCATGCAAACCCGCATCGGCCTCAACAGCGGTCACTGTATTGTTGGCAATATGGGCAGCCGGACGCGTTTCAATTACACGATGATGGGCGATGATGTGAATCTGGCGGCCCGGATGGAGTCAGGCGCGAAGAGTTGGGGGGTTTATACAATGTGTTCCGAAGCGACCAAGCAGGCGTGTGAGGAACATGGTGGCGACCGCGTGGTATTTCGGCCGCTCGGCCGCATCGTGGTCAAGGGCCGGGCCAAGGCTACGCCGATTTATGAGATCATGGGGCTCAAGGAATCGCTGGCCCCGACGGCGAGGGAGTGCATCGCAATATTTGCACAAGCCCTTGACCAATACTATGCCCGTGACTGGAACGGAGCGAAAGCATCCTTCCGTCGTAGTGCCGATCTTGAGCCAAACCCTTCCGGCAAGACCGTGGGTGGCGCAAGCAACCCATCACTCGTTTATCTCGACATCATCGAACACTATCAAATCGAGCCACCGGCACCGGATTGGGACGGCGTCTACATTATGAAAGGTAAATGAGTCGCCCGACCAAGCCCATCGCAAATATCTGACAACTGGGGCTTGAAATTCTGCTACGAATGTATTGCCTGTCTGCATTGCAATTTGGAAATTCACCCTTTGACCCACGGGCCAGTTTACCTATCCTCATGAAAATCATACGTCTAGCTGTTGCTTCACTCCTCGCTGCCTTTGTGGCCGCTGCGTCCAACGCCCAAGACACCAAAAGTGAGGGCACTGTCCTGACCGTGTCCGGCACGGTCATGGTCAAGCTCCCCGATGCGAGCGCGCCCGTGCCTGCCACCGTCGGCATGAAACTGCCCCAAGACGCCGAGATCACCACGGGCAGCGACGGCAAAGTATTTGTCGAGGTGCATGAGGGCATGATCGCCACCGCGGAAAAGAATTCCACCGTCGTTGTCGAGAAGCTCAGCGTCAGTGCCAACGGCACGCGCAACGCCACTCTCAACCTCAAGTCCGGCAATCTCATTTCGACCCTCGATCCCGCCAAAAGGAACATCAATAATTACGGCGTGCGCACACCGAAGGGTGTCGCCGCAGCGCGTGGCACTTCGTATTCCGTCGCAGTCAGCAACGGTGGCTTCTCCATTGCGGCAACGGCTGACTCCGTGACCTTCACCGATGCTGCTGGTGGTGTTTTTTCCATCAATGCCGGCATGATCTCGATCACGCCCCCGGGCGGCCTCCCACAGCCCCCCGTGTCGCTGGCGAGCGCCGCAGTAACCAATCCCGAGGTCGCCGCCGTCATGCAACAGGCCGTCGATACGATTTCGAGCGTGGTGCAGAATAATATGGGTAATATCTCTTCTGAATCTGCGACCAATTTGATTTCACAGGTCGTCAGTGTCGCCAGCGCCGCGCAACCCGCCCAAGCAGCCTCGTTTGCCGGGCAGGCCGTAACTGCTGTGACCGCAACGACATCCTCCACGGCCGGCAACGCGAGTGCCGCCTCTTCCGTCACGACTGCGGCAGTCGCCGCTGCACCGGCCCAAGCTGCGGCGGTAACTACCGCCGCAACGACTTCCGCCCCGACGCAGGCAGCGGCTATTGCCTCTGCGGCGACAACAGCTGCGCCTACCCAGGCAGCTGCAGTTGCCTCCGCGGCTACGACGGCCTCTCCGACCCAGGCTTCTGCGGTTGCTTCTGCAGTGACCACGGCCGCGCCAACGCAGGCCGCCGCCATCGCTTCTGCAGTGACCACGGCGGAGCCGACGCAGGCCGCCGCCATTGCTTCTGCAGTGACCACGGCTGCGCCGACCCAAGCCGCTGCCATCGCCGCCGCCGCCGCGACGGCCTCTCCGACCCAAGCTACTGCGGTTGCTTCGGCGGTGACCACGGCCGCGCCGGCGCAAGCCGCCGCCGGCATTGCTTCCGCAGTAACCACGGCCGCGCCGGCCCAAGCTGCTGCCATCGCTTCCGCTGTGACGACGGCCGCGACCGTAAACATGTCAGCTTCAGAATCTGCTCAGGTGGGTGGGCAAGTGGCTGCGGCCGTAGTTCAAGCTGCACCCACCCAAGCAGGTGTGGTTACCGCTGCCGTTCAGCAAACGGTCGGTTCTGGTGGTGGCGTCATAGCCCAGGCTGTGGCCACTTCGACCGGACAAACCACCGGTCAGGTTCAGCAGGCGGCCAACCAAGCCACGGCGGCGGCCACAGAGGCTACGACGGCAGCGACGACGGCCACAACGGTGGCCACGGCGGCTACGGAGACCGCGGCGGCAGCTACAACGGTGGCCACACAGGCCACGACGACGGCTACAGAAGGTGCCACGACGGCCACGACGGTTACGGCAAATGTAACGCCACCCCCAACCGCGCCACCCCCAACCGCGCCAACCGCGCCAACCGCGCCGACTGAGCCGACTGCGCCGACCGCGCCCACTGCACCGACTGCACCGACCGCGCCGACCACGCCGACCACGCCGACTACGCCGCCCCCGATAATCACGACACCGATCACACCAATTGATCCGACTGTTGTCAGTCCGGCAGGCCGCTGAGCGCGTGTCCTGTTCGTTTTTGCAAAGCGCCCCGTCATTTTGACGGGGCGCTTTTTTTAGGCCCGAACTGTGGCAACGACAGCCAAGAACCTGTTCGCCCGCGTGGTCCGCAGCGGCCGGTGGTTGGGGCACTGGCTTGAACTATTACTCTAGAAACGACGCCTGCTTGGGCGACTTGGCGGCAAACTTGGCCGCCTCTTCCTCCGGGGTTGCATTGAGATGCCGCGGGGGCTTGGTGGTTTTTTGCGCCACGGCCTGCTCACGGTCTGTGACAATCCGGTCGCCAATCGCATGGATATGCATCTGCAGCCAGCGGGCGGTGCTGCTGGAGTCAGTATAGTCAGCCGGTCCATAGCCGTGG
Source organism: uncultured Opitutaceae bacterium (assembly GCA_903952145.1). Lineage (GTDB taxonomy): Bacteria > Verrucomicrobiota > Verrucomicrobiia > Opitutales > Opitutaceae > UBA2377. The sequence goes on along the minus strand of CAJBES010000165.1, from coordinate 11,558 downwards.
ATGCGGCCCGCCTGCAGGAGCCGGTCGTTCTGCTCGAATTCTCCGCTGTGCGCAGGGTTGTATACGCCGTAGGTTTTTCCCCCGCGGCCCTTTACCACGGAAAAACTCGGAATATCGCTGGGACCATCCGCGATGTAGATCATGTTCTGGAACGGGATGCGCCGGTCCTCCGGCCTGATGTTCGCATTCACTTCGATCGCCGGATTCTTGTTGGTGCCCTTGTTGATCTCGAAGAGCGCCCGCGTCTTGGTCGTGTTGTCGATGACCATGCCGATCTGCGCGATGACGGCGTCGGCCGCGAGGTTCATCTCGCTTTGCTCCAGAAATCCCGGCTGCAACGGATTCTCGATGAATTCGCAGCCCCAGATGCCGTCCACTGCCGCCGCAATCCGACTCCCCCGGATCATCTCCGCGAGGCCGGTGCTGACAATGTAGTGTTCGAGTTTGAGGTCATGCTTCCGGTATTCGGGCTTGTCCGAGGCATAAGCCTTGGCGGTATCGAAAAAGCCCGGTAAGCCGGGGTAAAATTCGATATCTGCGCCACAGGCAAACAACTGCCGGTTATTGAGCCGGCCGAATTTACCGGCCAGCACGTAAGTCAGGATATGATTGAGATAACTGATCTCACCCGAGAGATGGTAACCGCGGCGGCGGTAGTTGTCCATCAGCGCGTTGGTCTCGGCCCAGAAGGTCGCTTCGTCGATGCCCGTGCGCCGGAAAAGCGGCGCCTGCATATAACCGGGGATTAAGGTCTTGTCGAAATCCCAGATGCAAGCGATGATGTTTTGTGTGAAGAGCGTCGTTGGCATAGCAAATCGGCACCGGTAGGATTTATCGCCGGCTTATCCTGCCTTGTTTGGCCGCCCCGGACGGCCCACGCAATTATCAAATAACCGCGCACCGCACCCTGCATGGACGAACTTCCAGACATCATTCCTTTCCAACGCCGCCTCGACGAACTCAGGGCGCAGATGGCCGATCCTGCCTTCTATCAAAATCCGCGCGCAGCGGCCGAGATCATCCGTGAACAGCAAAAACTCCAGCGTCTCGTGACTGATCATGGACGGCACCGGAAATTGCTTGGAGAAATCAGCGAAGCCAGGGCGCTCTTGCGTGACCCGAAGGACGACCCCGGGCTCAAGGAGTTGGCGGCGACTGAACTGGCGGTGTTGGGTGAGCAATGCGAGCGGTTGAGCAGGGCCGTGCTGCTGGCGATGATTCCGCCGGAGCCAACCGATTCCCGTGATACCGTAATGGAAATACGGGCCGGCACGGGTGGCGAGGAGGCCAGCCTTTTTTCAGCGGAACTGTTCCGACTCTACACCAAATACGCGGAGTCGCGCGGCTGGTCCATCCAGCCCATGAGCAGCAGTCAGTCCGAGCGCGGCGGCTTCAAGGAAGTCATCTTCCTCGTCACCGGCACCGATGTTTACCGACAGTTGAAATATGAGAGCGGAGTCCACCGGGTGCAGCGCGTGCCGGTCACAGAGGCCAGCGGGCGCATCCACACTTCGACTGTGACCGTGGCCGTGCTGCCTGAAGCAGAGGAGGTCGAGGTCAAAATCGATCCGCAGGAACTGGAGATTACCGTCCAGCGTGCCAGCGGCCCGGGCGGACAGGGCGTAAACACGACAGATTCGGCGGTGCGCATCATCCACAAGCCGACTGGAATGATCGTTTTTTGCGCAGACGGACGCTCACAGCAGAAAAACAAGGCCAGCGCGATGGCGGTGCTGCGCTCCCGCCTGCTTAAGCTCCGCGAGGAGGAAGAACGCGCCAAATATGCGGCCGAACGGCGCAGCCAGATCGGCTCGGGCGACCGTAGCGAACGCATCCGCACCTACAACTTTCCCCAAAACCGGCTGACGGATCATCGGATAGGGCTCACCCTCTATAATTTGCCCCAGATCATGGAGGGGGGGATTGGCCAGGTCATCCAGGCATTGCAGCAGGCGGACTATGAGGAGAAATTTGCGCGTCTGACCGGCCAGCCGGCAGTGGCCCGGGCGCACAGGGATGAGGAAGACGATTGAGATGCTCACCGTTTTGGAAATCATCAAACGCTCCACTGAATTCCTGGCTGGGAGGGGGGTTGAGAGTGCGCGCCTCAATGCCGAATTGCTCATCGGTCATGCCCTGGCGCTGAAGCGGATGCAGCTCTATCTGCAGTTTGAGCGGCTCCTGACGGAAGGGGAGTTAGAAAGGATCCGCCCCTTGGTGCGACGGCGCGGCTTGCGCGAGCCTTTGCAACACATCTTGGGCGAGACCGAGTTTGGCGGCCTGCTGCTCAAGGTTGATCGGCGGGCACTGATCCCACGTCCCGAAACCGAACACATGGTAGAACTGGTCTGCCAGCAGCTCGCCCATCCACCGCGGCGCATCTTGGATCTGGGGACGGGTTCCGGGGCGATCGCTCTGGCAATGGCGCGCCAATATCCCGGCGCGGAGATAACCGCCTGCGATTTTTGCCCCGCGGCCTTGTCCCTTGCGCGTGAAAACGCCGAGGCTAATTCCCTATCCGGCCGGGTGCACTGGGTTCAATCCGACTGGTTTGCGCAGTTACCCGGCACCCGCTACGATTTGGTTGTCGCCAATCCACCCTATCTCTCGGAGGAGGAAATTACCATGGCAGAGCCTGAAGTGCGGGAGCACGAGCCACGGCATGCCCTTACGCCCGGAGGTGACGGCCTGTCAGCCTTGCGGAAAATCCTCGGTGCGGCGGGCAGTTACTTGGAGGTGGAGGGATTCCTGGCGTTGGAAACGGGCATCAACCAGCATGCAGCGCTGTTTGAGAATGCGCGGAGTGACGGTTACGGCCGGTGTGAGTCGAGGCAGGACCTGACTGGTCGCGACCGTTACATCTTTGCGTGGCGCACTTCGCTCAACCCTTGCTGACGAGCCTCGCAGTGAGCGGGAGACAGTTGCTGGCCCAGGATTGATCATTCTGGTTCAATTGAAGTGCGTCACTGATAACGCGCAGGGATTCGCGCAGGTGGACATCAACCTTGGGGTATGCGCCATTCTCGTCGGTGCTGAGTTCACCCAATGCATCTTCGTCCACGGGCTCCTCAGGGGAGGGATTGGCCATGCTGGCGGGCTTGGGAGGAAGAGGGGTTAGGCTGAACTCTGTATAGGGGTAGTCATGCTTGGCGAGTTCGAGCTTCAGCGCATTCATCTCCTTGCGAAAAACAGCGTCGGCCTCACGTTGCGCCTTGCGCACTTCAAGATTGAGCGGGATCAATTTCTGCTCCTGCCGGCTCTTAAACCACTCGACATTGCGCTTCAGGAAATCGAATTCCTCCAGTTTGGTTTGTCTTTCGAGGCTTTTATGCCGGAGCGAATTGACCAACTGGGTGTCCAGCGGACGTCCGTCAAAAAAACTGGAGGGGATTTCATCCCAAACCAAGGCATGGGGCAGATCGGATTCGCCGATGGGCAGAAAATCCTCGATCGAGGGGAGGACAATATCTGGCACCACGCCCTTGAGTTGGGTGGAAGCGCCACTGGGCAGGTAGTATTTTTGGACGGTGATTTTGGTGGCGCCGGTTTTGACGGGCATCCGCATGAGTTGCGGGACCAGATTTTTCATTTCCAAAACGGTCTGCACCGACCCTTTGCCATGGGTCGAACTGTCACCAATCACAATCGCCCGTCCGTAGTTCTGGAGCGCTCCGGCTACAATCTCCGACGCGGAGGCACTGAACCGGTCGACCAGGACGGCCAACGGGCCATCATAGGCAAGCTCGGAGGCTTCATCCTGATCGATTTGGATCTCTCCGGCATAATTTTTTACCTGCACGACCGGGCCCTGCTTGATGAACAAGCCGGTCAGTTGAGTGGCTTCGGAGAGAAAACCACCGCCGTTGCGCCGCAAATCCAGCACCAGCCCCTTGGCTCCGGCTTGCACCAGTTGCGTGATCAATTTTGCGACGTCATGGGTGGCGCTGGTTGTATCCGCCCCGGGCGTTTCGGTTTCCGAGGGACCATAAAATGAAGGCAGGGTAATAACCCCCAGCGGTACATTTACACCGTTGGCGTCCGGCATTTGAAATAAGGCGGCGTGGGCGCGGGCGGAGTTCAGCTTAACAATGTCACGGGTGATGACAATTGCGCGACGTGCGGCAGGATCGGTGGCATCGGCCGGCTGAACCAGTAGCGTGACCTTGCTGTGCTGCGGCCCGCGTATCTGGTCCACAATCTTGCGAAGTTTCATGCCGATGATCTCCACCGGTTCCCCGCCCATTTGAGCGACGGAGATAATGCGGTCGTTCGGTTTGAGTTGCTTGCCCAAATCGGCCGGTCCGCCGGGCACGATTTCCTTCACAATGCAGTAATCGTCTTCGATGCCGAGCAGGGCGCCTATGCCCACCAACTCGAGTTTCATTTGAATGCCAAAATCCTCAAAGGTCTCTGCGGAAAAATAGGTTGAGTGCGGGTCGTAAAGCCGGGCTACAGTTGAAAGGAATAGTTCGGCCAGGTCGTTGGCTTCAATGTCGGCCAGATTCTTCAGCATGCGCTCATAACGCTTGCGCACAGCTTGCTGGGCCTCGGTCTGGGTTTTTTTGTTAAGCATCTCGGCGATGAGTTCAAATTTCAGCCGCTGGTGCCACAGGGTATCGGCACTCGGCGGATTTGCCGGCCATTCAGACTTGGTCCGGTCGGCTCGGTAAACCTCGTTGGTGCTGAAATCGAATTCTTTGGCCAGCTCCGCAAAAATCCAGTTGATGCGCTCCTCAGTGCGCTTTTCGTAGCGTGAGAAAATCTCATAGGCCGCGTCGATGTTGCCGAGGGTGCTGACGTTCCAGTATAGGTTCTTGTTGTAGCGTCCCTCGAATTCTGACTTGTCGCTGGCGAGGAAGAACAATCTCTGCCCGTCCAGCGCTTCCATGTAGTCGGGAATGACCTGCAGGTAATCGCTGCTGCGCACGGCATCGCGGTTGTAATGGGCCTGCTCGAACAGTTGGACCATCGTGCGCACCTCGGTGGTTAGCGCGGGCGAAGGCACAAATTTGCGGTCCGTGACGGCAAAGGTGGCCGCGGCCAAAAGAGCAAAGCTTATGACCCAGGCGAGCCGGCGGGGAAAAACCACTAGTGTGGGCATAGTGTGATTGAGATGGGTGGAGAGACGCTATGTTTCACGCAATTTGCACTTAGGAAAAAACGTCCGTGTGGCCACTTGGAGTCAGCGCCGGCTGAGCAGGTCTTTGGCGTTGTCGAGCAGAAGTTTTTCGTCTGCAGTGAGTGCGCCAAAGCCCGCACTGTTGATTTTGTCCAAAATACGGTCCACTTCTGTCCTTAAGTCACTGCGATTATCGGCACTTGAGGATGAGGGGCTAGGTGCAGTCTGCATGGCACCCTTGGCAGAGCGAGCGGGGGCCAAGGGCGGACGCGCGGTGTGCCACGGCAGCCGCCAAACGGTTTCATGAACATGGCGAAAATATACCCAGCCAGCGAGCATGCCGCCCAAGTGGGTCGAGTGGGCAATGCCGAAGGGTGAAGGCGCGCCCAAGACTTCGTAGAACGCAAACCCACAGAGATCTAGGAAAAGCACTGCCCAAGCTACATGCTTTGGCTTCAGGGTGACGGGCAGTATGAAAAACAGCAGAAACGTCACCGGCCGATTCGGGAAAAAGCAGGCATAGATAATCAACAAGCCGCAGGCGCCGGCGGAGGCGCCGACAACAGAGCCGCCAGCGCTCCAGTTTGAGGCCGCCCAGAGAATCCCGCCACAAATCACGGCGGCCAAATAGATGATCGCGAAGCGACGATCACCCATGACCCCAATCAACTCGCGGCCCAGAAAATAAATCGCGAGCAGGTTGGCCAGGAGGTGCAGCAGATTGCGTGGATCGTGCAGAAAACCATAGGTCAGGAGGGTCCAAATTTTACCGGTGGCAACGCTTTCGTGACTTAGGGCAAAAGCACTGTCGAAGACATTTCCAGCGTTAAACCAGCGCAGGGAAATGTTTTGCAGAACAAAGCCCGCTACGATGGTCGACAGTAACCAAGTCATGACTGAAATCCCTGAAGGGCGGGATTGCCCGGGATAATCACGCATGTAGGACCGGTAGGTTGGCATTTGTTGGCTAGAAGTAAATTTTGATTTCATCAAACACAAGCAGACAGGAGAATTTTGTCCTGCACACGGGTTACATTTATTACCGCCGACGAGATGCAAGGTCTCTTGACAGTCCCGCTGAATGCTATCTTTTCGAGCCCTGATTATGGCCAACAAAGCAGACAAGTGGGCGAATAACGTCCCCGGGAAATTCTACGTAGACCAACAGTGCATAGATTGCGATCTGTGCCGTGAAACCGCACCTGGCTTTTATTCGCGGACCGAGGAGGGCGGCTATACATACGTGTCAAAGCAGCCGACCACCGAAGAGGAAATCAGCCTTTGCGTGGAGGCCATGGAAGGTTGTCCCGTTGAAGCCATTGGCAACGACGGCGACGCTTAAATTTCGCGCCAGTTAGCGTAGTTGGTATTTCAAAAACCCGGCTGCGTGCTTGGTTTGTTTGATAGTTTGTATATCTGTTCAGAACGCAGCCTTAACTACCGGCTTGTTTTGCTGCGCCTGCTTGCTAGCCCTTGGGGCATGTTACGTGTTTCCGTTGCTTTGTGCACCGTTTCCATGTCGATGCTCGCGGCGCAAAACGCCGTCAAACTACCGACCGTCTTTGTTTTTTCACCCCGGGTGGCTAATCAAATTCCGGCGGCGGCTTTTCCGATGCCGGTCTCGGCCCTGAACTACGAGCCGAGGGTGGATGTGCAGTCTCGCAATCTCGCCGAGGGTCAGTCCGACATCAGTATTCGGGGAGGAACGTTTGAGAACACGGCCTTTCGTATAGGTGGCGTAACCGTGTTGGATCCGCAGACAGGCCATTACCTGGCCGAATTACCGGTGGCGCCGGTGATGCTGGGCGCGCCGGCGATAACCACGGGAATGGAAAACGCGTTTGGTTCCACCAATGCCAATGTGGGCTCGATCGGCTATGACTGGCAGCCAGTGCGCACACAGGGATTTTTGTCCGCAGGCGTCGGTCAATTTAACCTGCAGCGCATCGAAGTATACCAAGCCGGTGTAACCCGGTCCTTGCTTCTTGGTGCGCAGGTCGGAGCCGATGTGGACTATGCTTGGTCGGAGTCGGACGGCTCCATCGCATATGGAGATCATCGTTTCCAAAGGATCGGAGCGCGGGTGCAAAGAATTTCAGATGCAACGCAGACCGATATCTATGCCGGTTATCAGGCAAAATTCTTTGGCTGGCCCAACCTATATACTCCCTTCGGTTTCAATGAGTCCGAAGACCTCCAGACGGTCTTCCTCACCATAAATCATCGGATTTCATGGGAGGCTGACCAGTATATGGAGGCCGGCGTTTATCATCGCAGGAACAAAGATGACTATGAGTTCAACCGCCTTGTGCCGGGAGCCTCAAATCCCTTTATCCACACAACTTGGATGACTGGCGCCGCGGTCGAAGGGCGCCGGGTGTATGGCGCAGTCGCCACCCGGCTGCGCGGGGAAGTGGCGGCGGACAAACTCAAATCTACGGCTTTGGTTTTTGGCCACTACAATTCGAGGACATTGTTCAAACTGACTGCGATTGCTGAAAAGAACTGGACGATGGCGGCGGGAGGGGCGCTTGAGGCCAGCGCGGGACTTGGGTTTGACGACACTAATCGCGACCGAGGAGCCTATGCACCTATCGTAGAGTTGGCCCGCTTATTTACTACGGGAGAAGGATTGCAAGCGGTGCGATTGAGTTATGCCAAGACTACGCAGGTGCCCACTTACACTGCCTTGAATTCAAATTCAGCAGCCGGACTGTTCCGTGGAAACGCCGATTTGCAGCGTGAACTCAGTCAGAATATCGAATTGAGCCTACAGGGGCGTTTTGCCAACTGGCAGGGCGAGACCGCGGTGTTTCATCGCCGGGATGACAAATTGGTGGACTGGACCTTTCGACGCGGTGTCACGGCCCGCACGGCCAATCCGGTTGATATCGGCACAACCGGGCTGGAACTGGTGGCCCGTCATACCTCCGCTTTTTCGGATATCACTTTGGGTTATACCTACCTGGCAAAGAATGGCGACTATGGTTCAGCCGCAATTGACGCCAGTTTCTATGCCCTCAACTATGCACGGCACCGGCTGACTGCGGCGTTCATTTTCCGGCTGGGGCGCAGGTGGGAATTGCGCTGGGACAATGAGGCGCGCGTGCAGGCGGACAATTTGCTGCGCACTGCCGGGGGCGACGAGGCGGTCTTGAGCGCGCTGGCGGTGGCGTGGCGTCCGCGGGCGTGGCATGGAGTTGAAGTGTCAGCGCAAGTGGACAACCCGTGGAACACGAATTTTCAGGAAGTGCCCGCTGTGCCTGCTGCCAACCGGCAGGTAGTGTTGGGGATGCGCTCCACTTGGTGAGGTTTGCGCTTGAACATTCGGGCGCCTGAGCGGGTGTTTGCGCAGCATTTGGAACTGGGGCATCAGCACATCAATGGCGCCTTTTAAGCCGCGTTCACCACACTACACCAGCAATGGCCGTGCTTCGGCTGTGGGCGACCGGTGCTGATGGAATGCAGGAACGAGATTTTCCATTTACACACTCACCATGACAGCGCATGAAAACTTTTCCTAACCCAATTATGATCATCGCTGATATTGCAAGAATACAGGGACGCACCTTCCCGGCGCGCCGTTGGACCCGTGGTATGGTCGGCCAAGCCGGCCAGCCGATATCCACCAAAGGCTTCGCCATGGGCTACGTGGTGCTCGAGCCGAACGGTGGACAGGTGCCCTGGCACAATCAGGAGCAGGAAGAGGTCTACATGGTCATCCAAGGCCGTGGAGAGATCTGCGTCGGCACCGAGCGTCAGGAGATCGCAGCTGGCCAGGCAGTGTTTTTGCCCCCGACCGTGTTCCATCAGTTGACCAATATTGGCGATTCTCCGCTGCACATGATGTATATCTATTGCCCGGGTGGTGATGTGGCGCACTGGCGGCAGGAACTCGATGGCACCCTGCCACGCGCTGGAGTGGATACGACACCACCATTGCCCGCCGGGGCGCATGCGCAGTGCACACAAGCGCCGGGCCCCTGATACCCGGCCAAGTGTGCTAAGTGTCTAAGAACGCGCTTGGAGTCAGGCCGGTTTGCCGGCGGAACCAGCGTGCAAAGTAGTTCGGATCATCAAATCCAGCTTTGGTTGACGCCTCTGCGATGGAGGCTTCCCCACGCAGGGCGTTCTGCGCGGCCTCAAGCCTCATCCGGTCGCGGGTGGCCCGCAGGCCAAACCCTGTCTCATTTTTTAATTTTCGTGTTAGGTGGTCGCGATGGTAGCCAGTCTGACGTGCAATTGCAGAAAGGGGATGCGCGGCGGCGAGCAATGGCCGCACTCTGTCAAGGAGGCACGGAGTGGACTGGCCCGGCAATGCAGCGGTCGGGTTGCATACCAGTCGTGCAACGACGGCGAGGATGGTGGGGTAGTCGGACAGGGTGGGGCAGCCTTTTTGTGGCAGACGGGAGAGAAGCTGACTAAGCTCGTTCAATGTGGCCGGACTCAGACGACGGTGCAGAGCACGACCGGGCCGAATCGCACCGGTGCTGTCGTAATCCACGACTAAGCACACTGGTCTGCTCCGCCCCGTGACTGAGTAGCCGTGGGGCAAACCTGAGGGAATGACAAAAAGATCGCCCATACGAGCTTGGTGACTTTGTCCGTTGATGATTTGCACCCCTTCGCCACTTAGGTAGAGAATCAGCTGGGCATGGCTATGGCGGTGCAAGGCCACCTCGGTGTTGCAATGCCGGTTGAGTTGCAACTTGCGCAGCACGAAGCCCAGCGCGTGGATTTCAATCTTTTGAATCAAGATGGGACTCCAGGCGGTCATGCGTCGGTTATGTGCTAAAAAAAGTCGGTTTTGTTCTAACGCAAGTTGCGTTTTTAGACTAAGCTGGTTCCCATATTCATTCCTTCCTCACCACTATGACTACGCACAAAATCGGCATCATCATGAACGGCGTCACCGGACGTATGGGCACGAACCAGCATCTGATTCGTTCGATCAAGGCGATCATGGATCAGGGCGGCATCAAGCTCAGCGACTCCGAGGTCATCATGCCGGATCCCATCCTCATCGGCCGCAGTGAAAGCAAGCTGGCCGCACTGGCGGCACGCACCGGGGTGAAGCGCCACACCACGAATCTCGATATGGCACTCGCGGACCACGCCAACCAGATATACTTTGACGCCACCCTGACGGGGCAGCGCCCCATTGGCGTGCGCAAGGCGATTGCAGCCAAGAAACACATTTACTGTGAGAAGCCCACCGCGACGACCTCGGCTGAGGCGCTGGCGCTGGCCAAGGAAGTGACCGCGGCCGGTCTTAAGAACGGGGTCGTGCAGGACAAGCTCTGGCTGCCCGGCTTGATGAAGTTGAAATACCTTATCGATACCGGGTTCTTCGGCAAAATTCTCTCTGTGCGGGGCGAGTTCGGTTATTGGGTGTTCACCGGGGAATACGACAAACTCCAGCGTCCGTCGTGGAACTATCGCAAGGAGGATGATGGCGGCATCATCGTCGATATGATCTGCCACTGGCAGTATGTGATTCAGAATCTTTTCGGCGAAGTGAAGAGTCTCACCTGTCTTGGTGCCACGCACATACCCGAGCGTTGGGATGAGGCGGGCAAGAAATACAAGTGCACGGCCGACGACGCGGCGTATGCGACCTTTGAACTGACGAATGGTGTGATTGCGCACTTCAACTCCTCCTGGGCCGTGCGCGTTGACCGCGATGATCTGCTCACACTGCAGGTGGACGGCACGCATGGCTCGGCGGTTGCCGGCCTGCGCGATTGCAAGGCCCAGTCGCTTGTTGCCACCCCGCGGGCGATCTGGAATCCTGACATCGACAGCCCGATCAACTTTAAGGACGGTTGGACGCGCGTGCCGACCAACGCGGTTTTCGACAACGCCTTCAAGGTGCAATGGGAGCTCTTTTTGCGCCATGTCGTTAAGGACGAGCCATTCCGGTGGAATCTGCTTGAAGGTGCCAAGGGCGTCCAATTGGCCGAACTCGGGCTTAAGTCTTGGGCCGAGCGCCGTTGGGTTGATGTGCCGAAACTAGGCTGAGCAACTCCGGCACACCCCGCGGGACGCGGACACTTTATCAGGCGTGACTGGAATCCGGTCGCGCTTTTCCATTTATGCGATTTTCGCTGGCAATATACGGCATTTCATTAACTTGTGGGCCAATCACCCAATTCGACCAAACTTAGGTGCGGTGACACAGTGACAGCTGAACTTGGTAAAACCTCAATTTTGCATCCATGATAACATCCATCGCATTCGCCATTATTCCGACGCCAATCATCCTGGTGCTGCTGTTGCTCACCTTTGTGTTTGCCCTCTATGCGCAGGTGCGCGTCTCCAGCGCCTACAACAAGAACGTCAAAATCCCGTCACGTGGCCGGATTACTGGACGTGAAGCCGCTGAGGCCGTCATGGCCCGCGCTGGCATCAGCGACGTTGAGATTGCCGAGACCTCGGG
>CAJBES010000164.1 GCA_903952145.1 uncultured Opitutaceae bacterium | reverse complement strand
GCGGCACCTGCACGGGCAGGCCCTTGGCCTGGCACGCAGCGAGGACGGCATCGCGTAGCTGACGGCCAAGTCGGTCAAGTTGCGCGTAGGGATTGAGTTCCTCGAGAAGCTGGAGGCTTGCGATGCCCGCGGCCAGGGCGAGCGGGTTGCCGCTGAGCGTGCCGGCCTGGTAGACCGGACCAAGCGGGGCGAGGCAGCCCATGACATCCGCCCGGCCGCCAAACGCACCGACGGGTAGTCCGCCGCCGATGATTTTGCCGAGGCAGGTGAGGTCGGGCACAATCGATTCGCGTTCCTGCACGCCGCCCCTCGCAATGCGGAAACCGGTCATCACCTCATCGAAGATAAGCAGCGCGCCCTGCCGGGTGCAGACCTCGCGGACATGGGCGAGGTAGCCGGGGTCGGGCATGATAAACCCGACGTTGCCGCAGTAGGGCTCGATGATGACACCGGCGATCTGGCCGGGATTGGCGGCGAAACCGGCGTCGAGCGCGGCGCGGTCGTTATAGGGGAGGACGACCGTGTCCTGCGCCACTCCGGCGGGGACACCGGCGCTGTCGGGGTGACCGTGGGTGAGCGCACCGGAACCGGCTTTGATGAGGAGCGCGTCGGAATGGCCGTGGTAACAGCCGGAAAACTTGATGATTTTGTCGCGCCGGGTGAAGCCGCGCGCAAGCCGGATGGCGGACATCGTGGCCTCCGTGCCGCTGTTGCACATCCGAACCTGTTGGATCGAGGGGAAGAACCGCACGATGAGCCCGGCCATCTCGACCTCGTAGGGATTGGGCGTGCCAAATGAGGTGCCCTGTTCCAATGCGGCGGCGATGGCGGCCTTGATGCGCGGGTGGTTATGGCCGTGAATCGCCGGACCCCAGGTGCAGACAAAGTCGATCAGCTCGCGGTCGTCCGCGGTGATGAGCACCGCACCCCGGGCGGCTTTGGTGAAAAACGGCGCGCCACCGACGGAGCGGAAGGCGCGGACGGGAGAGTTGACGCCTCCAGGAATGAGTTGGAGGGCGCGGGCAAAGAGGGATTCGGATATGGAGGACGACATATTGGAGACCACTGACAAATAACTAGGGAAATGGAATGAGTGTGGATCAGTGGTTGAAAATCAGCTCACGTATTTCTGCACAATGGGGATGCGGCGGCCGATCCCGAAGGCGAGGGAGGTGATCTTCAGGCCCGGGGCGGCCTGCTTGCGCTTGTATTCGTTGAGGTCGACCTTGCGCACCACGTCGTTGACCACGGCCTCGGCGAAACCCTGCGCGACGAGATCCCGGCGGGACAGTCCTTCCTCCACGTAGCCCTTCAGGATCGCGTCCAGGATGTCATAGGGCGGGAGACTGTCCTGGTCCACCTGGCCGGCACGGAGTTCGGCGCTCGGCGCCTTGGCGATCGTGTTGACCGGGATGATTTCGCGGTCGCGGTTGATCCAGCGGGAGAGCGCATAGACCTGTGTCTTGAACAGGTCCGAGATGACGGCAAGACCACCGGCCATATCGCCATAGAGGGTGCAGTAACCGACCGCGACTTCGCTCTTGTTGCCGGTGGTCAGCAGCAAGGAGCCGAATTTGTTCGAGAGCGCCATCATGACGACGCCGCGGATACGGGCCTGGATGTTCTCCTCGGTGACGTCGGGCTTCAGGCCCTGGAAGACGGGACCGAGCGCCGATTCACAGGCGGCGACGGCCTCCGCGATGGCAATGGTCTCGAAGCGGATGCCGAGGTTTTGCGCAAGCACGCGGGCGTCGCCCTTCGAATGATCTGACGAGATGGCGGAGGGCAGGGAGACGCCAATGACGTTCTCCGGACCGAGGGCTTCGACCGCGATGACGGCCACCAGGGCGGAATCGATGCCGCCGGAGAGGGCCACGAGCGCGCGCTTGAATCCGCTCTTGTGCGCGTAGTCGCGCAACCCGAGCACAAGGGCGTCATGAATGTCCTTCATCTCATCTTGAACGAAGGTGGGATCCATCTGCGCGCGGGGGGGGCCGACATCCACGACGCACAGGTCCTCGCGAAAGGCCGCCAGGCCGGCCGTGATCTTGCCCTGGGCGTCGGCCACCAGGCTGCG
>CAJBES010000163.1 GCA_903952145.1 uncultured Opitutaceae bacterium | reverse complement strand
TCCTATGGTTGCGAAGGTTGCTTGGGAGATGGGGCGGCCAACGGGACTCGAACCCGCGACCCCAAGATTCACAATCTTGTGCTCTAACCAACTGAGCTATGACCGCCGTGAAGAGCCGGCGAAAATCGCCAGCCGCACAGCCGCTGTCAATCCCTAGTTCCCGGTGTTTACCATTGCGTAGACCGCGCCGGATTTCACCCTGAAACTGCCATGCAGCGTCTGCGCATTCTCACCTTCAACATTGCGCATGGCCGCGGGTTGACGCCGATCCAAGGTTTCACGCTGCCGCGGAAACTGCGGGCCAACCTGCGCAAGATCGCCCGGCTGATCGAGCGCATCGCGCCCGACATCGTGGCGCTGCAGGAGATTGACGAGCATTCACGCTGGGCGGGCAATTTCGATCAACTCGAATACCTGCGGTTGCACACCGGCTACCGTTACTCGGTCTACGGCATCAACAACCGGCGCGAGGGCTTGCTCAACCTCTGCTATGGCAATGCCATCCTCTCGCGGCACCCGATTATCGAATCAGAGAACATCGTCTTCGGGGAAGGCCGGCTCGGCGAGAAAAGGTTTTCTTTATACCGAGTTGGATGTCGGTGGGGCCCGACTGCCGGTGATGAATCTCCACCTGCACTTCCGCTCACGGCAGCACCGGTTCCGGCAGGTCGAAAGGGTAATGGACTACATCACACATAAGCATCACCACCGGCGCGGAACCTGGTACATACCGCCGATCGTCTGTGGTGACCTCAATAACTCCCACACCAGTCCCGATGCCACGGCGGAACTGATGCGCTATTTTTCCCTGCACGGCCACTACTCCCTACACCCGGAGCAAGGAAGCACTTTCCCCTCGCCGTTGCCGAGCCGCACACTCGACTTTGTGTTCCTGCCACCGGCCTGCCGCGAGGCACACAGTGAGGTGGTGCTCAGCTATCTTTCTGATCACCGGCCCGTGATGGTGGATTTTGTGCTCGATGGCTGAGGCGCGAAAACCTTCTTTACGTCGGCAAGCACTACCCTTCAAAAACACCACCCGTTCATGTTCCGTCTCTCTGATGCCTTCGCCCGCGCCCGCACAGGGCACCGCGCGGCTTTCATTGCCTACCTTTGCGCCGGCGATCCGGATTTTGACACTTCGCTGGCCGCCTGTCGCGCATTGCTGACCAGCGGCGTGGATGTGCTGGAATTGGGGGTGCCTTTTTCCGACCCGCTTGCGGATGGTCCGACCAATCAGTTGGCGGCGCAACGCGCGCTTGCGAGCGGGATGACGACGGCGCGGGTCTTTGAACTGGTGCGTCGCTTCCGAGAGTTCAGCAATGTGCCGGTGGTGTTTTATACCTATTACAATCTCGTCTTTTGCAACGGCGTAGACGACTACGTGCGGGCAGCCCGGGCTGCCGGAGTCGACGGTCTGCTCATACTCGACCTTCCGCCCGAGGAGGCCGGCGAATTTTCCACCGCCTGCCGCGCTCATGGCGTTGGCACCGTTTTTATAGTGGCCCCCACGACGCCTGCCGCCCGCATCGCGAAGATCGCAGAGGTGGCTACCGGCTTCATCTACTACGTTTCGCGGGAGGGGGTGACCGGGACGCACGACCAGATCGCAGGCAACATTCCCGAGGCGGTGGCTCGCATCCGTGCGCACACCCAGCTGCCGGTGGCGGTGGGCTTTGGCATCTCAAGCCGCGCCCAGGTGGCCCACGTGGCGGCACACGCAGACGGCGTGGTCGTGGGTAGTGCGCTGGTGAACTGCATCCGCGACCACCTCGGCGCGCCGGAAAAAATCACCGCCCGGCTGGCGGAGGTTGCGGCAGAACTTGCCTTGGGGACAAAGCGTGCCGGATGATTTCACCAATGACTGCCGCCTGTGAAAACCGCAGAATCCTGCTGATCGACGATGATCGGATGCAGTTCCGTCTGACGCAGCAGCATTTCAAGACTTTTCGCTCCGCCACCTATGAGCTTGATTGGGCTGCGACCTATGAGGAGGGCATCACGAAGCTCCTTGGCGGCGGCCATGCCGCCTGCTTGCTCGATTACCAGCTCGGTCCGCGCGACGGACTGGCCCTGATCCGCGAGGCCCTCGCACAAGGCTGCCGCGTGCCGATCATTTTCCTGACCGCCGAGTCGGGCGAGAATGTTGACATTGCCGCAATGAACGCCGGAGCGTTGGATTACCTGGTGAAGGGGGAGATGAGCCCGCGCATGCTCGAGCGCTCCCTGCGCTATGCACTCAAGCTGGGCGACACCCTGGAGGCCCTGCGGCAGCTCGCGACGCGGGATCAGCTCACCGGCCTGCTCAACCGCCGCGAATTCGAGCGCATACTCGGCGAGGAAAAAGAACGGGCGCGGCGCTTCGGCCATTCCTTTGCGCTCATCCTCGCCGACCTTGACCACTTCAAGCGCGTGAACGACCAGCACGGCCATCCTGCGGGTGATGAGGTTTTGCGGCAGGTGGCGCGGCGCATGGAAGCCAACCTGCGCAGCGTTGACCGGCTCACGCGCATCGGCGGCGAGGAATTTGCCATCGTGATGCCGCAGGCCGACGGCACGGTCGCGGCTGAGAAAGCGCGCCGGCTCTGCGAAGCCATCCGGGGGACGCCAGTTCCAGCCGGCGGCGACTTGAAGCTACCGCTGACCATGAGCCTCGGGGTCGCGGTTTTCCCGCAGGATACGCCAAATGGTGAAGACCTAATCGCGGCGGTGGACCGTGCACTCTATGCGGCCAAGTCCGGCGGACGCAACCGCGCGGTGCTGTGCGCCGAACTGTAAGCTCAATCCGAGGTTGCGGGCACCAGCACGCGCAGGCTTTGTGGTCGCACTGTGACCTCCACGGCAGCGGCAGTGAAATGGCACTCGCCATCGGTATGGATCAAACCGGGGGCCTCGCGGCCGATAGTGAAGCGCGCCGCGCGCAACCGCGTTACCTGCGGACTGCCATCGAGACGGCCGGCAAAGAGGCGCACTGCCAGCGGCAGAGCGGCCACTAGGCCGGTGGGCTTAATCACCGTGAGATCAAGCAGGCCGTCGTCCACGCAGGCCCCGGGGGCGATGTAGCAATCATTGCCGTATTGATCAGAGTTGGCGACGGCCACGATTAAGGCGGAGAAGTCTAGATGTGCGGTATCGGTCTGGACGGTTATGGCAACAGGCTGGAACCTGCGCCAGGTGGCCAGCGTGGTGCGCACATAAGCGGTAAATCCACGCTGCGTCAGCCGTGCGAAATGGTTGCTGATTTCCGCATCGAAACCCAGCCCCATGGCATTGAAAAACGGGTGACCATTGGCTGTGCCGGTATCAATGCACCTGATCCGGCCCGTGCGCAAAGTGTGGAAAACATGCCGCGTTGGACCGTAAATGCCCAGATGGCGGCCGAGACCGTTGCCGGAGCCGCAGGGGATGAGACCGAGGACGGTCTGGGAACCGGCCAAGGCGGTGCCCACCTCATTCATTGTGCCGTCACCTCCAATAGCCACAACCACAGCGCAGCCCTCATCCACGGCGCGACGCGCAAGCTCGGTGGCATGGTGCGGGCGCTCGGTCGAAACCACGATGGCGTCGAGTTGGTGTGCGGCAATGAAGTCGCGGGTGTGCTGCAACAAACGGGGGTTGCGGGCGTTTTGGCCGGAGCGGGGGTTGAAGATGAAGCGATATTTCAAGCGCCGATAGACTGGAGGTGTCCCGCCGCTGGCGCGAGTCTGGATCAGTGCCAGCAGCGACATAATCACGTGCTTGTAACACCACGCGGCAGGACAAAGAATCATCCGGATGCCAGTTCGTCCCACGCTTCACCTCCTCACCGGTTGCACTGCAACCGGAAAAACCGAACTCGCCCTGCGTTGGGCGGAGGCGCGCGGGGCGGAAATCGTATCGTGCGATTCGCTGCTGTTCTACCGCGGGATGGACATCGGCACAGCCAAGCCGACGGCGGACGAGCGCGCGCGAGTGCCACATCACCTGATCGACATTTGCAGTGTTCGTGAGCGGATGGATGTCACGCAATACGTGACAAGGGCCCGGGCTGCTGTCACCGAAATCGCGCGGCGCGGGCGGGCCGTATTGGTAACGGGCGGCAGTGGTTTCTATCTCAAGGCGTTTCTGGCGCCGGTGGCGGATGAGGTGGCAGTGCCCGCCAGCGTGCGTGCCCGGGTGCAGACGTTGGGGCATGCGGAGGCGCTGGCAGAACTCGGGGCGCTGAATCCTGCCGGCTTGGGCGGGCTGGACTTGGCCAATCCACGACGTGTGACACGTGCGCTAGAGCGATGCCTGTCTGCGGGCCGCCCCCTGGCGGAACTGGCGGAGGACTTTGCGCGGCAGACGCCGCCGTTTGCAGACTGGGCGGTGAAGCTGGTCCGACTGGATCGTCCGGCAGCGGAACTGGCGCAGCACATCGAACGACGCGTGACCGCGATGTTGCAAGCAGGTCTGGTGGAGGAAGTGCGCAGACTACTCGAAGAGGGACTGGCGGAGAATCCCAGCGCGAACAAAGCCATCGGCTACCGCGAGGTCATCGCGATGTTAGCGGGCCTACTGTCCGAGGGGGAGCTGGCTGCGACGATTGAAAAGAACACCCGCGCCCTCGTGAAGAAGCAGCGCACCTGGTTCCGCACCCAGTTGCCGCCGCACCGAGAGGTGCCGGCGGCAACGGCGACAGTGAACGGGCTGTTTGATCATTGAAGTTATCCTGAAGATGAAACGACCCAAAGAAACAAGGCCGGTCTCCAGGCGGCCGGGGATTCATACGGAAGGCAGAGAGAAAAACCAGTCCACTGCCCCAAACAGCTGGTGCCGCGTCGAGAGTCTCAGCCAGAGCCGGAACCCGTGCCGGGGCTACCTTGGGAGTCCGCTTCACGCAGGAGCCGGAGAAAGATGATGACATGCGTCGCCAGGAGCAGTGGCATAAGCAAGGTCGGCAGCAGGCTCAGCGGTAATGCGGCGAACGGCCGCAGCGACCAAGGTTGCACCAACCCGAGTCGGGTGGCGTTGAACATCACCATTAAAATTCCAACGAGGCCGAGGACGTTCCAGATGGTAACGGCCCGCCGGCGTTGACTGGACGGGAGCGGAGCGAGCCCCACAACCAAGGCCAGGAATGAGACTAGGATTTCGCCGATACCGGCCGCATAAAAATCCGGCGGGAGAAATCCGCGAACCTCAAGATACAGAAAATAAAAACCGAAGAAACGGATGACGTGCAGAAAAACGAGCGTCCGCAGATCAACGGCGTCAAGCCAGGCCCGGACTGAGCCCGCATAATGATATGCGAGCAGGAGCCCGCCGGTGAGAGCGAGCACGATGCCGGGAATCGCAAGGGCAGGCAGACACTGCAGCAGCTGCAATTTGCCAACCGCGAGGGCACAGAACAGCCACAGGAGGCCAAGCGCCCGCAAGGCGACTGGAAAGGGGGCAGGCGGTTGCATGCCGCTCAATTGGAGGCCGTGGCCTGGCCGCCGACGGGAATGCCGTAACGCCCGAGCGAACTGCCCTCAAGGCGGTGTAATTCAGCCAAGGTGGTGCGGAGAGTGACGCGCGACTGCAATTCGGAGATGCGGGCGCGTTCCAGTGAATCCTGCGCCTCGAGCACCAAGCGGCTGGTAGAGAGGCCGGCATCGAAACGGGCCTTCTCAAGCTCATATTGTTTTTCGCTCAGGGCGGTGGCCAGAGTGGATATCTGCACGCCCTCGAGATTGGTTTCAACGGCGCGAACCGCGGCGCGAACCTGCACGACAAGGCTTTGTTCGAGTTGCTGGAGACGAGCCTGTTCGCGCTGCAAATTGTTTTTGGCGGTGCGGTAGCGCGCCTTGTCCGAACGCATACCCCACGGCACGCTGAGAGAAAGGTCCAACTGCCAGGCATAACCATCGCCGTTGGGCAGTCGGTCGAGGGCGCGGCTGGAACTGCCGTCGTGGGCATTGTATCCGAGGGAACCGCCGAGGTCGAGTGAGGGCAAACCGGCGTTCTTGGCGATGGCGGCATCCAGTTCCAGTTGCTTGATGGAGGCGACGGTTGAGAGATAGTCAGGCTGATTTTCGCGGGCCAGGACAAAGGATTTTTCAAAATCGGGGACAGCGACTGCGGTGATAGGCAGGGTGACCTCGCCAAGCACACGGTTGAACTCAAATTGGCCGATCAGATTCAGCAGATCATCCTGGCGATCGCGCACGGCTTTGACGGAGTCGATCACGTTGCGACGGGCGTTGGCGACACCGACCTCGGCCTGCAGGACGTTGAGGTCAGTGGCGACGCCGGTCATCCTCCGGGTCTTGTTCTCCTCGAAGAGGCGTTCGGCGAGGGCGAGGCTGTTCTTGCGAACCATCAATTGCTCGCGGGCGAAGACAAGGTTGTAATAGGCGTTTTCCGTATCGCGCACCACCTGGAGCAGGCTGCCCTGGTAGGCGAGGCTGGCGCGGGTGACTCCCAAGGTGGCGCGATTGATGGCGGCCTTGTTGACGGTGGGGCCGGCATTCTTGAGCAAGGGTTGCTTTACGGTAAGCGTGAGGTCGGCAGTGTAAGCGGGGTTGAGCGTGCTGTAGGAGTTGTTAGTTTCACTGCGATCTAGGCTATGACTGAGGCTGACTGTGGCGCCGGTAGTGACCTTTTGCGACACGCCGATGCGCGTGTCGTTGAACTCGCTATGGGTGCCGACCAGCGTAGTTGACGCCACATCGGCTTGAGAGACAGCTTTGCTGGTGGAAGCGGTGAAAGTGGGGTCGAATCCAGCTTCCGAGATGGTCAGGGTCTCCTTCGCGTTGGCGGAGTCGTAGGCTTGGATCTGCAGGTCAAAATTCTGTTTCAGGGCGCGGGCAATGCACTCTTCGAGGGTGAGGACCGCGCTGCCTGCGGCAGCGGACTCCTGCCCAATGGCGGGCGCACTGAGGGCAACGGCGAGCGCGACAGTAATAAGCAGAGACGTCCGGCGGAAGACTTTGGTCGGCATGGAGGGAATAGTGTTTGGAAGGGATTGATTTCTGGCGAGAACACGCACGGTGGCAAAAAGTTACCGACTATTCCAGTCGTAGGTGCCCGACCTGATGACGCGTGTAGCTGGGAAAAGTTGCGGGGGCATGGGTTGCAGGGCAATTTCCCCTTCCGCGCGTGGTTTCCGAGCCCAATTAGGGCGAGCGGTCAGAGGTGCGGATGAGCGGTCACGGTCTGCTCTGCAATAGGTGCCGCAAATGATTGCGGTGGAGACCTGAGACCTAGTAACTCAGTTCCCCTTAGGCTCAGTCCGCTTGAGTTCAGCGGCAACAAGTTCGTTGATGAAAGTGCTGGCCCCGAGGCGCGCGGTGAGTGCGGAAAGCTGGGTGCGGGCGAGGGTATACTGCGGATTGGCCAGTGAGAGGTCGGGCAGCTGTTTGTTCGCGACATACACGAAAACGCCGTTGTCCGCGGAGATGACCATATCGGAGACTTGACCCTTTTCCAGACGTTCGAGGGTGCCGAAGATGGAGGCGTCCAAATTTTTGGCCGGCTCACGCGCGGTAAAAGCGGGGAGCAACCTGGCTTCGAGTTCGATCTTGTGCGTGCGGCCAGCAGCGGCGGCGGCCTGCTCAAAGGTGTCGCCGGTCTTGAGGCGGGATTCGAGGGCTACCTTCACGGTGCGGCCAAGTTCAACAAAACGCCTGCGTTTTTCGTTCTCGATGAAGTCGGCAGTCACCTTGGCGGTGACTTCGCTAAGGAGGGGGGTGCGGGCGGGCTGGGTTTCCTGCCAGAAGAGCACGACGGCGCCCTGCGCATGCGGGAGACCGTCGGAGAAATGGCGGGAGGAGTTGAGCCGGAAGGCGGCGGCGGCGATGTCCGGCGAGTGGTCGAACTCGGCCGGTCCAGCATCAGCGGAAAACGGTGCCAGGGGCTGCCGCTTTAGGTTACGCGCGGCCAGAAAGGCGTCGATGGCAGCCGGATCCGGGGTGATGCGCTTTTCAAAGACTGCGTAGGAGAGATCGGAGGCGCTCTTGATGGCGAGGCGGTGGGCGCGTTCGGTCTTAAGTGTGGTCTCGACGGCGGCGTGCACGAGGGCGAAGTCGCCCGCCTCGGCGGGTTTGAGGGCCTTGAGAGCCTTCGGGTCGCTGTCAGGTTTGGAGAAGCTGGCGGGAGAGGCATCAAACCGGGCCTTGATTTCTTCTTCGGTTACCGAGACAGAACCGAGATAGGCGCTGATGGGAAAATTCACGGCGCTGACCACGGTGCGTGGACCGATCTCATAGCGGAAGGAATTATCCCCGAAAAATTTGGCCAAGTCTGCACTGCTGGGGTTGATCGCAGGGGCGAAAGACGCATAGCCGACCGTGGCGAGTCCGAGGGACCAGTTGGTGTCGGCGCGGAGAAGCTGTGTTTTCACGTCCTCGTCGAGCACGTAGCCGGGCCCGGCCGCGAGGCGTTGGGCCTTGTCGGCGCGCACATCATCGGCAAGGACGCGTCTGATGTCGGATTCGGTGAGCCGACCGGTCTTGAGATTATCGCGGAAAGAGGAGTAGCGCGCGGAGCTGAACTGGCCGTCGTCACCGGCAAAGGCGCGGAGGCCTTTGATGTGCTCGGAAATCTCAGCGTTGGTGCTGGTGGGAAGATGGAACAGATCGGCGAGGTGCAGGGCGGCAGTGCGCTGGAGGGCGTATTGCTGGAGCTGTTCGGACCCAAAGCCGGCATAGCCGAGTTGGAGGGTGGCACTGAGATTGGCATCGCCGAAGATGCGGGCCTGCCCCTCCTCGGCCCCGAGATTGTGGCCGAAAAATTCGCGCGCGAGGATCTGACGGTCGGCACGACCAAGGCCGGAGGAGGCGTTGAATACGAAGACAAAAGAGATGATGATAATGCCCAGCAGCACGGCAAAAATGAACTTAAAGTGCTGCTGAAAGTTGCGCTGGATCCAAGAGATCATGGTTGGAAAAACGGCGAAGCTAGGTGACGCACAGTTTGAGGCAAGGGCTAATTGACGCTGGGCCGCAGCCCGAAGTCACGTGGCGCCCTTGCGGAGAGTGTGACCGAAGGCGAAGGGCGGTCGGGAAGTGTCGATCGGGAATTCCTGGAACAGGGTTTCGATATTTTTATTAAAAAACTCCGCCTGGGTGAGAGCACCGGTTTCTTCATTGTAGCGGACCACGATGGGATCGATATCAGACAAAACCGGTCCGGTGGGGTCCGCGCCGAAATCGTCATCGAGGGTCTTGAAGTCACTCAAGGAGATGCGGTTGAGTGGTTTAGCCGGCTGGAAACGGTAGTCGGCCGCAGCTTCTCCTTGCTGTGGCGGAATGGGAGTGACGAGTTTCATCTCGCTGAGACGGTTGATGCACTCATTGAGGAGCTGGGTGGGGACATTGAGCATGGCACCAAGCTGGGATGCAGTGCAGGGAGGCAGACACTGGTGGAAGCGGCGGCAGACGGTGAGCAGGACGATGAGTGAGAGTCTTTCACGCATGGATTCGGCGAGGCTGTTCCACACGACCTGCGAGTTGCGGAAGCGGACGTTTTGCACGGCATAGCTGACTTGGCCACCCAACAGCACGAAAAGCCAGAAGACATAAAGACCGACCATCA
The DNA here is from genome assembly GCA_903952145.1 of uncultured Opitutaceae bacterium. Classification (GTDB taxonomy): domain Bacteria; phylum Verrucomicrobiota; class Verrucomicrobiia; order Opitutales; family Opitutaceae; genus UBA2377. The sequence goes on along the minus strand of CAJBES010000163.1, from coordinate 10,179 downwards.
AAATGGGCAGAATCCCGAGGGAGCCGTAGAGGCTCTTTGAGAGGATGACGCGGCGGAAATAAAGGAAAGCGAGATAGTTGTTCACCACAAGGAGTGCTGCCACGACAACAGCTCCGATGAAAGCCGCCTGCCAGTTGACGTGGGTATTGGGGATGTGGCGGTAGAAGAGCGTCAGCACCGCCATCAGCAAGAGAACCGAGAGAGAGGGAATCAGGAGTTGGAGCAAGTGCACAAGCTCGTGGCCAAGTGGTATTCTTTCGGCAAACGCGTTGAAAAAGGCGCCTGCGGAGAGCCCGGTCACAGCGGCGAAAAACACCACGGCTCCCAAGGTAAGGATAGTCCAATAGTAGACGATGCGCATCAGCCAGGAGCGGCCGCGGTGGACGCCCCAGATATCGTTGAAAGCGTTCTCAATTGAGGTGAACAGCTGCAGCACGATGATGATGAGGGTGATGGCGCCTACGGCGCCCACGGCGCCATTGCGTGAACCGGCGATGAACCCATCAATCAGTTCGACCAACTCAGGGTTGACCTCAACCTTGGCGGCGGGTGAACCCGTGGCGGCGGCCTGCAACCCAGCAGGTGGCGGCAGCGTGTTGAGCGTGGCGGCAGTGACGACATCGCTTTTCTGGCCTGTTGCAGGAGGAATCTGGCCGGCGGCTTGCCCGATTTTTTCGTATTGGGCAATCTGCGGGGCGACAAACTTGATGAGCTTGTTGAGGGAATTAACAGCAAGTTGCGGATCATTTTGATCCAGCATGAAACCTGCAACGAGAACCGCGATCGCGACCAAGGGGCCCAGTCCAAGCAACGAGCTGAAGCTGAGCGCGGCGGCGCGGCTAAAGGCCTTGTTATCGTCTATGCCTGTGACGGTGAGGAAACCAACGCGCAAAAGGGCGTAAACGCGGCCACGCAGTGAAAGGTCGGTGAGGTGGGTTGGTTGCCAGATTTCCTTGTTGAAGAAATGGGTAAGTCTTTTCCAGTGTTCGGACTGACTGGACATAAGGCGGACGGATCAGCGGGTGAGCACGTGGCAGGTCACGCCCGCCATCCCTGCGAGGCCCAAGGCGGCCGCCAGAATGACCGGGAACAGGCTCACCGAGACAGTGCAAAGGTAAAGGCCGGTCGAGCCGGCGCACACGGCCAGGAGCGGGAGATTGAGACTCTGTGTGTAGAAGAAGAAGCCGAGGAAACCGAGCGCGAGCGCAGCCCGGAAACGGACGAATGGATAAAGCGTGACCATGCCGAGGCCGAGGAGGATGGCGAGGATCAGGTCGAGTACACCAAGAATGAGGAGCGGGTGTGCAAGGAACTCGGCAGGATTAAAGGCCAGCAGGAAATCGATGGAGGGCAGGATCTCTCCGGCAGCGGCGATGAGCAGCATCCCAATGACGCTCCACGTGCCAATCGCGGCGGCGCGGGCCATGGCGATGGCCGGGTCCTTTTTGTCGCCAGTGTCGCTGGTGCGACCCTCGGCCGCCGCCAACATATCGTCCACGGTGATGGGAGCTTGATTGTCACTGGTGGTATTGAGGGTTTTGAGATTCTGTTTGGCCCTGACCACGAGTTTTTTCTTCTCCGGAAAAAGCGCGAGCTTCAACTCGGCGCTGGAGCCAATGGTGATCCACTGATCAGTGGTGGCGTCGTAGTATAGGGTCTCAAGGGTGAGCTGGCCTGAGTCAAGGAGCGAGGTGAGTTGCTCGAAGTTGAAAGGCCCGCGGGCCTCGGTCTCGTTTCCATTGCGGATATAGTATTCCTGTGTGGCCATGGGGATGACCCAAGAGTGGCTGCGGCAGGGGGGAGCGGCAAGTGTATTGTCGCAGCGCGCCGTGCCGCAGCCTCTGCCAAGCGAGAGGGCGGGTGAGGAGGCGCCGCGAGTGAAAATGACCCGCAGGCTACATCCGTGCCAGAGTGCGCAGACCGAGCAGATTCAGGCCGGTCTCAAGGACGAGCAGTGTGCGGGCACAGAGCAGCAGGCGGCGGGCACGCACCGCGGGGTCGTCCACAATGACTTTGTCGGCGACATAGAAGGTGCTGAACTCGCCGGCCAGCTCGTAAAGGTAGGTGCAGAGAAAGTGTGGCCGGAGCTGCGCCGTGGTCAGGGTCAGCACGGTGGCGAACCCAACGAGCTTGCGGGCAAGTGTGATCTCCCCGGCAGTCTCCGGCCCGGTCGCTCCTGCGGTGGCCGCCGCGTCGGCGGGATCGAAGCCGGCCTTGCGAAAGATCGATTGGATGCGGGTAACGGCATAGAGCAGATAAGGTGCGGTGTTGCCCTCGAAGGAGAGAATTTTCTCCCAGGAGAAGATATAGTCGCTGCTCCGGTTCTGCGAGAGGTCGGCGTAACGCACGGCACCGAGGCCGACGGCGTTGGCGATGTCGCGGCGCTCGGTTTCGGGCAGTTCCGGCGATTTTTCGGTGACAAGCGCGAAGGCACGCTCTTCGGCTTCGGCGAGCAGGGCCTTCAGTCTGATGGGATCACCGGACCGGGTCTTGATGGCCTTGCCGTCCTCGCCGAGGATGGTCCCGAAGGTCACGTGATGAAACTCCGGCAGGCGGCGGCCGGTGGCGGCGAACCATTTTCGGGTGGTGAGCCAAAGTTGCTCCAGGTGATCGTTTTGCCGGGTGTCGGTGACGATGATCACACCGTCGGCGGCGAAGTGCTCGACGCGATAGACCATGGTGGCGAGGTCGGTCGAGGCATAGTTGCTCGCACCGTCGCTCTTGCGCACGATGAAAGGCTGCTGGGCGAAGCGCGGGTGCTCGGGGTGAAACACGACCAGCGCCCCCTGGCTCTCCTCCGCAATTCCGGCGGTGGTGAGCTCATGGTAAACCTGCCCGACCTTGTCGCGGTAAAAGCTTTCGCCAAGGAAATGATCGTAGTGCACCCCGAGCAGTGTGTAGAGGGGCTTGAGCACATCGGTGCTGACCTGGTTGACCTGTTGCCAGAGGGCTACGGCGTCGGGTTCGCCCTGTTGCAGACGCACCAAGGCCAGCCGGGATTCCTCAAGCGCGCCGGGGTCTGCCTTGCAGGCTAGGTCGGCGGCCTTGTAGAGCCGTTCGAACTCTTCCAGGGGATCGCGCTCCAGCGCGTCCCGGTCGAGAAAGTGGCGGTAGCCGTAAAGGATCTTGCCGAACTGGGTGCCCCAATCCCCGAGATGGTTGTCGCGCACAACGCTTGCGCCGCAAAATTCCAGCAGCCGGCAGATCGCCTCGCCGATGATGATGGAGCGGATATGGCCCACATGCATCTGTTTCGCGGTGTTGGGCGAGCCATAATCCACCACGTAGTGCCGACCGCTATAGAAGGTGGCGGCACCGGATTTGAGGTGTTCTGCCGAGTCGTAGGCATTGAGCCATGCGAGTAGGGTGGCGGGTTTGAGTCGGAAATTGATGAAGCCCGGGCCGGCGATGTTAACGTCAAAGGCATCCCGGACTGCGCGGGGCAGGGTCGCGAGTAGCTGCTCAGCGACGGCGCGGGGGTTCAGTTGGCGCGACTTGGCATAGCCGAGCGCACCGTTAGCTTGGAAATCACCGTGGCGCGGATCGGCGGGGCGCAACTCGGGTGAAAATGCACCGGGTTCCAGGCCGGCGGTGAAGGCGGCGGTTTGCATGGCCGCTTCCAGATCGGCGGCAATGTTGAATGAGACGTGCATCCCTCACTCAACGGGCCGCTGCGGCAGGCGTGCAAGCGCGGAGTTTATGTTCGAGCTGCAGGGGGGCTGTGATGGGAGCAAGCTGCTTCTGGCGCCGCGAAAAGAGACCATTATCCATGTCAAACAGGGCGAGAAAGGGGGGCCGATTTGCGGCTTCGAATGGTGAAACCTAAGCGCTTGTCCGGGCAATATTGGCTCGACAAATCCAAGGTGGGGGGTTTTATGGCAAACTTTTACGCCCTGCGGTCTTGCCGCAGTTATTCACTACATACCCACATGAGCAGCAAACGCACTATTCCAGCCCGTCGCTTCATCAAGCCGACCTTTAATTTTCTCATCGAAAAGAAGCGCGATGGAGGCGAGTTCTCCCAAGAGGAAATTCGCTATATCATTGACAATACATTAGATGGAGAGATGCCCCAACATCAGTTGGCCGCGCTGGCTATGGCAATTTATTTCTCAGGCATGTCTGCACAGGAAACCGCTGATCTGACTGAGGAAATGATGCTTTCTGGTGAGGTCATCGATCTTTCACACATCGCCAAGCCGAAGATCGACAAATATACGACCGGCGGCGTGGGCGACAAGACCTCTTTGGTCCTCGTCCCGCTGGCGATGGCTTCAGGGGTGGTGGTGCCGATGATGTGCGGCGTCGAACACGACTATATCATCAGCCCGCTCGACAAACTGGGTTGCTTCCCAGGCTTCAAGACCCACTTCCCCATCGAGGCCTTTGTCTCCCAATTGGCACGCATCGGTGGCGCGATCGTAGCGCAGGACGAGAAGCTCGCCCCAGCTGATGCCAAGTTCTACGCACTCCGCAAGGAAACCGGCACTATCCCGAGTCTTCCGCTCATCACCGGCTCGGTCCTCTCCCGCAAACTCGCCGAAGGTTCGGAAGGCCTGGTGATTGACGTTAAGTGGGGCAACGGCTCCTTCATCAAGGACCTTGAGCAGGCCAAGCAGCTCGCCCGCTCGATGACCCGTGTCGGTCGCTCCATGAAGCGCCGTTGTGTCGCTTTGGTGACAGACATGAATCAACCGCTTGGCGACAGCGTCGGCACCTCGCTCGAGGTCAAGGAAGCCATCGCACTGCTCAAAGGCGGGGGTCCCGAGGACATGAAAGAACTCGTCCTCAAGCTCGGCATGGAAATCGTGCGCCTCGCCGGCGTCGCGGGATCCACGCTGTCGGCCAAGCAGACCGTGCTGCGCCACCTCACCGACGGGTCCGCGCTCCAGAAGTTCAAGGACCTCATCAAGGCGCAGGGGGGCGACACCGCATTCGTCGACCATCCGGACAAATTTCCGGCGGCCCGCCATATCCGCAAGCTGCCCGCCCCAAAGCGGGGTTATGTGCACACCATCAACGCCGCCTTCATTGCGCAGGGAGTTTCAATCCTTGGAATCGGGAAGGACGTGCATGGCAAGATCGACCACGCGGTCGGCGTCTCAGAAATCAAGAAAGTCGGCACACAGGTGAAACAGGGCGAACCACTGATGATGATTCACTACAACGACGAGGCCAAACTCGAACAGGCCCTCAACTACTTTAAGGAGGCCTACCGGCTCGCGCCAAAACGCCCGACGCCCCCGCCACTGATCGTAGAGCGGGTGGCTTGAGTCACGCAGTGACTCTTTCGTGGGAAAAGCCCGGCCTGATGCCGGGCTTTTTTCTTTGCAAAGTGCGAAGCGAGTTCCCGTTCAGCTGCTCTTGGAGCGGCTCTGCCAGGCCGCGACAATCTGGCGGATGGTATCCGCCAATGTCTGGGTGATGTTCCACGAGGGATAGTGCGTGCGCATCTTGCGCAAGTCGGAGTAGTAGCAGAGGTGATCGCCGATGCGGTTTTGATCCACGTAGGTATAGCTCTGGGCTTTGCCGGTGAATCGCTCCGTGATCTTGAACGCCTCAAGAATGGAGGTGCTGTTGGCCTTGCCCCCGCCGAGATTGTAGACTTCGCCGCTGCGCGGTGCCGCGATGAAGGCCGCCATGAAGCGGGCGACGTCGAGCGAGTGGATATTGTCGCGCACCTGTTTGCCCTTGTAACCGAAAACCTTGTATTCGCGGCCCTCAAGGTTGCATTTCACGAGGTAGGAAAGAAAGCCGTGCAGTTCCACGCCGCTGTGGTTGGGTCCGGTGAGGCAGCCGCCACGCAGGGCGCAGGTGGGCAGGTTGAAATAGCGGCCGTATTCCTGGACCATGATATCGGCTGCAACCTTGGAGGCGCCAAAAAGGGAGTGCTTGGACTGGTCGATGGTGAAGGTCTCCGCGATGCCGTGGACGTAGGCCGGATCAGCGTAGTCCCAACGGGTGGCGAGTTCGGTGAGGGCGATGCGGTTGGGCGCATCGCCGTAGACCTTGTTCGTGCTCATGTGCACAAAAGGCGACTCGGGGCAGCCCTGACGGGCAGCTTCCAGCAGATTCAGCGTGCCGACGGCGTTGGTGTCAAAATCATCGAAGGGGATGGCGGCGGCACGATCGTGGGAGGGTTGGGCGGCGGTGTGGACGATGACCTCCGGCCTCACCAATTTGACGAGGGCGAGGACGCCGGCGCGGTCACGGATGTCGAGCTCGTGGTGGACAAAGCCTTTTAACTCGCGCACGAGGCGGTGTTGGTTCCAGCGCGTATCGCCCTGCGGTCCGAAAAAGACGGCGCGTTGGTTGTTGTCCACCCCGTGGACAGTGTAGCCCAGTTCGCGAGCGAAATAGACACTGACCTCGGAGCCAATGAGGCCGGAAGAGCCGGTGACGAGAAGGGTTTTGGCCATGGATGAGTTTTGGGCTGGGTTTGGTATTTGTCAGACCGCAGGTTTGCGGCGCCCGCGCGGGCTTTCCAGTCGATTCTTGCGGGCAAAAGGCTTGTCGGGGGCGGAATTCCCAAGGACAGTGCACACCTCCACTGATGAGTAAACCGCTGGCCGACCATTTTGATTGGGTGAGCGAACATGACGCGCCTGCTCGTCGGATGCAGGCGGGATTCCACGCGCAACTAGCGGCGCAATTGCGGCACCTCATTCCCGAAGGCTGCCGTGTCCTGGAGGCGGGCTGCGGTCGGGGAGATCTGCTGCGCGCCTTGCGGCCGGCGCACGGCCTGGGGATCGACCTCAGCCCGCGCATGTTGGAGCAGGCGCGGGCGGCCGATCCAGCAGGAGTCTGCCGTTACGAGCTGGCGGATGCGGCGAAGTTCAAGCCGGTCGAGACTTTCGATTACATCATATTGGATTATTTGGTGGGGTATCTGCCGGATGTGCAAGTAACGCTCGCGCATCTCCTCGGGGCGGCGCACCCGCGCACGCGACTCTGCCTCACCTCGGTCAACACGGTGTGGCAGCCGGTGCTGAAGCTGGGCGAGCGGCTCGGGTTCGTTACCAGGCAGCCGCCGAGCAACTGGCTCTCGACGAAGGATCTCATCAACCTGCTGGAACTGGCGGGCTGGGATGTGGTGCAACAAAGCACCGAGTTGCTGCTGCCTTTCCGCGTGCCTCTGCTCAGCGCTTTTTTCAACCGGTTTCTCGTCCGCCTGCCGGGGTTGCGGCACTTCGGCTCGAGCCTGTATCTGATCGCCCGGCCGCGGGTCGGCGGGCTGGACGCTGCGCAGTTGACGTGTTCGGTGATTGTGCCCGCGCGCAACGAGTCGGGCAACATCTGCGCCGCACTCGAGCGCATCCCGATGATGGGCCGTGCCACCGAGGTGATATTCGTCGAGGGCAACAGCCGTGACGACACGTGGGAAGTTATCCATCGCGAGGTCGCGACCTACCGCGGGCCGCTGCAGGTGCGCGCCTTGAAACAGCCGGGACGGGGCAAATGGGATGCGGTGCGCACGGGTTTCGCGGCGGCGACGGGCGACGTGCTGGTGATCCAAGACGCCGACCTGACGGCACCGCCTGAAGATCTGGCCAAGTTTTTTGCCGCGGTGGCGACAGGCGCGGCCGAGTTCGCTAATGGCAGCCGACTGGTCTACCCGATGGAGAAGGAAGCGATGCGCTTCCTGAACCTATTGGGGAACAAATTTTTTGCGCTGGCGCTGTCCTACACCCTCGGCCAGCCGATCAAGGACAGCCTGTGCGGAACGAAGATGCTGTTGCGCGCCGACTACGAACGGATTGTCACGCGCATCAAAGAGCTGGGCGACTTCGATCCCTTCGGGGACTTCAATCTGCTGTTTGGTGCGGCGCTCCTTAAGTTGAAAATCCGTGACGTGCCGGTGCGCTACAAGGATCGCACCTATGGGGCGACCAATATCTCCCGGTTCAGCCACGGTTGGTTATTGCTGAAGATGACCGTCTTTGGCTTGCTGCGGTTAAAATTTACCTAAGGCCAGTGCAAACCATGCCGGCCTACCGTTGCCGGCGCATTTTTACTTCGTGCGACCGGAGTTGGCGCAAGGCCATGGCGGCAACGGCCAGGTTTACGTCGACCCCGAGGGGAGCCCGATGACCATGTTCGGGCACTTCCCCGACAACGTGAAGAGCGAGCAGGAGGGGGCTGACGCGGATGGCGCCGTCGCAGTCACCAAGCACACCGTGATCCGGCTGCACCCCGGCTGGCACCCGCTGTGGCAGAATCAACACTGTCACACCCGCGCCGCGCCGGCGCCAGCGTGAGACTTTGGGTGCTGCTCCTGTGCGTAGAGCACGGCGGCCTGGGACCGACGGTTCACATGCAGCTTTTCGAAAATATTCCCCAGATAGTTCTTCACCGTTTTCTCGCTAAGACCGAGTTCAGCGCCGACTTCCTTGTTGGTTTTGCCGGCGGCGATGCAGGCCAGGACGCGCTGTTCCTGAGCAGACAGGCTGGCGAGGCTTGCGGCCGGCGTGCCCGGTCCACTTTTCACCAGTTGCAGGACGCGGGCGGTGATGGCAGGATCCAAAATGGATTTGCCTCCGGCCACGTCGAGGATCGCCTGCACCAAACCTCCGGCGTTGATCTCCTTGAGCAGATAACCGTGCGTGCCGGCACGGATGGCCTCGTCCAGCAGGTTGTCATCCACCACCGAGGTCAGGATGAGAATCCGGGTTGCCGGCAGGCGCTGCAGAATACGGCGGCAGGCGTCAAAGCCAGTGCCATCGGGTAGACGGATATCCAGCAGCACGACGTCGGGATGCTGGCGCTGGCAGGCCTCGATCGCCCCGGCGACATGGCCAGCCTCCCCGACGAGCCTGAGGCGGGGTTCGGTGCTGAGAAGTGCCCGCAGGCCGGCACGGACCACTTCGCTGTCATCCACCAACAGCACACGAATGGGAATGGGGTTTGACTTGCTCATGAGGGCATCAAACAGGGATGGTAAGCACCACGCGAGTGCCATCGGTGGGACGGCTGTCGATGCGCAATACGGCACCCAGATGCTCGGCGCGGGCCTGCATGTTGCCAAGTCCGGACCCACTCCCGCCCTTGGCCACCGGGTCGAAGCCACAGCCGTTGTCCTGCACCAGGAGCACCACTTCCGGGCCGTTGCGATGGAGCCGCACGGTGATGCGAGTGGCGTGCCCGTGGCGCAGGCTGTTGCTGATGGCCTCGCGGGCGATTTGCAGGGCCTCCACGGTCCGGTCGGATGACAAGGCGGCGGCCGCGTCCTCGTCAATCGTGGGCGAGAAGGCCAGTTCCCGGCCGGCGCGCAGTTCCTGGATGAAGAATTCCAGGGCGGCGGCGAAACTGAGCCGGCTCAATTTATCCGGGGCGAGTCCGGTGATGTGATTGCGCACCTCCCGGATCGTTGCGTTCAGCTGATCCAGGCACTGCGCAAGCCGCCGGTCCGCCTCGGCGGGTTCACGGGTCAGCATTGGCCGGATCGATTCCAAAGTCATGCCGGCCGCATACAATGACTGGATCAAACCGTCATGCAGGTCACGGCCCAGCCGGAATTTCTCTTCCAACGACTGGTTAAGCAGGCGCTGGTTCAACAGCAAATCCTGTTCGGTGCGCTGGTGGACATCGCGCTCATGGGCCAGGGCTGTCCCTTGGGCGACAGAGACCTTGGCGAGCTGCTCCAGACTGCCCATTTCTCCACGGCTCGTGCGCCAGGATAGGTGACTGTCCCCGTCGTTCACAACCGGACGGCGCCAGAGCGTGCTGACCGTGACAAAGAGCAACAATACACCCAGCGCGAAAACGAGCAACAGCGCCCAAGTCCGGGTATGGGCGAGTTGGAGGCGCATCAGTGGTGGTGCCGGGAAGGAGACGATGGCATGCCCAGGTGCCCCGCCGTCAGCACCGGGCAGGAGTTGAAAAAAAATGATTCTGCCGGGCTTGGCAGGGGCGGTCTGCGGTGGCGCAGGCTGGAGAGTGATGTCTGCGTCGATCAGGGCACCCAAATCATCGAGTTGCCGGCGCGTCCAGGGCGGCTGGCCCGGGGCGGTAAGCTCCACGGCGGCGAGAAACTGGGCCCGCCGGGTCGCAATCGCTTCGGTTTGAAGCCGCTCGCGCTGGCGATGCAGCCACCCCTGCGTGGCCAGCACTGCGGCCAGAAACAGGCCGAGGAGCAGGGTGGCGAGGATGAGCAGGCGGACGAAACTGGACATGGGCAGG
>CAJBES010000162.1 GCA_903952145.1 uncultured Opitutaceae bacterium | reverse complement strand
CGGCCGCGCCTACGAGAAGGACGGCGCCATCTGGTTCAAGCTCCTCGGCGAGCGCTACAGGGTTTTTGACGATCACCGCAAAAAGGAAGTCGAGAAGGTCAAGTCGGCGCCCGTCGTCATTGACGACCAGATCCGCGGGAAAGTCGAACGGGCCGAGGACGAGGACTTCGTCATCTTCCGCTCCGACGGCAACCCGGTGTTCCACTTTGTGAATGTCGTCGACGACATCACGATGCAGGTGACGCACATCATCCGGGGCGAGGACCACCTTTCCAACACCAGCAAGCACGTGCGGCTCTACGAGGGCTTCGGGGCCACGCCGCCGATTTTCGCCCACATCCCGCTCATCCTGAAGTCACCCGAGATGGGGCAGGGCAAGATGAGCAAGCGCGACAAGGGTGCGCTCATCGAGGAATACCGGCAGCGCCATTTTCTGCCGGAGGCGCTGGTGAACTTTCTGGCGCTGCTCGGCTGGAATCCGGGGGATGACCGCGAGAAGATGCCGATCGCGGAGATCATCAGGCTCTTCGACCTGCCCGGCGTGAACCAGGCGAACGCGAAGTTTGACCCGAAGAAACTCGCGCACCTCAACATGCAATATCTGCTCGAGCAAAAGCCCGAGGATTTCGTTTCGGCCAACATCACATATTTTCAGCAATCCGGGAATCAAGTCGCCATGGCGGACAGGGCGTACTTCAGCGCAGTGATGGGCATTTCTCATCCGAAGGTTAAGGCGGTCGACGAGGTGCCGGCGTACACGGCTTACTTTTTCTCCGAGGATTACCCGATCGATTCCAAGGTCAGGGAGAAGGTGATGGCCAAAGGCGACCCGAAGGCGCGGCTCGCGGAACTGCTCGCGGCACTGCCCGCCATGGATTTCTCGGGCGACACCGCCATCGAGGCCGGGATCAAGTCGCTGGCCGAGAGCAAGGGTCTGGGCTTTGGCGACTATCAGGCCGTCGCGCGCTTGGCCGTCACCGGCACCAACGCCGGTCCGAGCATCACCAGCATCTTCCGGGTGCTCGGCCGGGAGCGGGTGCAGGCGCGGCTCGCGCGGTTTCTTGCCGCCTAGGCTTGCCGTGGGCGAGTTTTTCTGGAGACCTGACGTCATGAAAATCAGCGTGCTTAGCGACGGCGGTTGGGGGACGGCCCTCGCGATGGTGCTATGCGACAACGGCCATGAAGTCACGCTTTGGGGGCCGTTTCCGGACTACATCGACGAGATGCGCCGCACCCGTCGCAACGAACGTTTCCTCAAGGGCGTCGAGCTGCCCGCCGCATTGACGCTCGAAAGCGATCTCGGCCGGGCCTGCGCCGGCGCCTCGATCGTCGTGCTGGCTGCTCCGAGCCAGTTCCTGCGCAAGTTGCTCGACGGATTGAGTGCCGTGCCACGCGCGTCCGACCTTATCTACCTCAATGTCGCCAAGGGCATCGAGACCGGCACCTGCATGCGTGCCAGCGAGATGGTGGCCGAAAAGCTCGGCGCCGTGCGCTATGCCATCCTCTCCGGGCCGAGTCATGCCGAGGAGGTGTCGCGCCGCGTGCCCACGGCGGTGATGGTGGCATCAAAGGACGCTGCGGCCGCGCTCACCGTCCAGCAGGCGTTCATGAACCCGTATCTCCGCCTCTACACCTCGGACGACGTGGTCGGCGCGGAACTCGGCGGCGCGCTCAAAAATGTGCTGGCGCTGGCCGCCGGCGTGCTCGACGGCATGGGCCTCGGCGACAACACCAAGGCCGCCCTGATGACGCGCGGCATCGTCGAGATGGCGCGCCTCGGCCAGGCACTCGGCGGACGCGCGGAAACGTTTTCCGGCCTCAGCGGTATCGGCGATCTCATCGTCACTTGCATCAGCCGGCACAGCCGCAACCGCCACGTCGGCGAGGAATTGGGCAAGGGCCGCAAGCTCGCCGATATTCAGCGTGAGATGGGCATGGTGGTGGCCGAAGGTGTCAAGACGGCCGACGGCGCCTACGCCCTGGCCCGCCGCGCCGGCGTGGAGACGCCGATCATCGACGAGGTCTACGCCAGCCTCTACCGCGACAAGGACCCGCGGCAGGCCGTCCGCGAGCTGATGACGCGCGAGGCCAAACCGGAAATCCACCGGTAGCCAGCGACGCTGGGAGGCGGTGCGTCGTGCAGTCAGGGCACGCTGCGGTGACGGCGTCGCTAACCCGTCAGCCGAGCCTGGATCAGTTTGAGCAGGTCGGCGTGGGATTCGACCGCGGGGAACTGCGGGAACTGCTGCACGACGTTGGCCGGGGCGTGGACGAGGATGCCGTGGTCGGCCTGCGCGAGCATCGAGGTGTCGTTGAACGAGTCACCGGCGGCAATGACGGTGTAGTTGAGCGACTGGAGTGCGCGGACGGCCTCGCGCTTCTGGTCCGGCATGCGGAGCTGGTAGCCGGTGATGCGGTCGTCGGCGACGATCAGCCGGTGGCAGAGCAGGGTGGGCCAGCCGAGCTGGCGGAGCAGCGGCTGGGCGAACTGCTCGAAGGTGTCGGACAGGATGATGACCTGCGTTTGCGTGCGGAGTGTCGTCAGGAAGTCGAGCGACCCGGGCAGCGGGGCGAGACCGCCGATGACCTCCTGGATGCGCGAGAGCGTGATGCCGTGCCGGTCGAGGATGGCGAGGCGTCCGCGCATGAGCTTGTCGTAATCCGGCTCGTCGCGCGTGGTGCGGCGCAGTTCGGGGAGGCCGGTGCACTCGGCGACCGCGATCCAGATTTCCGGCGTGAGGACGCCCTCCATGTCGAGGGTGACGATGCTTTGTTTCACGGGCGCGGAGTGAACCAGAGTCCTTTCGGCGTTGGCAAGCAGCGAACGGACCAGCCGGGCTGCATACGGAAAGACGGGGGGAGAGCAACCGGCGGGGACGTGTGGGACAACTCGACTTGCACGGTGGGAGGCAACGCCACGTCGCCCAACATCGTCAGCAATTTCGCCGCCCCGGCCGGGCGCGGGTGCAGGCACGGCTGCAGCGGTTTGCGGCCACCCTCTGGGCAGCGCCTCAGGTGCGGGCAAAATGCGCGGACAGATCGAAGGCGCGGTGCTTGAGCACGGATTCGAGCAAATCCCGGCTGGTCAGGATGACCACATCGCCGGTGAGATGCTGCGCGAGATCGAGGTGGGGATTGACGAGCTCGACGAAAATCTTCGCCCGGGGATTTAGCTGCCGGATGCGCGAGACGGTATGCAGCGTCTTCAGGTCGGGGTCGACGAAGCGGGCGTTGGCGAAGACGAAAACCAGTGCGGCTTCCCCTATGCCGGCCTGCTTCAGGGAGGTGGGGCTGATGGGCACGCCGCGGACAAAATGGTGCTGCGGGTAGGGTTGCACCTGCACCAGATCGGTGATGATCACGACCGGGCGGCGCGCCAGCTCCGGGTATTGCGGGATGACCTGGATAAGCTCGTCGGCGAAGGCGGTGTATTCGCAGATGACGACATGGTCGCGGGCCTTGACCGCCGCGGTGCCGAGACGCTTCTGGTTGGTCAGGCCGTGGAGCGAGTCGGCGGTGATCGCGATGAAATTGGTATAGCAGTAGATGCCGATGATGATGGTGGCCACGCCCGCCAGCCGGCCCATCGAGGTGACCGGGGCGATGTCACCATAGCCGACCGTGGTCGAGCTGACGAACCACCACCACAGCGCGTCAGCATAGGATTTGATGTGAGGGTTGACCCCGTTTTCGTAAGACCAGAACACGGCGGTCGTTCCGATCAGGCTGATAAACAGCAATACCCCAAGAAAGCGAAGCTGACGGGCCATGGCGGCGACTAAAGCGGACCCGCTGTGGCACGGCAAGCTCGGGAAAGCAGGCTGCCGGTTTGATCAACCCCGAGAAAAGTTTCCACGGAACGCTTTGAGCCGCACCTGCAGGGTTGCCGGGAGGCAACGGTTACTCGAATTGCTTACGGAACTTGTCAAATATCAGGCGGAGCTCAGTGACTTCGCGGCGAAGGCCGGCGACTTCGGACTCCAGAGTGGCCAGTCGATCAGGTTCAGCGGCTGCCTTGGCGGATGCAGAGGCGGTGGGATCCACGGGCGGGGTTGCAAGCGCGATGGAAGGACCGCCGGCCAGGAGGTGGCAGTAGCGTGATTCCTTGGTGCCGGGCTGACGCGGGAGGCAGACCACGAGCGGCTGATGGCGGCCGGCAAGCGTCGCCAATGTGGCCATGGCATGGGCGGGATCGGCGAATTCGTGCAGCCGGCCGCTATGGCCACGAATCTCACCCGGGGTTTGCGGACCACGCAGCATCAGCACGCAGAGCACGGCGACCTCGGCGGGAGACAGCTCCAAGGCCTCGACCAGCTTGTGGCCGAATTTGAGCACCCGGCTCGTGCCACCACTGAATTCACAGGCGAGGTGCTTGTCCCGGAGGGAAACGAGGGCCCGGTTGACGTCGGATTCGCCGTAGGTGGCGACCGGGTTTCGGTTGTTGGTCTGATTGCAGGCGTTGACCAACGCGTTCAGCGAAAGCGGGTAATATTCGGGCGTGCTGATCTGCTTCTCGATGAGAGAACCCAAAACCCGGACCTCGATGTCGTTGAGGAGTGGAAGATCCATTGGCTGACCGGTGATGATGGGAACGGCGGCCTCGCGCGCAGTTTCACTTCGCCCAGGTGTCCCGGAGCGTGATGGTGCGGTTGAAGACGGGTTGGCCCGGTGCACTGTCCTTGGGGTCGAGGGCGAAGTAGCCGAGGCGCTCAAACTGGTAGCGCTCACCCGGTTGCGCGATCCCGAGTGAGGACTCGAGCTTGGCCGTGACCACCTCGAGTGATTTCGGATTCACGACCTGCAGAAAATCTTCCGCGGCGCCGGGCTCGGGCACGGTGAAGAGGCGGTCATAGAGCCGCACCACCGCGTCAATGCATTGGGTGGCGCTGACCCAGTGGATGGTGCCCTTGACCTTTTTGTCGGCGTTGGGCTGGCCGTGACGGGTGTCGAGCTGGGCGGTGCAGCGGATCTCGGTGATGGTGTCGGCGGCATCCTTCACGAGTTCGTCGCACTTGATGATGCAGGCGTATTTAAGCCGCACCTCGCCGCCCGGCTTCAGGCGGAAATACTTTGGCGGCGGCACCTCGGCGAAATCGTCGGCCTCGATGAACACCTCGCGGGTCAGGGCAAGCGGGCGCGTTGTAGGATTCTCCTCCTGCGGGTTGTTCGTGGCCGAGCACGCGACGATCTCGCCGGCGGGAATGTTCGTGAGGACGAGCCTGACGGGTCGGAGCACCGCGAGGCGGCGGGCGGCGGACTGGTTGAGCTCCTCGCGCACGGCGTGCTCGAAGACGGCGATGTCGGTGACGCTGTTGAAGGTCGTGACGCCGACGCTGGTGACGAACTTGCGGATCGCGCTGGCGGGAATGCCGCGGCGGCGGAGGCCGGAGATCGTGGGCAGGCGCGGGTCGTCCCAGCCGGCGACGACCTTTTCCTGCACCAGGCGCAGGATGTTGCGCTTGCTCAGGAGCGTGTAGGTGGGGACCAGCTTGGCGAATTCGTATTGGTGCGGCAGCGGCCGGGGCAGGCCGAGGTTTTCGAGCACCCAGTCGTAAAGTGCCCGGTGCGGCACAAACTCGAGCGAGCAGAGGCTGTGGCTGACGCCCTCAAGGTAATCGCTCAGGCAGTGGGCATAGTCGTAGAGCGGGTAGATGCACCACTTGTCGCCGGCGTGGTAGTGCGGGATGTGGCGGATGCGGTAGAGCAGCGGGTCGCGCAGCCACATGTTGGGCGAGGTCATGTCGATCTTGCTGCGCAGCGAGCGGGCGCCGTCGGGGAATTCGCCGGCCTTCATGCGCTGGAAGAGGTCGAGGTTCTCCGCGACGCTGCGGTGGCGGAAGGGCGAATCCTGGCCGGGCTTGTCCGGGGCGCCGCGGTATTTCTCGGTGTCTTCCGCATTCAAGTCGCAGACGTAGGCTTGGCCGCGCCGGATGAGCTCGAGCGCATACTCGTAGAGCTGGTCGAAATAGTCGGAGGCGTAGAAGGGCTCCGCAGAGAGACCTGAGGGATCAACCGGCGCGAGATAGTAATCCGGCTGGCCGTTGCTCGTGACCTTGCCGGGGTGGGCACCCTTGGGCTTGAAGCCCAGGCAGTGGTCGGCCCAGCCGGCGATGAGCCACCGGACGTCGGCGGTGATGGAATCGACGTATTCGATCTCCTCCTTGGCCGGGTTGGTGTCGTCGAAGCGCAGGTTGCACATGCCGCCCTGCTCGCGGGCGATGCCGAAGTTCAGGCAAATCGACTTGGCGTGGCCGATGTGCAGGTAGCCGTTGGGCTCGGGCGGGAAACGGGTGACGATCTTCGCATGGCGTTGCGCGGCCACATCAGCCGCGACGATATCGCGGATGAAGTCATTGGGGACGGGCGCGGGCGAGGTGGGTTCGGCGGACATTTTCGCCCAAAGAAGGGAATCCCCCCGCGCGATGCAACGCCGCAATTCCCCACCGGCTCAGGCCCGTTGCGGGCGGAACGGGGCGGAGGGGCCGGCTTTGGGCAGGTCACCATCCGCCGCCATTTCCTTAAGCAGGCTGGCGAGATAGGGGATAAGCTGCTTCTTGCGGCTCACAATGCCGGGCAGGTCGAAGATCTCATCCTGCTCCACGTGGGCATAGGAAATGCGCTGGATCAAACCGGAGTCGCCCTTGACGAGGAGCAGGGAGTTCTGCGTGTTGATATCAGTGACCAGGAGACAGGCAAAGGCCAGCTGCTCCTCCTCGCGCAGATCCTGCAGGGCGGCGGCGATTTCCTTGGCGTGCTGCCAGAAGTTGCCCAAACCTAGTTCCTCGACTTGGGAGACGGCGAAGCGCACCCCTTCCTCCTCGTAAATCTTGAAATCGGAGCGGACGACCCGGGCGGGCGGGTTGGCGAGGATGACCGAGCCGGAACTGAAAATCTCGTCGGCGAGTTGGCGCGGATCTACGCCGCTGAGCTTGGCCAGCCAGGTGAGGATGGCCCCGTCCTTCGGCGTGGTGGTGGGGCTGTTGAGGAACAAGGTGTCGGAGATCAGCCCTGACATCATGATGCCGGCGATGGCCGGACTCGGCTGCAACTCTTCGCGGCGGAAGAGGTCGGCGACAATGGTGCAGGTGGAGCCCACAGGCTCATTGATAAAGAGGATCGGCTGCTGGGTGTTGAGGGCCCCGAGGCGGTGGTGGTCGATGATCTCGGTGATGGTGACCTCGTCGGCGCCGTTGACCGCCTGGGTCATCTCGTTGTGGTCCACCAAGACGAGGCGGGTGGCCACGGGTTTGAGCAGGTCGCTCTTGGTGAGAATCCCCTGCAGGAGGCCGTCTTCGCCGGAAACAAACATGGCATGGGGCGAGGCCGGGCCGAATTTTTTGCGCACGTCGGCGATGCGCGAGTCGGGATTGATCGTGGAAAAATCACGATCGATCACGCGATCCAGCGTCGCGGCCGTGCGCACCGCCCAGGCGGTGGTGGCGGTGTCGTGCGCACTGCCAAGGATACTGACGCCGTGCGTCCGGGCCTGCGCGATGATCTCGGGAGCCACGGGCAGGCCGCCACTGATCACCAGGACGCGGATGCCCAGTTCGATGGCGCGCAGTTGCACATCGCGCCGGTCACCCACGATGATGATGGACCGGGCCGGGGCAATATTTTCGCGGGTGGAGATTTTCCAGAAGGTGCCGATATCCATCGCACCGATGCGGATGGAGAGTTCCTCCAGCCGATGTTCGTCAACGAGGTGATGGGTGTGGGCGTCGAGGGCGCGCGCGATGCGGGCGAGGCTGGTGTGGACTTGGCGGGTCTGGCGCGGCTCCCTGAGGCGTGGAATGAAGAAACCGCCCATGTGCGCGAGGGAAACCGTCCCGACGACCCGGCGTTCCGACGTGGTCACAGGAACGACGCTGATGCTATGCCGGTCAATCAGTTCAAGCGCCTCGGCACAGGTGGCGTTTTCGTCCACGGCAATGACTTCCGCCACCATGAGGTCGCGCACCCTGGGGCTGACGTCGCTGAGGTAGACCGGCAACGGCTGGTTGAAGCGCTGCAGGATAGTGTCGATCCGGGCGTTGGAATTCCCGCAGCGGGCGGGAGCATAGCCCAATTCACCGCGCTGCTCCTTGAAGGCGGCGTAAGCGATGGCTGAGCAGATAGCGTCGGCATCGGGGTTGCGGTGGCCGATGATGTAAGTGGTGTTGGCGGCAGGTGCGGCGGGGGCGGACGTCATGGGAAGCAGGCGATGTTGGCTGGGGTGTTATGAGGTTGGAAAGGGGAAAACAAAAAGCCCGGCCAGGGAGGCCGGGCGGGGTGGAGGACCACACGGGGTCCGGTCAGGGCCCTTGGACGGCGGGGGTGCCGGTCGGGGATCCGGTCCCGGCGCCAGTGGTGCCCCAGACGCGGGCGGAATTGGCCGGCGTGATGGTATTGTAGGGGATGGCCTGCAGGAGGTTGTCGGTCTGCCGGCTGGAGCGGTTGGAGGTAAATTTGTTGATGGCGGTGTTGGGGTGGAATTGGACATTGCCGCCCAGATAGGCCACGTAGCCGCCGGCATCCTTGTAGGCGCCGGTGTCAGGATCCCAAGTGCCGTCAGGCCGGAGCCCACGGGTGAAGAGCACGGGGGTCGTCGCGGGGTCGCCGAGTCGCAGGCCACCGACAAATTCCGCACTGAGCGTCCGCCCGACGGTGAAGCTCGGATCGAGCGTGGTGCGCGAGGCAGGGCTGATAATGGCGGCGGGATAGACGCCGGAGAAAAGCGGGTCGCTCTTGACGTAGTAGAAGGTGGGGTCGGTGAGGATGCCACTGCGCGCGAGAATGCCGGGCCAGAGGAAGGCCGGCTCGGAGGCGGTCAGGACCGTGGCGGGAATGGTGGCAGGGTCAGGCAGACGGTCGTTGTTGTCGCCGGCATAGATCATCGCGGCCTTGACGATCTCGCGGCGATCGCTGGCGTCCACGGCGCGCTGGGCCTTTTCCCGGACGGTGCCGACAGTGGGGATCACGATGGCGGCCAGGATGCCGATGATGGCAATAACCGTGAGCAATTCGATCAGGGTGAAACCGCGGTTGGGTCGGCAAATTTGGACGTTCATGAATGGTCCGGGAACGGTTATATTGTCCGGCTTATGCCGGCCAAACTCAATCTGATTTTGCCGACCGCGGACTCGACAATGGACAACGCAGCCCTGTAGTTTGGCCGGCCGATGAAAATTTATCTCGACGGGAAATTTGTGGATGAAGCCGACGCGAAAGTGTCCGTATTTGATCACGGGCTGCTTTACGGTGACGGAGTCTTCGAGGGGATCAGGCTATACGGGGGCAACATCTTCCGCCTTGAGGAGCACTTGGAACGGTTGGAGGATTCAGCCAAGGCCCTCCTGCTGTCCATGCCGCTGAGCCGCAAGGAACTACGCGACGTCATCTGCGAGGCCTGCCGCCAGAACAATCTCACGGATGGCTACATCCGCCTCGTCATCACCCGGGGGGTGGGCGACCTCGGCCTCGCGCCGTGGTTGTGCGCCAAGCCCTCGATCTTTATCATCGCGAGCAAGATTTCGCTCTATCCGCAGGAACATTACGACAACGGCCTCGCCATTGTCACCGTGCCCACGCGCCGCATCAGCCCGGCCGCCCTGCCGCCGACGATCAAGCCCCTCAACTATCTCAACAACATCCTCGCCAAGATCGAGGCGAAGCAGTTTGGCGCGCTCGAGGCCATCATGCTCAACGACCAAGGCCACATTGCCGAGTGCACGGCGGACAATATTTTCACCGTGCACAAGGGCGTCCTTCGCACTCCCGCCACCTCGCAGGGTGCGCTCAAGGGCATCACGCGCGGCACCATTTTCGACATCGCAGCGGAACTGGGCATCCCAATCCGCGAGACCGATATGACCCGCTATGATGTCTGGGTGGCCGACGAGTGCTTCCTGACCGGCTCCGGCGCCGAGGTCATCCCGGTCACCAAGCTGGACGGGCGCGTGATCGGCGACGGCAGGCCCGGCCCGATCACCCGGAAAATTCTGGCCTCATTCCGCCGTCGCGTGCTGGTTGAAGGAACCCGGATTTGATGACGGCGGGTTTTCCCCGGCGGAAGGGGCGCGACAACCTGACGCGCTTGCCTGTCCGGAATGAGCGAGGACGGCGCAGCCCCACAAGTGTGCTCCCGCACTTGCCAGCGGGGCCTAGTATGGCATCTTATCTGCATAGAGTCCCCTCCTGACCATGGCCAATCCGCTCAAATGCGACCTCTGTCCGAAGCCCGCGACCGTGCACCTAACCCAGATTGTGAACAACAAGGTGCACAAGGTTGACCTGTGCGAGGAGTGTGCGCAGGCCAAGGGGGTGACCGATCCCAGTGGTTTTTCCCTGGCCGATCTGTTGCTCAAGGCCTCGCTGAACCCCGAGCCGGGGGTCAGCAGCGTGCAGTGTGAACAGTGCGGCTTTACCCAGGCTGATTTCAAGAAACACGGTCGCTTTGGCTGCCCCCAGTGCTACGAATCCTTCAAGGTGGCGGTGGAACCGATGCTGGAAAATATGCACAAGGGCCCGATGCACCGCGGCAAAGTCCCGCAGAGGGCGCTGGCCCGAAAATCTCTCCACGACCGGCTGACCAAACTGGAGCTCGATCTTACCGATGCCATCAAAGCCGAACGCTACGAGGATGCGGCCCGCTGCCGGGATGAAATCACCCAAGTCAAACAAGTTGAGCCGAAGCCGGCGCGTTGAACCCATGACGATTGCATCGCTCATCGAAACGCCTTCCGAGTTGACTGATTCCTCGAGCAACAAGACCGCCATCGTCCTGATGACGCGCATCCGTCTGGCCCGCAATCTGGCGAACACCGCGTTCCCGGGCTGGGCAAAGCCCGCGCAGCGAGAGGCGGCCCTGGAGACCTGCCGCACCGCGGTTGCCGCCACTGCGCCCATGAAACGCGGCCTGAACGTCGCCATCAGCGAGCTCAGCGAACTGGAGAAGCAGATCCTCGTGGAGCGGCACCTCATCAGTCGCGAACTCAGTGCCACCAAGACCGGAACGGGGGTCGTCATCAGCCGGGATCAGATGTTTTCTGTCATGATCAACGAGGAGGACCATCTGCGCATTCAGATCCTGCGCGCCGGATTCCAGCTCAAGAAGGCGTGGCATG
>CAJBES010000161.1 GCA_903952145.1 uncultured Opitutaceae bacterium | reverse complement strand
CCGCGCGCAGGGTGTCGGGGCCGCTGAGCAAATCCAAAACAGCGCCGGCGGCCTGACGGTGGGAGGCGGGATCGGCCTGGAGGGTGGAGACAAGGATCAGGGCAAGGATGAGGATTCTGGAATGCATAAATGCCGGGCGTTTCATGGCACGAGTGGGAAGCCGAGCACCGTGGCCAGTTGTTGGTGGCGAATGCCGTAATAGGCGGCGAATTCCTGCAGGCGGGCGGCCCGGGCGGGATCGCCCGGCGCGTGGGACCGGATGGCGGAGATCATCAGGTTTTTTGCGGTATGCTCGGTGGAGATAAACTCAAAAACCTTGGTGCGGCAGCCGGCCCACTCGAGCAACTGGGCGCGCAGGGCGTCGGTCACGAACTCGGCCTGCCGCTCCTGAAAGATGCCGTGGCGCAGCGCCTCCGCCAAAACCGGGGGCGCGGAGAGCTGGGCGCGGAGTTCCTTCTGACAGCAGGGTGAGACCACCAACAGGGTGGCGCCGGATTTCAGACCCTGGGCCAGAGCGTCATCGGTGGCGGTGTCGCAGGCGTGCAACGCAATGAGGATATCCATGGGGCCGGGATCGCCCGTACCAATTTCACCGACGCTGAATTGTAGGTGTGAAAACCCGTGCTTGCCGGCCACGGCATTGCATTTTTCAACCAGATCGGAACGCCGCTCGACGCCGAGGATGTTGGCACGTTCGCCGAGCAGGCTGGCGACGGCGAAGGTCAGGTAGCCCTTGCCGCAGCCCATGTCCACGACCCGCAGCGGGCGGTCCGGGGGCAGAGGCGCCTCGGCAATGAGGTGGCCAAGGAGTTCGGTGAATTTCTGAATCTGCCGGAACTTGGACGCCATGCCCTCCCGGGGCTGGCCGCGGTCGTTGGTGACGCCCAAGTCCCGGAGCCACGGCGCGGCGGCGGAGATCAGGTGTTGTTTGGGTTGATCGTGATCTGGAGACGGCTGCGTCGGAAGCACCGCGTCCCCAGGTGCAGCGATGACCTTAAGTCGCGCCATTCCGTCGGGTTGGCATTCGAGGTGCACGGTTTCAGCGGTGGTGAAGAGGTGGGCGTCGAGAAAGTCTGCGCCGATCAGCGCGTCGAGTTGGGTCAGGGCGGCCGCGGGCGGCAGGTTTTTTGTGATGTCACGGGTGACATGCCGCCAGACGAAGGTGAGATGCGGGCCGCTTTTCAGGGTGACCGGGCGCACGAAAACATTGCGCAAGGTCGGATCGGCACCACGGGGTTTGCCCAGGGTGAGTTTGGTCAGAGTCGACTCCTGCACGGCGGCATGCAGGAGGGAGAGGAATCGGACCCGAGCTGGAATTTGCATGGAGCTACGGTTCAGGGCAGAAAGTCGGTGGTCATTGCCTGGCCGGCTGTGACCTTGCCCTTGGGTAGGATGCCGAGCTCTTCGAGCTGGCGGATTTGGGTGTTGAATCGCGCCACTGTCAGGCGGCCGACGTTTTGCGGACCACCGTCGGCATCGCGCCCGGTGACGAGTTTGCCGTCGATGAGCAATTGGCGGGAGGCCAGCATGAATGCGTCGGTGTTGGTGGGATTGACGGCCTTCATAGCCGCGTGTGCGAGGGTCGGGTCCCCTGCGAGGTAGTCCTGCCAGCCGCGAATGTAGGCGCGCAGAAAGGCCTGCAATTTTTCCGGGTGCAGGCGGGCGAACTTGCGGCTGGTGACCAGCACAGCATAGGCGCGGAAACCGGCCTCCCAAGTCGAGAGGAAACGGGGTTCCTTGGCCCCGGCCGCCACGATATGATAGGGCTCGGCGATGTAATAGCCCTGCTGGATGGCTTCCTTGTTGCCGAGGAACGCCGCGACCGAAAAACTCTGCGGAACGACGTTGAAGGTGATGCCGTATTTTCCTTTGAGATAGGGCAGAAAGGCCCATTCGGGTCGGGCGATGATGGTTTTTCCCTGCAGGTCGGCGAAGGTTTGCACCGAACTGCCTGCGTTGACCAGCAGACCGGACGGGTCGTCTTGAAACACCGCGGCAAACTGGACCACGGGCAGGCCCTCGGCCTGCTGGAGCAGGGCGTTGGTGCTGTCGGTCTGGCCGATGTCGGCCTGACCAGTGGCGACTTTGGGCAGGACAAAGGCGTTGGGACCACCGGGGATGAGGGTGACGTCAAGTCCCTCGGCCGCAAAATAGCCCTGCGCCTGAGCCTGATAGAACCCGCCATGCTCGGGTTCGGCGACCCAGTCGAGTTGGACGCTGAGCTTGAATAATTCAGCCCGCAGACCGGTGGCGGCGAGCAGGAGGAGGAGGGGAATGCGGGGACAAACCACGGGAATCAGGTGTCGGAACGGTGGTAGGAGTCGTGCCATTTGGCCAACATCAACCAACTGAGGATATGCACGGCCGCGGCAAAAACAAATCCCAGCACGCAGGTCACGGCGGCGGTGGCGAAGAGGGCGGAGTATTTGGCCTGGCTGCTGTAGATGATGGCCTGAAAGCCCAGGCCGCCACCGTCGCCCGCAGAACTGCCGGCGGTATAGTCGCCCACCAGGGCCCCGATGGGGGCGAGCACGGCGGCGATGCGCAGGCCGGTGAAGAAATAGGGCAGGGCGGCGGGCACACGCAGCCGGAAGGTTTCCTGCCACTTGGTTGCCCGATACATGCGGAAAAGTTCCACCAGATTGCGATCGGTTGAGATGAGGCCCTGGGTCGTGTTCACCACGAGCGGGAAAAAGCAGATGAGAAAGGTGATGACGACCACGCTGTTGAGGCCGGCGCCCACCCAGAGCACGAGAATGGGCGCAATGACGATGATCGGCATCATCTGGAGGATCATCAGGTAGGGGTAGAGGCTGGCGCGGATGAGGGAAGAGAGGGACAAAAGCAGCGCCAGACCGAAGCTGACGACGACGGCGAAGCCGAAGCCGAGCAGGGCCCCCTTGGTGGTGTTAAGGGTGGCGCGGCCGAGTGATTCGGAATTGGCCAACAGGGCCGCCCAGATCTCGTCGGGCGTGGGGAGGAGGAATTTCAAATCCTCAGTCAGTGCATACCGCACGGCATACCAGAGCGCGACCACCAGTACGCCGATGGCCAGGGGGAGCAGGATGTTGAGCAGGGGGCGGCGCATGGCTCAGGGGTTCTCGACCGACCGGAGCAGGCCGGAGACGGCGGCGACGAGATCATGGTAGGGCCGGGACAGCCGGGTGGCCCCGGTGCGCGGATAAGGTAAATCCACCCGGACCTCGCGGTGGATGCGGCCCGGGTTGACGGACATCACCAATATGCGGTTGGAAAGGAACACGGCCTCGGCGACCGAATGTGTGACAAAGAAGGCGGTCCAGGCCTGTTTTTCCCGGATGTCCAGCAGTTCTTCGTTGAGGTGCTCGCGCGTCATCTCGTCGAGGGCGCCGAAGGGTTCGTCGAGCAGCAGGATCTTCGGTTCGAGGGTCAGGGCACGGGCGAGGGAGACGCGCATTTTCTGACCGCCGGAAAGTTGACGCGGATAAGCGGAGCCGCGACCGGTGAGCCGCACCAGATCGATGGCGCGGGCGCGGGCGGCGGCGCGGGCGGCGGCGGGCACGCCGCGTAACTGCTGCGCCACCTCGATATTGTGCGCCACGGTCAGCCAGGGCAGCAGGGTCGGCTCCTGGAAGACAAACGAAAGCTCGGTCGCGGCATCCTCGGGCGTGCGGCCGTCCACGGCCAGGTCACCGCCCGTGACGGGACTGAGGCCTGCAATGAGGCGGAGGAGGGTGGACTTGCCGCAACCACTCGGCCCGATGAGACTGATGAAATCGCCCGGGGCCGCGTCGAAGGAAACGCGGTCGAGCACAACAGGGCCGTCGCCGTAACGTTTCACGACGTTCTGGAAGGTGACGATGGGTGGCGTGCCGGACATGGCAGGGCCAAACACAACGCAGAGTCCCGCGGAGGCAAGCCTTGCGCGGCTTTTGACGCGGACTTCTTAACCACGTATGGACACGGATGCACACGATTCCGGAGGTCGGTTTCCAGACCACGGATTTATAGCCGCGAAGCACGCGAAGCTGCGCGAAGGGGAGAAGGCAGGCGGGCCTTGGGTCACGAATGGCCACGAACAGACACGAATCCGGAGACCCGATTCCAGGATTAGGGCGGCGCACAAGGCGCACTCCGACATTACCAGGCGGATGATCGGGGGCAGAGCTTTTTTGCGTCCTCCGCGCGTTTGCGTGAGACGGAATTGGATTTGACCGCAAGGAACGCAAAAGGCCCCTGCATTTGCTGAATGATGATCGGCGTGGGGCGTGTTGCCGAAATCTGATTTTCATCCGCGCATAAATGCAGGAGCCTGCTTGCAGGAAATTTTTTGCTTACGATTACATCGACAGGCCTGGCGGCCATTCCTACGTTCTCACCCGTTTTTATCCCTCTTCCTTCCTCACGTCTCACTCCTCACTCTTCCCATGTCAAAACCCACCATGACCGGCCGTGAACGCATTTTGGCGGCAATTCGCCACGAAGAAGCCGATCGCGTGCCCATTGCCCCGCGGGTCTGGGCTTGGTTGATCGGCGAATACGGGAGCCAGGACCTGGCCATGCATCTACGGGTGCTGCCCGATCTCGACCAGATGCATCCCGTCGACGACGGCACCTTCAACACGCTGGATGCCTTCCCCGACACCTACGCGCTGCCGGAGGTGAAGGTGGAGCAGCGCAAATATCAGGAAGGGGATTTTGTCGCGGTCGAACGCACCTTTTACACCCCCGCGGGGAAACTGTCCGACCGGATCCTGATTCCCCCGTCCGGCCGGGAGTTCGGGGTGACACCGAACGAGGTCCGTACGGAGCACCTCGTCAAGGGTCCGGAGGATCTGGCGGCGCTGCGCTACGTGCTCGCGCCCATCAACACCAACTATGACCGGCTCGCCGAGCCCCGGCGGATCCTGGGCGACCGCGGTGTACTGCTGGTCACGGTGCGCGGCGCGGTCGACCACAATGCCGGCCATGCCCGCGACATGGCCGACCTGATGGTCGATTATTACGACAACCGGTCCTTCTTCGATGCGCAGCTGGCCATTTTCCACCAACGCTCGCTGGCGCAGGTCAAAGCGGCCCTGGAGGGTGGGGCTGAGTTCATCTTCGGCTGCTGGTATTTCACGTCGCTGTCCGCGGGCTGGTCGCCGGCCATCTTCAAGGAGGTGTTTGTGCCGCTCATCCGCGAACACGTGGAACTCACTCACCGTTACGGCGCCTATTACAGCTACTATGACGACGGCAAGCTGGCCGGCTCGATGGACCTGATCGCCTGCACCGGCGTGGACGTACTTGAGACCTGCACGCCTCCGCCCACGGGGGATTTCGACCTCGCCCACGCGAAGCGGACCATCGGTCAAAAAACCACGATCAAGGGCTATATCGACCTCCTGCACGTGGTGATGAACGGCACGCCGGTCACGATCGAGGCGACGGTGCGCACCGCGCTGGAGATTGCCAAACCCGGCGGTGGTTTCATCATCGGCAGCTCCGACAGCTTCCGCGAAGGCACGCCCCGGGAGAACGTCGAGGCGTATTTCGCCGCGTGCATCAAGCACGGCAGATATTGAGTTATTCCGGAGCTGAGGTTTAACCACGAAAGGACACGAAGGGACACGAATGCTGCGGGTGGGTTGCATTGCTTTGTCCGTGGCATAAAGGGAGCAGCCTGCTTGCAGGCGATGACCTCCCTCTGCCTGACCCGTGCCGGCGCCGCGGTCCATGTGCTCAACCCTTTGTTGGCGCCCCGGCTGCAATCCACGGCCAACGCGCTGCACGAGCACAAGACTGACCACATCGACGTGGCACGCCTGTGCGAGATCGGCCGGCTCTACGTCGCGGACTTGGATCGCTTCCGCTACCAACCCGACCCGGCGCGCGCACGGCCCTGTTCCAAGCCGCCTTCTGCTCCCTCGTTAGAGACAGGGGAAACGCGGCCTATTAAAAAAGTCTGAGCTAGGGCGTGTATTCAAACCTCGTGCGTGAGCCAATCGAGCACAGCAGCGAAGGAGCACGAAGGCCAGAAAGGAGGCCGCGAGTTTGTCGCAGCGGGTGCGACCCTGCGGTATTGCTTGAGGCGGGCGAAGAAGTTTTCGCCGTGATGACGGCAGCGATAGTAACCGCGATGAAAGCGGGCGGGCTGGTGCCGGCCACGTCAGGGCGGAATGCAGCACT
>CAJBES010000160.1 GCA_903952145.1 uncultured Opitutaceae bacterium | reverse complement strand
GGTGGGCGACCAGATGCCGCGGGCGCCTGGAAGGCGCCCCTCCCTCGAGCCGCCCTCCGACTCGCGGCGTCAACTCGGAGATGCCGCCGTCTGACGGATCTTCCCCCATTTTGGCCAATTAAATGAGCAAATTCACCTCGTGAATTTGGGCCTAAAGGTGTTGTCACTAACATAGCCTAATTAAGCTTGCTCTCCGCGCCGACAGCCGCAGCGTCGGAGCATGTTCATCAAGCGCAATCGCAGCCGCCAGGGCGGCAAAACGTACAGTTCGGTGCTACTGGTCGAAGGCGTGCGTGAACCGGTGAAACGGGCACCCGGTCGTCCGGCCAAGGACGCGCGCGTCAAGACGCGCGTGGTCCATCATACGCTGGCCAATCTGTCGCGTTTGCCGGAGCCCTTGCTTGCGTTAATCGACCAGTTTTGCAAAGGGGAGCTACCTCAGGGCGCGACGCCGAAAGTGCAGCTCGGCGCCTGCTATGGTGTACTGGCCGGCTTGCACGCGCTTGCGGGCAAGCTGGGGCTGGTCGCCGCACTCGGCCCGGATCGGCCGGCGAAGCTGGCTTTGTTCATGATTTACGCCCGCATCGTCTGGCAGGGCAGCCGGCTGGCGGCGGTGCGTTGGGCCGAAGACCATGCGGTGGCCGAGGTGCTGGGCCTCACGTCTTTTGACGAGGACGATCTTTATGCCGCCCTGGAGTGGTTGCAGGCCAACCAGGAACGCATCGAGCGGGCGCTGGCCCCGAAGATCGAACCGGGCGCGACGTTTCTCTATGACGTCACCAGCTCATACCTGGAAGGGCAGTGCAACGAGCTGGGCGCACACGGCTATAATCGCGATGGCAAACGCTATAAGAAGCAGATCGTGGCGGGGCTGCTGACCGATGCTACCGGCGAGCCCCTGTCGATCCAGTTGTATCCGGGCAATACGAGTGATCCGAAAACCTTCCAGCCGACGGTGGAAAAACTGCGGTTACGTTTCGGCGCAAAGGACATCGCGGTCGTGGGTGATCGGGGCATGATTAAGAAGCTGGGGAAGGAGGCGCTGGGAGCGGCCGGCTATAAGTATGTCACGGCCTTGACCGATCCACAGATCCGCAAGCTGCTGGCGAAAAAAGTACTCACTCCGGAGCTCTTCGATGAAGAACCGTTGGCGGTGGAGTATGAGGGGCGCCGGTTAATCTTGCGCTGCAATCCCGCGACCCGCGACCGGGAACGCCAGCGCCGGCTGGATCAAGCTTGGCGGATCGAGCAGCGGCTGATCGCTGGCAATGAGCGCCTGGCAAAAAAGCCGAGGACAAAAACCGCGACGTTGTACAAGCAGGCTCAAGGCTGGTTGGACCATTATGGCTTTTCGCACTGGATCAAGTTGCAGCTTGAGTCGCGCGCGGTCAGTTGGACCAAGGATGAAGCCGTGGGCGCAGACCTGGCGTTATTGGATGGCTGCTATGTCCTGGAGACGGACCTGCCGGCGGCCGTCGCGGATACGAACGCGGTGCATGCGCGCTATATGAGCCTGATGGACGTCGAGCGGGATTTCCGTACGATGAAGACCGGGCTGTTGGAGTTGCGGCCGATTTTCCTACGCAAAGCCGAGCGCACCGAAGGCCACGCGTTGGTGACGATGCTCGCCTTGAAGCTGGTGCGCGAACTCGACCGACGCGTCGCCCCGTTGGGGCTCACGGTCGAGGACGCCGTCACGCGCTTGCAGGGCGTGCGCCTAGTCGGCCTCGGCGAACCCGACCTCGCCCTGTGGCGGCTCCCCGATTCTTACGCCGCCGCCCAACAAGAAATCCTGGCCGTTCTGCCGCCTCTGCCCGCCCCAAAGTTGTCCCTAAAAAAGCCCATCAAACGGCGCCTCACTCAACCTCGCCGGGGCCGCGTTTCTCCTCTGAAATGAAACCCTCGGCCCTCGGCAAAATCCCGCTCGGGGAGAAGAGGAAGATCCGTCTGAATACGGGTTTTCGCTAACGACAGGACCGATATTCGAGGACGGATTCGCCGGGAGAGAATTAGCGGTCATGGATCTGAAGAAAGGCGGCAAGATCCTTTCCCAGCTGGGCGATGCCTTGCTCCTGCACGGTGCGCTGGTCGGCCAAGGCCTTGGCGCGCTCCTTGGTTGCGCCTTTGATGGATT
>CAJBES010000159.1 GCA_903952145.1 uncultured Opitutaceae bacterium | reverse complement strand
CGACGCCGGTCCGCGCTCGCGCACGGGTACGCCCTGCGGTGCGACCCGTCACGAGGAGTGGCTGCCGCTCGACGGCGCGAAACTCATCCACTCCCTCACGGTCGAGGTCCGCAATCCGCATGCCGCCGCCGGTTCCGGCTGGCTGCTCTGGTTCGGCCTGCAAAGCACCGAGCGGCTCCCCTTCCATCTCGCGCAATGGCAGGGCTACGACGCGCAGTGGGACAAATACCTCCAGCCGCCCGACTTCGAGCCCACGTTCAAGCCCACCTACGGACTCATGATCAACGCCGGGGAACTCGACGCCGTGCGCCAGGAATTCGCGCAATCCGATCTCGCCCGCGAACTGCGCATCGTCGGCAACATGGCCCGCCGCGTCCGACCCGAAACCCTGATCGGGGAAAATATCAATTTCTGGAATTATAACGGCTTCCGCCGCGAGCGCGACATGGGCCACATGCTCACCATGCAGGGGCCTTTCGCCGCGCAGGCCGGCGTGCTGTGGCGGGACAAGGAACTCTGCCGCCTCGCCGCACGCTTCGCCCTCAGCCTCGTGCACTGCGATCATTGGGAGGACGTGTTCTTTGCCTGGATGCGCGGGAGCAACTGGGACCAGCGCGGCTTCATCCAGTCGCTCGGCGTGCTCGACTGCGCCATCATCCTCGACCTATGCGGCGAATGGTTCACCCCGCTGGGCCGCGACCTCATCCTGCGCCGCATCGCCACCGAGGGGCACGGCAGCATGTGTCATCCCTCATGGTGGTGGGAATACATGTATTACAGCAACCAACTGATCTGGATCACGCCCGCGCGGCTTTACGGCCTGTTGGTGCTGGAGCAGACCATGCCGGGCCGCTGCGCGGATTTTCCCCGGCCGCCCTCCCGAGTGGCGCCACACACCGACATCGTGTGGGCCAACCTGCAGGACAATCTCTCAAAGGCGCTGCTGTCCGACGGTGGCTATGTCGAAGGAGCGACCTACTTCACTTGGGTCGCGCGTCAGGTGGCTTTCTCCGCCCTGCTCTACGGTCGCGGTCGCGGCGAGGATGCGCGCAAGCTGGTCCCGGCGGCCCTCTTCAAGACCGACCGGCTCGCCGAAATGCTCTATTCGACCGACGACGGCCAGGACATGCTGCTGACCGGCGATGCGTGCTTTCCCTTCGGCGAAGGCCTTGCCTTCCTCGCCTGGCTCATGCCGCAGTCCCACTGGGTCACGATTTATCGCAAGTCCCTCAAACGCGCCGGAGCCGCGTCCATGTTGCTGTCGATGCGACTCGACCGGGAAATTCCCGCAGCGGGCCCCGCACTCACCCCGTTCATCGAGATGAAAGACCTCGGCTACATGGCTTCCGTGCGACGGCTCGGCCCCGAGCTCGTAAAGCTCTTTATCCTCGGCAACAAGGCGGGCGGCGACCATCAGCACGAGGACAAGGGCAGCTTCATCCTCGAGTGCGCCGGCGACAGCTTCGCGTTCGACTTCGGTGTCATGGACTACGCCAACCCAGTGACCGACCTGCTCAAACAGTGCCAGCGGCACAACATGCTCACCCCGTGGAGCGACAACGAGCGGCCCAAGCCGCAAAATCCGAACAAGGTCGATGTAAAACCCACAGGCGCGGGCGATGCCATGCACTTTCACGCGACGATCGACGCCGCCCCGGGTTGGGAGGGCTGGTTCACGAAGTGGCAACGCACCTGGGATTCGCCCACGCCGGACACGATCATCATCATGGACGAGTGGGCCGTGCAGAAGGGCGAAGGCGCCATCTTTCACTGGACCACGCGTCTGCCGATCCGGCTCGAGGGCCGCCATGTGACCATTCAGGGCCGCCGCGCTCGCGCCGAGTTCACGGTGCCCGAGGGCGTCGAGGCCGCGGTCGAACACCTGCCGCTCATGGATCCCCGCCGGCGCGCGACGGATGAACAGCGCCGCGAGCACATTCAAT
>CAJBES010000158.1 GCA_903952145.1 uncultured Opitutaceae bacterium | reverse complement strand
CCCGCGGGTGCGGGACCAGTCATGGTGGCCACCCGCAACCGGCGGGTTTCCACTGACGCAAGTGGCAAGAATCCGAAACCGCGGGGGCTGGCGCAAGCGAAAAGTTGGGTGGACGATCCGCCCAATGCAGTTCGGGCGGACGGGCCGTCCGCACACCTGTCAACCGGTGCGGAGGTTGAGGACGCGGACTTCCTTGCAGCCGGGGAGCTCGCGGATTTTGGCCACGATGGCATCGCGGTGCATGAAGAGCTCGTTGCGGACGACGGCGTGCGAGACCAGGACGGTCAGGCGGCCGCGCTCAATGACGACGGGGTGGGAGTAGGCGGCATTGGCAGTGCCGACGAGCTGGGCCCATTGGTCGCGAATGATGTGTTCGGGCGAATCACGGCCAATGTGGTGCTTGTGCAGCAACTCCTCCACCAAGGCACCCAGCGGCTGGACCGGGCGCTTGACCTGACGGCGCGGTTCCGCAAACGGCACGTGGCGCAGGTCGCCGATGAGTTCCTCTGCGAGTTTGCTGAAATGGTGGGGTTGCGCGGACACAGAATTCTTTAACCACTAAGGGGCATGAATATACACGAAGGAAAGGAGTCCATTCGAAACGTTCACGGTTCCTTCCGGGTTTCCAGCTCGTAGAGTCGGCTGTAACGGACGAAGGCTCCGAAGGCCGTGGCCCAGGCGATGTAGAAACCGGGATAACCGTCGAGGAAGCCGAGCTTCAACACATAGGCGCGGAAAAGGCGCCAGCCGGGTCGGATGATGGCCTCGACGAGGGAAAATCCTGTGCCTTTGGCCTGCCGCTGGCGGACAAAGAGGTCGGCGAACGGGTTGATCTTCGCCACATGGCTGGCGAGTGTCGGAAACGAATAGTGGTGCAAGTCGCCGCGCAGGGTCGCGACGGGGCCGTCGACCTCCATTTTTTCGTGCACGAACTGGTCGCCGCCCCAGCGCGCGCGGGAACGTTGGATGAGGCGCAGGCTCAGGTCGGGATACCAGTCGCCATGGGTGATCCACCGGTTGATGAACCACACTTTCCGGGGGAAGCGGGCGCCGGCAAAGGCAGCGCGATCCGGACGCGCCAGAAATGCGATGAGGTTCTGGCGGAGCGCCGGTGAAACCTCCTCATCGGCATCGAGGCACAGGGCCCACGGCTGGGTGGCGCGGTCGAGCGCCCAGTTCTTGGTGTCGCGAAAGCCGCGCCACTCCGTCTGCAACACCGTGGATCCGAGCCGGCGTGCGACGGTTTCGCTGGCGTCAGTGGTGTGGTTGAGCACCACGAGGGTCTCGGCCACCCAGCCCTGCACGCTGGCGAGGCAACGCGGCAGGGTCTGCGCCTCATTGCGGGCGACGATGACGACGGAAATCGGAAGGGGGGAAGCCACTGATAGCCACTAATGGACACTAATTTTGTGCGAGAGAATACAAAAGATCCGGCCCGGAGCGCAACTGGTGCGATTCAGGGATTTCCCAACAACGCCCTGGGGATCTGATACAGGTAACCGCAGGAGCGCCAGGTGCGGACGAGGAATTTTTTCGCAGAGCCGGGGCGCCCGACGAGGAGGTTGAGCACGGCGAGGAGGGCAAAGCCGACCGCTTTGAAGATGTTGCCGATGAAACGCGAAAACAGGTAGCCGGTGGAGGAGCGGGCCTCCTCGCGGTCAAGGTTGATCCGACCGACCACGCGCGAGCAGGCGGAATCAAAGGCGTGGCGCTTGACGTAGCGCAGCGTGGTGCGGGCGGCGGGCATCTGGTGCAGCACTTTTGCCTTCGGCGCGAACCACACTTCGCAGCCGGCCTTGCGCAGGCGGCGGAGGGGGCCGTTTTCCTCGCCGCCGAAAACCCGGCCGCCCTTGCGCCCGAGGTTGATGTCCCAGCCGCCGGTGGCGCGCAGGGCGTCGCGGCGAAAGGCGAGGTTGGCGCTCATGGGCACCTGCTGCACGGCGATGGGCCCGGGATCGGCGCGCAGGGCCTGTAGGCCGTGGAAGGAGCGCACCCAGTCGGGGCAGCCATCGGGGAAAATCGGTTCAACCTCGCCGGCAACGGCGCCGATGCGCCGGGCGGGATCGCTGACGAAAGGCTGCATCAGTTCGCGCAGCCAGCCGGGCGGCATGAGGATGTCGTCATCTCCATAGACGATGATTTCGCCGTTCGCCTCGGCGAGGGCGCGGTTGCGGGCGTAGTTG
Source organism: uncultured Opitutaceae bacterium (assembly GCA_903952145.1). Taxonomy (GTDB): domain Bacteria; phylum Verrucomicrobiota; class Verrucomicrobiia; order Opitutales; family Opitutaceae; genus UBA2377. Next base: position 15,283 of record CAJBES010000158.1, on the reverse strand, counting down.
GCGCCTTGCTGCGGCTCGAGGATATGGCGCGGCGGGTGCGGGGCGGTTTGAAATGCGGCCACGGCCCCCCGCGTATCGTCCGGCGAGTTGTTGTCGATGATGAGAATCTCCAGCAACGCGGCAGGGTAGTCCTGTTGCGTCAGACCTTCCAGCGTCCGGGTCAGCAGGGGCGCCCGGTTGTAGGTCGGGATGGCGATGGTGACGCTGGGCAGGGAAGGCATGGGCTCAGTTTTGTGGGACGAGCTGGCGGCTCAAGGCCGTGAAGACCTCGTCCACGCTGAGTTTGCGCACGCAGTAGCTGCGGTAGGAATCGGACGGCACACAAGGTTTTGGCACGTCGGGCAGGCAGGTGCAGGGCAGCGGGGTTTGGAGCACGGTGTGCCGGTCGCCGAGGGGCCGCCAGATGGCGGTGTTCTGCGAGCCGAAGAGCGCGACCACCGGCACGCCGAGAGCCGCCGCGATGTGCATGGGGCCGCTGTCGTGGCAGAGCAGGAGATCAAACTGCATCAGCAGGGCGGCGAACTGCCCGGCGGAAAGGCGCCGCTCGATGGCGACGACGTGCATCTGGGCGTGGCGGCGGATGTCCCGGACCAGGGCACTTTCGGCAGGACCGGCGACGACAAAGACCTGCACGGCAAGCCGGTCCTGCAACTGGTCGCACACGGCGGCGAAACGGTCCGCCGGCCAGAGGCGAAAACGGCTGCGGCTGCCGGGATGGATGAGGACTTTGCGCGGGCGGTCGGGTGCCGCCGACCGGGGACCGCCGGTGATCTTTTCCGCAAAGATCAGATCAGCCGCGCCGGGCACGAGCCGGACCTCGCGGGTGACGATGGGCACGCCGATGGCGGCGGGCAGCGCGAGGTAAGTTTCCGTGATGTGCTGTGAGGTGTAGCAGGCGTTCGTGACCGCGGCCGAGTGAGTGTAAATCCAGCGGTGGCGGAAGGGGTTGGTCTCGCGGTCGTAGGTGGCGCGCACGGCGGCGCCGGTCCAACGGGTGAGCCAGGCGGTCTTGTCGGTGTTGTCAAAATCGAGGACGTGGGTGAACCGTGCCCGTCGGAGCACAGTGAGCAGGCGGGGCCATTGGGCCAGCCGCCGCGGGAAGGTGAGGATTTCAGCGATATCGGGATTCAGGGCGGCGATGGCGGCATAGCCGGGTTCGGCGAGCAGGGTGATACGGGCGCCGGGCCAATGCAGGAGGAGGTTGCGCAGGGCGCTGCCAAGGAGGACAAGGTCGCCGAGATAGCGGCGGCGAATGATCAGGATGCGCGGGTTGGCAGGCACAAAGAGGGGGAAAATTCAGTCAGTCACGGATGACACGGATGGGCACCATAAAACCAAGCTCAACCCGAGCCCTGCTGGCGGTCGTAGAGCGACCGGTAGAGCGGGTTCCCGGCGTAGAGTTCGGCATGGGTGCCGTGGGCGGTGATCCGGCCCTTGTCGAACACCAGGATCATCGAGGCGTCGCGGATGGTGCTGAAGCGGTGGGCGATGATGAGCACGGTCTTGCCGGCGACGAGTTTGCGCAGGGCGTCCTGCACGGCGGCCTCGCTTTCGGAGTCGAGGGCGCTGGTGGCCTCGTCGAGGATCAAAACCGGGGCGTTGCGGAGGAAGGCGCGCGCCAGGGCGACGCGCTGCTTCTGTCCGCCGGAGAGGAGGGCACCGCGCTCGCCCACGATCGTGTCGTAGCCCTGGGGCAGGGTGCGGATGAATTCGTCGGCGTGCGCATTGACCGCGGCTGCCAGGACCTCGTCGTGGGTGGCGTCAGGGCGGCCGAGGAGCAGATTCTGATAGATGGTGTCGTTGAAAAGCACGGGCTCCTGCGAGACGAGGGCGATGTTGCGGCGCAGGTCGGCGAGGCGCATCCGGCGCACATCGGTGCCGTCGAGGGTGACGCTGCCGGCGGCGACCTCGTAGAAGCGCGGAACGAGATTGGCGAAGGTGGTCTTGCCCGCGCCACTGGGTCCGACCAAAGCGCAGACCGTGCCGGCGGGGATGACCGCCGCGACCTCGGTGAGCGCCCGGTTTTCACCATAGGCGAAGGAGACGCGGTTGAAGGCAATGTCGCCCCGCAGACGGTTGACCGGAACTGGGTCGGCCGGATCGGCGATGGTCACCGGCTCATCGAGGACCATGTCGAGGCGGGCCAGGGAGGCCTCGCCGCGCTTGAGATCATTGTTCAGCGAACCGAGCTTCTTGATGGGTTCGTAGCAGAGGTAGAGCGCCGTGATGACGGCGAGGAAGGAATCGCGGTCGATGCCCGCATGGTAGGCGTAGAGAAACGTGCCGGCGATGCCGAAGGAGGCCACGACCTCGATGGCGGGACTGAGCGCCTGCGCGTATTTGGCAATCTTGAGCTGGAGTGTGAGCAGGCCGCGGCTGCGCCCGGCGAAGCGGCCGGTCTCGCGCTGCTCCAGGCCGAAGGCGCGCACCTCGCGGGCGGCGGCGAGGTTTTCCGCAAAGTGACCGGTGAGCGTGCCGACCTCGTGCTGGAGCTGCTCGGCGCGCCGGAGGACCTTGCGGCCGATGTAGCGGATGGGGAACACGGTGAGGGGCACGATGGCGAGGCACACGAGCATCATGCCCACCCCCTCGGCGCGCCAGGATTCGTAGGTGAGCCAGCCGAGGGCGAAGAACAGGGTGCCGGGCTGCTTGACGCCGTCGTTGGCCAGCTGCGTGAGGGTGTTCTGCAATTGCATCGTGTCGGCTAGCCCGCGGGACAGGAGGTCGCCGGTCTGCCGGCTCTGCACAAAGGAGAGCGGCAGCACCTGCAGCTTTGAGAAATAGGCCACACGCAGGGCCTCGAGGATGCGGGTGCCCGCGAACTGGATGTAGTAGCCGTTGAGATAAGCGAAGAGCCCGCGCAGCAGGAAAACCAGCGGGATGTAGCCGGCAATGAGGGCGACCGTGGCGAGGGGAAGGTTGCGTTCGGCGCCGTCGAAAATGGCGGGGAACACATACTTGATCATGGTCGGCAGACCGGCACCGGTGGCCGCGCTGTAGAGCAGGCCGGCGGCAATGGCCGTGATCAGGGCGCCGCGCACCGGCCGCAGATAGGAAAAATAGGGGCGGAAGCGGCGGAGGGTCATGACGCGGGGGCAGAATCAGCAATCCGGCAGGGCGAATCCAGACGCAAATGAACGCGTGGCGGGCGAATGCTGCGGGTCAATCCTGCGCGGTGCGCACATCCAGGGCGTCGCGCAGGCCGTCGCCGAGGAAGTTGAGGGAAAACAGCGTCAGGGAGAACACGGTGCCGGGAAAGACGAGCAGCCACCAGAACTCCTCCATCTTTTCCGCGCCGTCCTTGATGAGCACGCCCCACGAACTCATGGGCGGCTGCACGCCGAGGCCGAGGAAGCTCAGGAAGGCCTCGAGCAGCATGACGGCGGGGATGGTGAGCGTGGTGTAAACGATGATCGGGCCGAGGATGTTGGGGAGCATGTGGCGGAAAATGATGCGGCGCCGGCCGAAGCCGAGTGCGCGGGCGGCCTCGATGAACTCCATCTGCTTGATCGAAAGGATCTGGCCGCGGACGATGCGCGCCATGGTGAGCCATTCGACCGCGCCGATGGCGACGAAGAGGAGCACGATGTTGCGGCCGAAGAACACCATCAGGAGGATGACGAAGATGGTGAAGGGCAGCGCATACATGATGTCGACGATCCGCATCATCAGGGCGTCGATCTTGCCGCCAAAGAAACCGGCGACGGCCCCATAGACGACGCCGATGGCAAGGGCGACAAAGGTGGCCACGAGGCCGACCATGATGGAGATGCGGCCGCCGTAAAGGATGCGGGTGAAGAGGTCGCGGCCGAGGGTGTCGGTGCCGAGCCAGTGGGCGGCCGAGGGCGGAACGGCGCCGAGTTCGAGGTTCTGTTCCTGGTAGGACTGGGAGAAGAGCGGACCGAAGGCGCAGAGCAGCCCGAGGACCAGCAGCAGGGCGCTGCCGGCGACGGCGAGGCGGTTCTGCCGCAGGCGGCGCCAAGCATCGCCCCAGAGGGAGTGGCCCGGTTCGAGTTGGGCGGGGGTGACGGTGGCGTCAGGAAGCTTTTGCGGCGTGATCATGGCGCGTCATTCGAACTTGAGCTTCGGGTTGAGCCAGACCTGCACGACGTCCACGACGAGATTCAGCACGACGATCAGCGCGGCGTAGAGAATGACAGTGCCCAACACCAGGGTATAGTCGCGGTTGAAGGCGCTGTTGACGAACTCGCGCCCGAGTCCTGGGATCTGGAAGATGGTCTCGATGACGAAGGAGCCGGTGAGGATGCCGGCGATGGCGGGTCCGAGGAAGGAGACAACGGGGAGGAGGCCACCGCGCAGGGCGTGGCGGAGGACGACGCGCGTCTCGGAGGCGCCCTTGGCGCGGGCGGTGCGGATGAAATCCTGGCCGAGCACCTCGAGCATGCCGCCGCGGGTAAGGCGGGCGATGTAGGCGGCGTAGACGCAGCCGAGGGTCAGACACGGGAGCACGCGGTCGGCCGGTCCATACCAACCGGAGGCGTTGACCCAGCCCAGGTGGATGGCGAAGACGAGGACCAGCAGCGGGCCGAGCACGAAGGTGGGCACGCAGATGCCAGTCATCGAGACCGAGGAACAGAGGTAGTCGATCCCGGTGTTGCGTCGGATGGCGGCGAGAATGCCGAGGGTGAGCCCAAGGGAGAGGGCGACCGCGAGCGAGAGCAGGCCGAGTTCAAGCGAGACGGGCAATTTGTCGGCGATGATCTCGTTGACGGTGCGGTTGGCGTATTTGAAGGAGGGGCCGAGATTGCCGTGGAGCAGGTTGCCGAGGTAATCGAGGTATTGCCGGGAGAGCGGCCGGTCGAGGCCGTAGTGGGCCTCAAGATTGCGGAGCACCTCAGGGGTGACCGCTTTCTCCGCGGTGAAGGGGCCGCCGGGCACGAAGCGGATCATGAAGAACGTGGCCGTGACGATGACCCACAGGACAGGGATCATTTCGAGCAGGCGGCGGAGGACGAAGCGGAACATGGGGAGGGCCGGGAGCGAGGATCAGCGGGGGCGGACCGTCAGGGCACGGCTCAAGCCTCCAGATAAAGATATTTGTGGGGGGGATTGTCGAGGAGTGTCGGGCGATACCTTTCGCCTTGAGAATGAAGGTGACAAGGCCCCCGCTGGCAGAGGCAAGGCACGGGTTGAGCGGTGCCCGGCTCAGGGCCGGTGCAACGAGACCTGCTTGTAATCGCGGGTCCAGATCGCGTCCTCGTGCCAGCCCTGCACGGCCGGTTGGAGGAGATAGTTGCGCGCATTGAAATAAAGCGGCGCGACCGGGCATTCCGTGGTGAGACGGGCTTCGGCCGCGGCGAGGAACGCGAGCCGTTCAACGGGGGCGTCGGTGGCGCCAGCCAGGGTGAGCAGGCGGTCAAACTCAACATCGCGCCACTGCGGGTAGTTGGCCGGCGCGCCGCTGTGCAGGTCCTTCAGCAGGTCAGCAGGATCAGCGACATCGGGGATGGCGGTCATGAAGCCGATATCGTAGTCGCCTTGTTGGAGCGCGGCGAGGTGGACGCGGGCCTCGCGCACGGCGATGCGCACGCTTAAGCCGAGTTGTTTTTTCCACATGGCTTGGACGGCCTCGAGCACGGTGGTTTGGGTCCAGCCGGTCAGCTCCAACACAGGGAAACCGGCTCCGCCGGGATAGCCGGCTTCGTTCAGGAGGCGGCGGGCTTCCGCGGCATCCTCGGCGAGCCGGGCGATGGGGGTGAAGCCGCCGAGACCGGGAGGCACGTAGTGGCGGGCAACCGTCAGGCCGCCCTGCAGGACCTGGTTGACGAGGGCGGAGCGGTCGAGGGTGAGCGCCAAGGCACGGCGAACGCGGACGTCGTTGAGCGGGGGACGGGTGGTGTTGAACGCGAGGTAACGCGTCTCGTGCAGTGGCGAGTGCTGCAGTGACGAAGGCTGGGCCGCGGCGTAACCGGCGAGTTTGGTGTAAGGCACCGCCATCGTGACATCGAGCTGGCCGGCGCGATAGGCGCGGTCCTCGGCGTCGCCGTTGTCAAAGGCGAGAAAGTGGATGGCGTCCACTTTGACCGCGCCGGCATCCCAGTAACCGGCGCGTTTCTGCACAACGATGCGCTGACCGGGCCGCCACTCGGCGAGGGTGAACGGGCCGTTGCCCACGTGATGCTCGGGGCGTGTCCAGTTGCGGCCGTGGCGGGCGACGATCCGCGGATTGACGGGGATCCACGGCCCGCTGGCGGCGTAGGCGAGGAAGTGTGCCGCCGGACGCGCGAGGGTGACGATGAGAGTGTGTTCGTCCGGCGCGCGGAAGCCGACTTGGGCGAAAGCGGCGAGGCGGCCGCGGTAGAAATCCTCGGCGCCGCGCACCAGGAAGAAGAGCGCGGCCTTGGGCGCCGCGGTGGCCGGCGTGAGCACGCGCCGGTAGGAGGAGACGAAGTCCTGGGCCGTGACGGGCTCGCCGTTCGACCACGTGGCGTTGCGGCGCAGATGAAACGTATAGGTGAGGCCGTCGGCTGAAGTGTCCCAGCGCTCGGCGGCGGCCGGTCGGGGTGGCCCGCCATGGGGCGCCGGGGAGACCAACCCCTCGCCCAGGGCGCGGATGATGAAGAAATCATCAGGCAGTGTGGCGCGGGCGGGATCGAGGTTGCCGGGTTCGTTTCGTTGGGAAATGCGAAGAACCTGAACCGGCGGATCTGCCGCGTGCTTGGAACAAGCCGGAATCAATGGCCACAAAAAGCACCAAAGGCACAGGAGACTTAAGGGAGTAGAGGCCTTGGCCATGCGTCTGTTTTAGCCAACCCTGTCAAGGCTCCAGCCAGACCTGCTTGTAGGGATGGTGGTCGAGCGGATTGTCGTGCCAGCCGCGGACCGCGGGATGCACCAAACGCACGGTGGTATAGTGGAAAACGGGGATGATGGGCACTTCAGCGAGCAAAATGGTCTCAGCGCGACGGAGCAGCGCATGGCGTGCGGCGGTGTCCGGCGTGCGCGCGGCCTCGTAGATGAGGGCGTCGTAGTCGGCGCTGGCCCAACCGGTGTGGTTGTTGCCGGAGCCGGAAGTGAAAATTCCCAGGAAGGCGGCGGGGTCGAGGTAGTCACCGGCCCAGTCGGAACGCAGGATCTGGTAGTCGCGGGTGCGGCGCAGGGACAGGAGGGTTTTCTGCTCCATGTTGACGAGGCGGGCGGTGACCCCGAGTTCGCGCCGCCACATCTCCTGCACGGCCTCGGCGATTACGCGATGATTGCCGGAGCTGTTGATCAGCAGGTCAAAGGCGGGGAGACCGCGGCCGCCGGGATAACCGGCGGCCGCCAGGAGTTCACGGGCGGCCGCGCTGTCGTCCGCCAACCCAGCGGGTAGCTCGTAGCCGGCGGTGTTGGGCGGAGTAAAGCTGTGCGCGGGCTGCTGGCCGCCGCGGGTGACTTTTTCAACCAAGGCCGTGCGGTCGATCGCCCGGGAGAGGGCGCGGCGGACGAGGCGGTCGTTGAGAAAAGGGCGGGTGACGTTGAGCCGGTAGAAATAGGTGTCGAGAAACGGGCTGATGCGCAGCACGCCGGGTTGGTCGCGCCGGTAGGTGTCCACCTTGCTCACAGGCAGCGCCTCGGTGATGTGCAGCTGGCCGGCGCGAAAGGCACGCTCCTCGGCCTCGACGCTGTCGGCGGGATGGAAGTAGATGGCCTGCAACCGCACGTGCGCGGCGTCCCAATAATGGGGTGATTTTTCCACGACGATGGTCTTGCCCGGCCGCCACTCCCGGAGATTGAAGGGGCCGTTGCCGACAAAGCTTTCCGGACGCGTCCACGACCCGCCGCGTTGGGCGGACGGGCCGGATTTCTCAAGAGTCGGCAGGTGCACGGGAAACCACACGGGGTGTGAGAGCAGGCTGAGAAAATGCGGCATCGGGTGCTCCAGGGTAATGATGAGAGTACGGTCCTCAGGGGCGGCGAAACCGACCTGCGCGAAGTCGGCCATTTGCCCGCGATGGTAAGCCTCGGCGCCCTGCACCACATGCAGCATGTCGGCGTAGTCAGCCCCGAACGAGGGCGTGAGCACACGGCGAAAGGAAGCGAGGAAATCCCGGGCGGTGACGGGTTCGCCGTTCGACCAGCGGGCGTTGGTGCGCAAAAGGAAGGTGTAGGTGAGACCGTCAGCAGAAATGTCCCAACGCTCGGCGACCCCGGGGACAGGGTGCAAATCCTGCGGATCCTCGGCGACGAGACCCTCAAAAAGGGTGGAGACGACGTTGAGCTCGGGCAGGCCGGTGGCGACGTGGGGGTCGAGCTCGGCCACGTCAGCGCCGAGGCTGCGGTGCAGGATCTGCGTGCGGTTGCCGGCCTGCACCGGCGATTCCCGCGACCAGCAGCCGGTGAGGGCCAGCAGACTGAGAGCCGAGGACAAAAGACGGAGGACGGAGGGACGGCGCATCACAGGTTGCAGCACAGCAAGCCGCTCCTACAACTTTTGAATCAGGGCGACGGCGTGAGCGGCGATGGCCTCGCCATGACCGAGTGCCCCCACGCCTTCATTGGTCGTGGCCTTGAGGCCGATGGACTCGGAGGAAAGCCCTGTGCTTTGGGCGAGGGCGGCCTTCATCTCGGCGATGTGCCCAAAAAGGAGCGGTTTCTCGGCGATGACGGAGACGTCGAGGTTGACGATGGCGTAGCCGCGGTCGCGCAACTCGTTCGCCACCCGGCGCAGCAGGACCTGGGAGTCGATGTCCTTGTAGGCGGGTTCGGTGTTGGGGAAAAAGTGGCCGATGTCCGGCAGGCCGGCGGCACCGAGGAGGGCGTCGCAGATGGCGTGGGTGAGCACGTCGGCGTCCGAGTGGCCCGCGAGTCCGTAAGCGGTGTCAAACGTCACGCCACCGAGCACAAGCGGGCGGTCGGGGACGATGCGGTGGATGTCGTAGCCGTGGCCGATGCGAAATGGGGTCATGGGCGGCAAGCTCTAGGCGGTGGGTTTGCCCAGCAGGAACTCGATCCAGTCGAAATCCGCGGGGGTGGTGAGTTTGGGGTTGGGATACGGGTTTTCGAGGAGGGCAACCGGATGGCCGAGCCGCTCGACGGCGGCGGCGTCGTCGGTGACGCAGAGGCCGCGCTTGGCCACGTGGGCGTAGGCGCGGACAATGAGGTCGCGGGCGAAAACCTGCGGCGTCTCCATCGCCCAGAGGCAGGCGCGGTCCAACGTGCGCAGATGACCCTCGCCCCGGTGTGCCTTGATGGTGTCGGTCACGCGATGGGCGAGCACGACGGCGTGCTCCCGGCGGACGATCTTGTGCAGGGCGACGAGTTGCTCCGGGCGGACCAGGGGGCGGGCACAGTCGTGGATGAAGACGTGCGCGGTGTCGCCGGGCAGGACGGCGAGGGCCTGCATGACGGAGTCCTGCCGTTCGCGCCCGCCACGCACCAGAATGGACGGCGTGGGCGCATAGGCGGAGAGCTCCATCATCTGGTGTTGGTCACGGTAGACGACGACGTAACAGTCGGCGATGCCGCTGGCGCTGAAGGCGGCGGCGGAGTGGGCGAACACGGGCCGGCCGCCCAGCGGCGCGAGCACCTTGTCTGCCACGGTGCCCTGCATGCGCCGGCTGTTGCCGGCGGCGAGAAGGATGACGGCAGTGCGGCTCATGGTCGGAAACAATAGGTGGCAGGCATCAAGTCTCAAGTCCGCTCGTCTGCACTTCGGCGAGGATGGCACGGGCGGCGGCGACGGGATCGGAGGCCTGAAAAATCGGCCGGCCGACCACAAGATAGCTGGCCCCGGCGCGGGCGGCTTCGCCGGGCGTCAACACGCGGGTCTGATCGTCGGTCCGGGCTGCGCGCGGGCGGATGCCGGGGGTGACCAGAGTAACGTCCGCCGGCAGGATGGCGCGCAGCGGGGCCAGTTCAAGCGGCGAGCAGACGAGCCCGCGCAGGCCGGCGTCAATCGCGAGCCGGCCGAGGCGCACGACCTGCGGGGCGGGCGCGTCGGGCACGCCGGTCTCGGCGAGGCCGGCGGCGCCCATGGAGGTGAGCACCGTGACACCGAGGAGGAGCAGGTCCGGGGCATGCTGTTGCTGGGCCCGGACAGCCCATTGCATCATCTCGCGACCGCCGCCAGTATGCAGCGTGAGCATCCGGATGGGGAGCTTGGCGACGGACGCGACGGCCTTGGCGACGGTGTTGGGAATGTCGTGCAGCTTGAGGTCGAGAAAGACGTTGAAGCCCAGGCCGGCAACCTCGTGCACGCAGTCGGGACCGCAGGCGGTGAACATCTCGAGGCCGATTTTCACCCAGTGCACGGTGCCTTGCAACTGGCGGAGGGCCGGCGTGACTTCGCGGGGGGACTGGGCGTCAAGCACGAGGATGAGATCGCAGGGCATGTTAGGTTAACCATTAATGGACACGAATGGACGCTAATCAAAAGCCAAAATGAGACTGGCCGGAGGCGGGAGGATGGGTGTGAATGGACGGACAAACGCACCGTGAGTGCCATCACATTCTTCTCCCCCGCGAAGCTGAACCTGTTTCTGGCCGTCACCGGCCGGCGGAGCGACGGCTACCATGAACTGGTGTCGGTCGCGGCCCCGCTGACTTGGGGTGACACGCTGCACACGGAGCCGGGACGGGGCTTTACGCTCGAGTGTGACGATGCGCTGGTGCCGGTTGATGACTCTAATCTGGTGCTGCAAGCCGCAGCGGCCTTTGCCCGGGCCACGGGCTGGACGGGCGGGGCGGCGTTTCGGCTAGAAAAGCGCATCCCGATGGGTGCGGGGCTGGGCGGCGGCAGCAGCAACGCGGTCGCGGCGTTGCGCGCGCTGAACCAGTTGGCCGGCCATCCGCTCGACATGGCGGCGTTGGCCGGACTCGCGGCACAGCTGGGCTCGGATTGCCCGCTGTTCCTGCACGGGGCGCCGGTGGTGATGCGCGGCCGCGGTGAGCGCGTCGAACCACTGGCAGCCATGGAAAGGACACGGCTGACCGGACGCCGGGTGCTGGTATTCAAGCCCGCCTTCGGCATCGCCACGGCCTGGGCCTATCAGCGCCTGGCCGCGCGTTCCGGGAACTATCGGCCGGCGGCGGAAGCCGAGGCGCAGCTGGCGCAGTGGCGGAGTGCGCCCGCCGCTCCGGTCGAGGCCCTGCTCTGCAACAATCTTGAAACGGCGGTGTTCGGAAAATTCATGGCTTTACCGGCCTTGCTCGCAGAGTTGGGCGGGCGCTTTGGACTGACCCCGCGGATGAGTGGCAGCGGCAGCGCCTGCTACGTCGTGCTGCCGGACGCGGCGCCAGTACCGGCCATCGCCGGGAGCATCCGCGCCGCCTGGGGCACCCGGTGCTTCATCCGCGAGACCGCGTTCGCGTAAATCCGGATTGACCAGTGCCCCCGCCGGCACGTTATCCTCTGACGCAGCCCGCCACCCTGCAGGCCGCCAGCCGCATGCCCCCGGAATCCAGCGCCAGACAGGAAGTGATGGTGCAAGGCATCCCCGCCTCGCAGGGCATCGCCTATGGCCAGGTTTTTGTCTACATCCAGAGCGATGTCGAGGTGCCCAGCTACGTGGTGGACCCCGGAAAACGCAGCGATGAAATCGCGCGCTTCGAGCAGGCGCTGCTCCTCACCCGCCAGCAGATCACGAAGATCAAGCACGAGGTGGAGCGGAACATCGGGCCCGAGGAGGCGCTGATCTTTGACGCGCACCTGATGGTGCTCGAGGACCAGGCGCTGATCGGCGAGACCCTCCGCGAGTTTGAGGACACCGGACGCAACCTCGAGACGTGTTTCAACAAGATCTCCCTGCGCTACATCCAGGCCTTTTCCGAGATCGACGACGAATACCTGCGCGAGCGCGCGGGCGACATCCGCGATGTCGCGCAGCGCGTGCTGCAGAATCTCCTGGGGCAGACGGAGCGCAGCTTCAACCGGCTGGCCGACCAGCGTGTGGTCGTGGCCAACGACTTCTCACCCTCCGATTTCGCCGGCCTGGACCGCAGTGCGGCGCTGGCGATTGTCACCGACCGCGGCAGCAAGACCAGCCATGCCGTGATCGTGGCGCGCTCGATGAAGGTGCCGGCCGTCGTGGGCCTGCGCGACTTCACCCGGCGAGCGCAGCCCGGCGACTGGGTGCTCGTGGACGGTTACGAGGGGCTCGTCATCCTGCATCCGTCCGAGAACACGCTCTTCCGCTACGGCAAGATCCGTGAGCAGCGGGAAGGTATCGAGGCGCGGTTGCTGGCGGCCAACCGGCTGCCGGCGGTGACGCTCGACGGTGCGGCCATCACCCTGATGGCCAACATCGAGAAGGTGGACGAGGTGCAACTGGTGAAGCACTACAACGCCGAGGGGGTGGGCCTGTTTCGCACCGAATATCTTTACCTCAACTCGGCGCGCATCCCCTCCGAGGCGGAGCAGGTGGAAGCCTACCGCACGGTGGCGGCAGGGCTGGCGCCGCACCCCGTGATCATCCGCACCCTCGACCTCGGCGGCGACAAGCCCATGCCCGGCAACCCGGGCCTGTTCCCGAAGGAGAGCAATCCCTTCATGGGCTTTCGCGCCATCCGTTTCTGCCTGGAACACACGGACATTTTCAAGGACCAGCTCCGCGCCATTTTGCGGGCGAGTGCGCACGGCAAGGTGCGCCTCATGTATCCCATGATCAGCGGGGCGGAAGAACTGGCGCGGGCCAACGCCGTGCTGGAGGAGTGCCGGACGGAGTTGCGGGCGCAGGGCGTGGCCTTCGACGAGGCGCTGGAGGTCGGCACGATGATCGAGATCCCGAGTGCCGCGGCCACCGCCGACCTGCTCGCGCAGCAATGCGACTTTTTCAGCATCGGGACCAACGACCTCATCCAATACCTGCTGGCGATCGACCGCGTGAATGACCGTATCGCCCATCTTTACGAGCCCACGCATCCGGCGGTGCTGCGCACGCTGAAGTCCGTGGTGGATGAGGCGCACCGGCATGATATTTCCGTCAGCGTGTGCGGCGAGATGGCGGGCGACCCGGTGCTGGTGCCCCTGCTGCTGGGGCTCGGAGTGGATGCGCTGAGCATGACACCGCCGTTGATTCCCGCGGTGCGCTACCTGGTGCGGGCGATGAAGCTGGCGGACGCGAAGAAGCTGGCGGAGACGGCGCTGGGCCTGGCCGCGCCCAAGGAAATCCACGCCCTCTGCCTCGCTTTCCACAACGAGCGGGTGAAGCTGGAGTGAGCCCGCTTCACCCGGCGCGCCGGCATCCGGCAAATCTCGTTGGGTGGTGCATGTTGGAGGTTGAGCGTTGGGCGTTTGCCCCCATCCTGGTGTGATCTTGAACCGCGCGTCCCCGGTCATCGCCTATTTTTTCACGAGCTTCCCGAAGGCCACCGAGACCTTCCTTCAGCGCGAGATCATCGCCATGAAGGCGCACGGGGTCCAGTTGCAGCTCTTTTCATTGTGGGGCGGCGGCGGCACCTTCCGTGGCCTGCCGGTGGTGCGGTTCCCGAAATGGCGGCTGCTGACACTGCTGTGGATGATTCCCTACGAGTCGTGGCGGCGGCCGGAGGTGCTGCGCCAGTTGCTGCACGGTCTGATCACCCGCCGGCCACCGTCGTGGCTCAATTTCTGGGAAAACATGCTGGGGGCGGGCTTTGCGTGCCTGTTCGCCGGATTTTTTCGGAAGACCCCGCCGACCCATATCCATGCCACCTGGGGCGGGGCACCGGCGACGGCGGCGTGGCTGCTCTGGCGGCTCGACGGCCACCGCTACAGCGCGGCGGCGCATGCCTATGACATCTACGAGCACGGCGGCGACTGGTGGCTGCGCGAGAAGCTGGAGCACGCGGCCTTCATCCACACTTCTACGCAAATGGGGCAGCTCGCACTGATTGAGCGCGGCCTCAAGGCGGACCACATCCACTGCATCCGCCGCGGGCTCGACCGGATGCCGGTCATGAAAACGCTGCGCGCCGCGCGCGAGCCGCTGCGCCTGCTGTGCGTGGCGCGGCTGGTGGAGAAAAAGGGGCTGCAGCACCAGCTGCGAATCCACGCGGCGTTGCGGGCGGCGGGCGTGCCCTGCGAGGCGCGGATCGTGGGGGACGGGCCGCTGCGCCCGGAGCTGGAGCGGTTGGCGGGCCAGCTCGGGGTGGCCGCCAGCGTGATCTTCGTGGGGCAGGTGCCGCACTACGAGGTGTGGAACCAGCTCAACTGGGCCGATGCGCTGCTGCACACGGGCGTCATCGCACCGAGCGGCGACCGCGACGGGCTGCCCAATGTGATCCCCGAGGCGATGTCCATCGGCACGCTGGTCGTGACTTCGCCGGTGGCGGCGACGACGGAGGCGGTGACGGACATGGTAACGGGGCTCGTGGTGCCGGTGACCTCCACCGCAGCGTGGGTGGAGGCGCTGCGGCGGCTGGCGCGCGACGACGCCCTGGCGGAGTTCCTGCGCCGGGAGGCGCGGCGCTGGGTGGAGGAGAATTTCGACGCGCACAAGAACGCCGAGCGCTTGCTCGCGGAGTTTGATCGCGTGATGGGCGAGTCATGATCCACCACGACATCACGAAGGCGGGCACCAGCGGGCACCGTTCCGGCCTGATGCGCGTGAGCGCCCGGCTCGGCGATGAATGGCGCGGCACAGTCACCGAGGTGCGCTGGGACGCGGGTTGGCGCAACGCGGCCACCGGCGCCCGGGTGGTGCCGGCGCTGGGGGACTGGCTGTTCACCGGCGAACTGTTCTCCGAGGAGGAACGGCCGGGCTTCACCGCGTGGGTGGCGGCGCGCACCTGCCGGCTGGCAGGCCTCTTTCACGACGCGATCCCGTTGCAGCATCCGCAGATCACCTGGCAAAAGAGCGTGGCGCGGCATCCGGGCTACCTGAAACTGCTGGCGCAGGGTGACCGCCTCTGGGCCGTGTCGGAGGCGAGCCGGCGGGACTTGCTGGGTTACTGGCGCTGGCTGGGGATCGAGACGCCGCCGCCGGTGTCGGTGCTGGCATTGGGGGCGGATTTTGACGGGGCGCCACGGGGTCCGGCCCGGGCACCGTCCGCGCCCATGTTGCTGTGCGTGGGAATTTTGGAGCCGCGCAAGAACCAGGAGTTTTTGCTGGACGTATGCGAGAGGCTGTGGGGTGAGGGACTGGACTTCGAGTTGCACCTCGTGGGGCGGGTGAACCCGCACTTTGGCCGGGCGATCCGCGATAAAATCCGGGTGCTGCGACGCACCCGCCGCGGGCTGCACCACCACGCGGCGGCGGATGACACCGCGCTGGCGCGGCTCTATGCGCAGGCGCGGGCGACGGTTTTTCCCACCCGGGCCGAGGGCTGCGGGCTGCCGCTGCTTGAGTCGCTCTGGCACGGT
>CAJBES010000157.1 GCA_903952145.1 uncultured Opitutaceae bacterium | reverse complement strand
CGACCTCGACACCGCCCTGGAAGACCAGCTCGACTACGCGTTTTCGCCGACGCTCGGCTATCTCACGGCGTGTCCGACCAACCTCGGCACCGCCATGCGCGCCTCCGCCAAGATTCACCTGCCGGCGCTGGTCATCGCCAGTCAGATGGAAAAAGTCGTCCGGGCCGTCAACCAGCTCGGCATGGTGGTGCGCGGCCTCTTTGGCGAGGGGTCGGACGCTAGCGGCAGCATCTTTCAAATTTCCAATCAGACCACGCTGGGCGAGTCCGAGGAGGAGATCATCAAGCGCCTTGGCAGCGTGCTCAACTCGATCATCGAGCACGAACTCAACGCGCGCGACAAACTCCTCGAGGCTGATGCCGGCAAGCTTTTCGACAAGATCGGGCGCGCTTACGGCATTCTCCAGAACTGTCACATGCTCAGTTCCGGCGAGGCGATGAACCTGCTTTCCCTCATCCGTCTTGGCATCGACCTTGGCGTCTATCCCGAGACCAATCGTCCGGTGGTGGACCGGTTGTTCATCGAGGCCCAGCCCGGCCACCTGCAGCATGCGCAGAAAGGCGAGTTCGATCCCGCCCAGCGCGACCTGCTGCGCGCCACCTGCCTGCGGGCGGAATTTGCCCATTTTGTCCGCCCGGACTTCACTTCCCCAGCCAGCGGGAAAAACTGATTAACCCCCTTATTCCAACATGTCTCAGGAGCCGATGAACAATTTCACGCCACGGGCGCAGCAAGTGCTGGCCCTGGCCCGCAAGGAAGCGGACCGTTTCCACCATAATTATGTCGGCACCGAGCATATTCTGCTCGGCCTGATCAAACTGGGGCAGGGGGTCGCCGTGAGCGTGCTCCAGAAGATGGGCCTCGACCTTGAAACCGTGCGCGCGGCCGTGGAGAAGCAAGTCGGCACCGGGCTGGAGACGAAGACCCCCGGCAGCATCCCCTACACGCCGCGGGTCAAAAAGGTCCTGGCGCTCGCCGGCAAGGAGGCGCGCACGCTCAACCATTCCTACGTCGGCACCGAGCACATCTTGCTCGGCCTGCTCCGCGAGGGCGAGGGGGTGGCGGCCCGCGTGCTCAAGTCCCTGGAAATCGACATCGAGCGCTCCCGCAACGAAATTCTCCGTGAGCTCGACCCACAGTTTTCCGGAGGCGAACAGGGCGGGGGGGAGGAAGCAACCGCCGGCAATCCTCAGCGCGGCGCAGCGCAGGCGGAGGACAAGAAGGAAGTAAAAACCCCTGCGCTGAAGGCGTTTGGCCGCGATCTCACCGAGCTGGCACGCAAGTCGGAGATGGATCCGGTGGTGGGCCGCAAGAGCGAGATCCGCCGTGTTATCCAGATCCTCTGCCGCCGCACCAAGAACAATCCGGTGCTCATCGGGGAGGCCGGGGTCGGCAAGACCGCCATCGTCGAGGGCCTGGCGCAGGAGATCGCCGCCGGCAATGTGCCGGAGATTCTGCTCGACAGGAAGGTCATCACCCTCGACCTCGCGCTGATGGTCGCCGGCACCAAATACCGCGGCCAGTTCGAGGAACGCATCAAGGCGGTGATGGACGAGATCAAGCGCGCCAAGAACGTCATCATTTTCATTGACGAGCTCCACACCATCGTCGGCGCCGGTGCCGCCGAGGGGGCGATGGACGCCTCCAATATCTTCAAACCCGCGCTCTCCCGCGGCGAGCTTCAGTGCATCGGGGCCACCACACTCACCGAATATCGCAAATACATCGAGAAGGACTCCGCCCTCGACCGCCGCTTCCAATCGGTGAAGATCGAGGCCCCCTCCGTCGAGGACACCGTGCTGATCCTCAAGGGCATCCGCTCAAAGTATGAGGACCACCACAAGGCGATCTTTACCGACCAGGCCATCGAGACCGCGGCCAAGCTCTCCGATCGCTACATCACCGGCCGTTTCCTGCCCGACAAGGCCATTGATGTGATGGACGAGGCGGGATCACGCGCCCGCATCGGGGCGCTCACCCGCCCGCCGAACATCGAGGACTTGGGCAAGGAAATCGAGGCAGTGTGCGCCCAGAAGGAACGGGCCATCGCAGCGCAGCATTTCGAGGAGGCGGCCAAGTTCCGCGATCAGGAAAAACAGCTCCGCGCCAAGCAGGAACAAGTGACCGAGGAATGGCGCAAGACCCGCGAAGAAAAGCGGGTGACCATCGACGAGGATCTGATGATGCAGGTGGTCGCCGACTGGACCGGCATTCCCCTCAGCCGCATGGAGAAAAAGGAAAGCGAAAAGCTTCTTTCGATGGAGGCCGAGATCCAGAAGGTGGTCATCGGGCAGACCCTCGCGGCGTCGGCCATCGCCCGGGCGTTGCGCCGTTCACGGGCGGACCTCAAGGATCCGCGCCGGCCGATCGGCTCGTTCATGTTTGTCGGACCGACCGGGGTGGGCAAGACCGAGACCGCCAAGCAGCTGGCCGTGCAGATGTTCGGCAAGCAGGACGCGATCATCCAGATCGACATGTCCGAATACATGGAGAAGTTCGCGGTTTCCCGTCTCGTCGGCTCGCCGCCCGGCTACGTCGGCTACGATGAGGGCGGCCAGCTCACGGAGGCCGTGCGGCGCAAGCCGTATGCCGTCGTGCTGTTTGACGAAGTCGAAAAGGCGCACCCCGACGTCATCCAGATCCTGCTGCAAATCCTCGAGGACGGTCGCCTGACCGATTCACTCGGCCGTTCGGTGGATTTCCGGAATACCATCATCATCATGACCTCGAACGTCGGCTCGCAGCTGCTGCAGCGCCAGACCTCGATGGGCTTCGCCGCCGCCGTCGCGAGTTTCAACGACGCCGAGATCATGCGCGAGAAGGTGCTTGAGGAGGCCAAGCGCGTCTTCAAAGCCGAGTTTCTCAATCGCATCTCGGACATCATCTTCTTCCGTCCGCTCGACAAGGACGACCTCATCAAGATCATGGACCTGGAACTGGCGAAATTCGCCCAGCGTCTGGCCGGGCGCCACATCACCTTGGAGTTCACGGCAGAATCCAAGACCATGCTGATCGAGAAGGGCTATGACGAGAAATACGGCGCCCGTCCCTTGCGCCGGGCGGTCGAGCACTACCTTGAGGATCCCCTGGCTGAGGCCATCCTGCGCGGCGAAGTGAAGGACGGCGAACCGGTGCTGGTGGACCGCGACGGTGACAAGCTCATCTTCAAGCAAAAGACCCCTCCCGCCACCACTGGGGTGGCGTCGTAAAAAGCGACCATCCGTCGCTCCCAGAAACCCCGCCCCCCGAGAACAAAGGGAGCGGGGTCTCACTGCGGGAAACCCGGGTGTCCGGCGCCACGAGCGTGGAGGTGGGCCAGGAAACTCGATAGCTGAAAGGGTGGCGGACCCCGGGCGGACCAAAGGTTCCTTCGGGATGCGCCTCACCCGTCAAATCGCAGTGCGGCTGCCGGCGATTGTGAGGAAGGCGTGCAGCGCGGGATCCGGGACCGGGCTTTGGGGCCAGCCGATGACGAGCCGGCTTTCCGGAGCGGGACCGGCAAGCGGACGGAAGGTGACATCCGGGGGGATGTGCCTGGCTTCGGATGGAGTGATGAAAGTGACCCCCATCCCGGCACGAACGAGGCCGATGCCGTTGGCGCGGGGCCAGACCTCTTCTGCAATCCGGGGGGTGACACCGGCACTGGCAAAGGCGGCGAGCACGCGGTCATAAAAGCCCGGATTGTGGCTGCGGGGGAAGAGGACGAAGGCCGTGGCGGCGAGATCGCGCAGTTTGAGCGTCTTGCGCTGGGCCAGCCGGTGGTCGGACGGCAGCAGCACGCCGTTGCGCTCCCGGAGCAGAACGTGGGTTTTGATACCGGGCGTGGGGGCGTCCGGGTGGAAAAAACCACAGGCGATCTCACCGGCTTGGAGGGCCGCAAGCTGGGCTGACGTCGGTGATTCATTAAGCTCGACGCGGATTCCGGGATGGCGTTGGTGAAACTCGCGCAAAATCGCCGGCAGCACCGTGGCCATGGCGAGGCCGGTGAAAGCGATGCGCAAGTGGCCGATTTCGCCGTTGCCCAGGTCGCGCAATTCCCGGCGCACCCCGGCGAGGTTGCGCAGGAGGGGCTCGATGCGCTCAAGCAGCAGGCGGCCCGCCGGGGTCAGTTCAGCGCCGTGCCGCGTGCGATTGAGCAGATCCGCGCCCAGGGAGGACTCCAATTGGACCAGCGCGCGGCTGAGCGCTGGTTGGGCCACGCCCAACACCTCCGCGGCCCGACGGAAATGCAACTGGCGGGCGAGCTCCCGGAAGTAGACCAGGTGCCGGAGCTCGAAATCGAATTGATACTCGCGCGGCATCACCGGGAGCCAAATAAGTATTTCCCGGCATGGCAATCCTCTGATAGCCTGCCGGCTTTCATCCATGGCTACATCGCTTTTCCAAAAGGTTTGGGACGCACACGCCGTCCGGACCCTGGCCAACGGCCAGACGCAGTTATTGATCGGCACGCATCTCATCCATGAGGTGACGAGTCCGCAGGCGTTCGGCATGCTGCGCGACCTCAAGTTGAAGGTCGCGATGCCCCACCGCACCTTCGCGACGGTCGACCACATCATTCCGACCGACCAGCTGGCGGAGCCCTACCGCGATCCGCTGGCGCAGGCGATGATGGACGAATTGCGCCGCAGCTGCGCCGAGTTCGGCATCACCTTCTTTGACCGTGCGACCGGCAAGCAGGGCATCGTGCACATCGTGGGACCGGAGCAGGGCATCACCCAGCCGGGCACGACCATCGCTTGCGGTGATTCACATACGAGCACCCACGGAGCCTTCGGGGCGATCGCGTTCGGCATCGGCACCACCCAGATCCGCGATGTGCTGGCGACCCAGACGATGGCGCTGGGGAAGCTGAAGGTCCGCCGCATCAACGTCACCGGCCGGCTGCAGCCGGGCGTGTATGCGAAAGATGTCATTTTGCACATCATCCGCAGGCTCGGGGTGAACGGCGGCACCGGTTTTGCCTATGAATACGGCGGCGAGGTGTTTGACCGCTTCACCATGGAAGAGCGCATGACCGTGTGCAACATGTCCATCGAGGGTGGGGCGCGGGCGGGATACGTGAACCCTGATGCAACGACGTTCGCCTACCTGAAGGGCCGGCCGTATGCGCCGCAGGGCGCGGCCTGGGACGCGGCGGTGTTGGGTTGGAGGCAATGCGCCAGTGATCCCGGCTGCCACTACGACGATGTCGTCAACATGGCCGCGGCCGACATCGCACCAACCGTCACTTGGGGCATCAATCCCGGCCAGGGGATCGCGATCAACGAGACGATTCCCGACCCGGCGAAGGCAACGGCGGTGGACGAGAAGGCCTCGATCGAGGAGGCGCTTGCCTACATGAAGCTGAAGCCCGGCGCTCCGATCAAGGGCACCAGGATCGACGTGGCGTTCATCGGCTCGTGCACGAACGGCCGGTTGAGCGATTTCCAGGAAGTCGCGAGGTTTATGCGGGGCAAAAAAGTCGCGCCCGGCGTGAAGGCCATCGCGGTGCCCGGCTCGCAGATTGTAGCACTCCAATGCGAGAAACTCGGGCTCGATCGCGTGCTAAGCGAGGCCGGTTTCGAATGGCGGGCGGCTGGTTGCTCGATGTGTCTGGCGATGAATCCCGACAAACTCATCGGCGACCAGCTCTGCGCCAGTTCTTCCAACCGCAATTTCAAGGGCCGGCAAGGCTCGCCCACCGGCCGCACCCTGCTGATGAGTCCGCTGATGGTCGCGGCGGCGGCGGTGACGGGTTCAGTCGCCGATGCCCGCGAGGTTTTCGCGCTGCCCGGAGCATAATCCACCCTCAGACCCACCACCACCATGGCTCTCGAAAAAATCACCTCCATCAGCGGTCGCGCCGTTTGCGTGCCCGGCAACGATATCGACACCGATCGCATCATCCCGGCGCGTTTCATGAAATGCGTCACCTTTGACGGACTCGGTGAGTTTCTTTTTCACGACGTGCGCCGGAATCCCGATGGAACGGACCGGCCGCATCCGCTGAACGAGCTGCGTTTCAAGGGCGCGACCATCCTGCTCTCCGGGGCAAATTTCGGTTGCGGCTCGTCGCGCGAGCACGCGCCGCAGGCCATCCAGAAATCCGGGTTCAAGGCGGTCGTCGCAGAGAGCTTTGCCGAGATTTTCTTCGGCAACTGCACGACGCTTGGCCTCCCCTGCTTTGAGGCGGCGCGGGAGGATATCGCCAGGATCGCCGCCGCGGCGGAAAAGGACCCGCACACGGTTGTGATTGCTGACGTGGCGCAGCAGGAAATCCGTTTTGGCGGCCAGACGGTCAAGGCCCGGGTCCGCGCCTCCGCCCGCGATGCCCTGGTCAATGGCCGTTGGGATGCGATTGGCGAGTTGCTGGAGGGCATTCCGGCGGTGAGGGCTACAGCAGCCCGTTTGCCTTACTCGCAGTGATTTCTTGATTATTTCTGAACCTTTTTGCCTTTCTTCGCGTCACATACGCGAATTCCCATCATGATCTTTGCCACAATTGAAGTCTTCAAGGGCGCCGGCGTCCTGATCTATCCCCTGGCGGTCTGTTCCGGCGCCGCCGTCTTCATCATCTGCGAACGGGCCTTTGCCCTGCGCCGGGCGGCCATCATGCCGCAGGACCTCGTGGATGCCGTCATCGCCGGCCGGCCGCTCATGGGCGGCAAGCACACGGTGCTGGCCCGCATCGTGGAGTTCGCCGAGCAGCACAAGAACGACGAGGGGGCCGTGAAGGCTTTCGCCCGGCTGGAGGTCAATCGCATGGAGCGCGGCATCCCGTATCTCGACGTCATCTACGCGGCGGCGCCGCTGATCGGCCTGACCGGCACGGTGACGGGACTGTTGCAGGTGTTTTCGCAGATTTCCCCGGACACGGGCCTGCCGGACCCGGTGGCCTTCACCAAGGGTGTGGCCCTGGCGCTTTCGGCCACGGTCATCGGTCTTTGCATCGCCATCCCCTCGCTGGTCGGCAGCGGCTGGCTGCAGCGCAAGGTGGAGAACTACGCGGCCCAGCTCGATGTGCTGCTCGAGCGCATCCTGACGCGCACCCGCTGATGAGCCTGCTCCAACAGAAGCGACGCAGGCGGCCCGAGTTGAACCTGGTGCCGCTCATTGATGTGCTGGTAATGCTGATTTTCTTTGCCTTCGTCGCGATGCAGTTCAAGTCGGCGGCCACGCTCAACATCACGCTGCCCAAGGTGGAGACCGCGGGCAAAAACGAGTTCAAGGGCAAGGTGACCATTGGCATCGACAAGGACGGGGTCGTGACTTTCAACAACAAGACCGTCACGGACGAGCGGCTGCTCTCCCTGCTCCGCGAGGTGCACAAGATCGACAAGGATATCCCCGTGCTCATCATGGCCGACGAGACGACCCAGCTGAAGAAACTCGCCTTCGTGATGGATGCCTGCCGCAAGACGGGCCTGAACAAATTCAGCCTGCAGAGCCGCTGATTTGATTGCCCGCCCCACCGCTGAACCGTCAGGCTCGGCGGCATGAAAATCATCATCACGGGCGTAACGCGCGGGCTGGGCCGGGCGCTGACGGAATATTTCATCAAGGCCGGCCACACCGTCATCGGTTGCGGACGCAGCGGCGAAGCCATCTTTGAGCTGCGCATGGCCCACGGCGCACCCCATGATTTTTCGGTCGTGGACGTGGCACTCGACAACAAGGTGGCCGTCTGGGCGGCGAAGGTGCTCGAGCACGGCAGCCCGCCCGACCTGCTCATCAACAACGCCGGCATCATGAACCGGCTGGCGCCGCTCTGGGAGCAGGAAGACCGCGAGTTCACCAAGCTGGTCGATGCCAACATCCGCGGGGTGGCGAACGTCATCCGGCACTTCGTTCCAGTCATGGTGGCGGCGAAGAAGGGCGTGATCGTCAATCTGAGTTCGGGCTGGGGCCGGGGCGTGGCGCCGGATGTGGCGCCCTATTGCATGTCGAAGTGGGCCATCGAAGGCCTGACCAAGGCCCTGGCCGAGGAACTGCCCAAGGGCATGGCCGCCGTGCCGTTGAACCCCGGCGTAATCGACACCGAGATGCTCCGCTCCTGCTGGGCGGATGGGGCCGGCGCTTATCCGAAGGCGGAGGTTTGGGCGGAGCGGGCGGCGCCGTTTATCCTGCAACTGGGGGCCAAGGACAACGGTCGCTCTCTGAGCGTCGGCGGGACCGAGGGTTAACCGGTGGGTTTGGGTTCCTCAGGACTGCGCAGGTAGCGGCTGCGCGTGCCGCTGCGGCCGGTGGAGATAGTGCGTTTGGCCGGGTCGCTGTAGGGGTGGCGACGATAGCCGGGACGCGAGGGATCGGCGGCACAGCGCATCTGGAAATCCTGCATGCGCTGGAACAGGCCGAGCAACTGATCGGGCAGGGGATAATGGTCGAGGCCCGAGCGTGCCAACGCCGTGAGCAGTTCGTGCACGGCTTCGAGGGTGGACAAGCAACCGGGCTGCGGCTGCTGCTTGATGACAAACCGACTCGGCGCGGCCGGGGTGAACATGATGCGGGGCAGGCGCTGCAGGCTGGGGTTAAGTTTGAGCATCCTGCGGGCGCCGCTCCATGTGGCATCGAGAATGAACACCACCAACTGCCGTCCGCCAAGTTCGGCGGGGGTGAGGTCGCCCCGGGAAAGATTCCGGGCGGTCGTGCCGGGATAGAGCAGGACGGGATAGTGGCGGGGATCGTTGATGAGTGCCTGCACAGCCTCGTCCCCGTCAAAGCCGATACCCATGCGGATCTCGCTTTGCGCGAGACAAAGGTGCGTGAGGCGGCCGGTGCCGGCCTTCTCCTGCTTGAACTCCTTCGGGTGCATGAGCAACACGAACCTGGTTCGTGTCTCCATGGGATGGATCGAGGGGCACCAGCACAGGGCCTTTGGCCAGAAGCAACGGTAGCAGGTTTCGCGACTCATGGG
>CAJBES010000156.1 GCA_903952145.1 uncultured Opitutaceae bacterium | reverse complement strand
CTACACCTTTCCGAAGTTCGGTATCCGCGAGCTCGGCCTGGGCGCGCCGATCGGACGCTTGTGGGGGCTGAATTCCCTGCTGATTATCTTCATGGTGCCTGTCGTGGGAGCGCTGACCCAGAAGATCTCCGCCTACCGCATGGTGATGGTTGGGAGCGCGATCGCGGCGGGGTCGGTCTATCTCATGGCGTTGCCGCCCGCGTGGTTCCAGCCGCTGGCCGACGGTTGGCTCGGCGACTGGCTGGGTCACGGCTACCTCGGCCTGGAGGGGCCGGTGCATCCGTACTACATCGTGATATTCCTCTACACCGTGATGCTCTCGGTAGGGGAAGCCATCTACTCGCCGCGACTCTATGAATACGCCGCCTGCATCGCGCCCAAAGGTCAGGAAGCCTCCTACATGTCCATTTCCTATCTGCCCTTCTTCCTGGCGAAGCTCCTTGCCGCCAGTTCCTCCGGGCTGCTGCTCCAGCACTTCTGCCCGGAAACCGGCCCGCGCCACCCGGCCCAGCTCTGGCTCATCATCGCGCTGATCACCACCATCGCCCCGGCCGGGTTGATCCTGCTGCGCCGCTGCATCCAAGTGCGTGAAGCGGGACGGAGCGACTGAACCGCCACGCCATCCGCTCGGCGCGGGAGCGGGCGGAATGTGCGCTGCACCGAGAACGGCGAAGGTTCCCCGCTGTTTTCGGTGGAATAGGGGTTGTCGGTGGATAGGCTGCGGGGATGACACCTGAGAAACTGTTTCATGAACTGCTGGGGTTGGGACTGAATTGGGAAGTGATCGAGAGCCGCTTCGATCGGGCAAGCGGCACGGTCTTCCTGGAGATTGGGGAGACGGCGCGGCTGTGGGAATCGGCCCGCTGTCCCAAGGACACCAGCGCGGTCTTTTGTTACGACCATACGGAGGTGCTCACCTGGCGGCATCTCAACGTCTTCCAGCACCGCTGCGAGATCACCTGCCGGTTGCCGCGCGGCAAATGCCGCCAATGCGGTCATGTGCATCGCGTGCGTCCGCCGTGGGAGGGATTGAGCACGCACTTCACCAAGGAGTTTGAAGCCTTCGCCCTGTTGCTCATGCGCGAGATGCCCATGAGCAAGGTGGCGGAGTTGGTCGGGGAGACGGACACGCGCCTGTGGCGGATGCTCTTCCGGCAGGTGGCTGCAGCCTATGCCGAGGCGGACTTCAGCAACGTGTGTTGTGTCGGCGTGGACGAGTTGAGCGTGCGCAAGGGGCACGAATATGTGAGCGTCTTTGCCGATCTGGTGCGCAAACGGGTGCTCTTTGCCACGGAAGGCAAAGATCACGCCGTGTGGCTGCAATTCGTCGAAGCGCTGGAGCAACACAATGGCCACCGGCACGCGATCACGCAGGCGAGCATGGACATGAGTTCGGCGTATCAAAAGGGAGTGCAGGAAACCTGCCGCAATGCGCAGGTGGTGTTCGACAAGTTTCATGTGATCCTGAATGTGAACAAGGCGGTGGATCAAGTGCGCCGGGCCGAAGTGCGTTTGGGCGGGGCGGGCGTGTGGGAGGCGCTGCACAAAAGTCAGTGGTTGTGGCGCAAGAATCCCGAAAACCTGACGGCGGCAGAAGCGGCGCGGCTGGAAAAGATCGACCGGAAAAGCTTGCGTACCGCCAAGGCCTATCAGATGAGATTGGTGTTACAGGACATCTATCGGAGTCCGACCGCAAGTGTGGCCCGGCGACGGTTTCGGGCGTGGTGCCGGTGGGTGCGCTGGGTGGCGAGCAAGCAGCCGAAGAATTTACTGCGCTCCATGGTCAAGGTGGCCGATCTGGTGGAGCAACATCTGGCGGGAATCCTGGCCCATTGGAAATGGGGCGTGACCAATGCCTTTATGGAAGGTCTGAACAGCGTCTTCAGCGCCACCAAACGAAAAGCGCGCGGCTACCGCTCGACCACACACCTCCTCACCATGCTCTATTTCGTCGCCGGCCAACTCCGCTTCCCCCAATTCTGATTCCACCGAAAACAGCGAGGAACCAATAGCCTGCATCGTGGCGGCGGCCAGCGGCGGGCGCCTTGGGGGAGGGCGTCGGCAGAGCTTACAGAAAGGGACTTGGAACCAGCCTCCGCTGCTGCTGCCCTAAACCCGTTTATGTGTTGCACCATGTTGCTGCCAAGCAAGTTGCATGGCAGGCTGGACTTCCGGCTCTAGCGGGTGGCACCGCGTTTGCTTATTCCTGACTCGTTCGGTTGGATAACAAACACAAAAAACAAACACATCTATGAAAGCAGCTTTGTTCTTAGCAGTTCTGGGCGCCTCGGCGCTGTCGGCGAGCGCCATCAGCATCGACGGTGGAGCGACGTGGGGAGGCTGGACCAGCGTGGGTCTATCCGACGCGGCGGGCGTTTATGCCACGGGCGCGACTACAGATAAATACGAGGTCTACACGACCGTGTTCTCCTTCAATAACAACACAAAGACCGGCAGCCCGACCGGCGGCGGCCCGACCGGCGGCGGCCCGACCGGCGGCGCGACTGGCTTCGGCACGGGTACCTTCTCTACCGGCGCCTTCGCCAACGGCAACACCATCTTGGGTATCGGCGTCCGACGGATCAGCGGTGCCGCCCTCGGGGGGCCGACGGTGAGATTCGATCTGGACAACGACAGCTACCAGGCCGCCTCTCCTGGCCCTGGTCGCTCGAGTTCCGGCAGCTTCTCGGAAGCCGGCGACTTCAACGTGCAGTTCGATGGCGCTTGGACAGGCCTCAACATCACCTCCCACTCGGGCACTCGGACGGGCAGCGGAGCAATCTATAGTGGTTTGAGCGATCTGCAAAATTTGCCCAGCGGCACCGGCAGCGGCGTCAGCGGCGACTACGCGTTCCGCGCTTTCGCGAGCATGCCCGATGGCACCTACCAGATGTTCTTCGACCTCAATGCCATGGCGGCGCTCTACGGCACCGACAACCCGTTTGGGAAGAATGCCGCCTTCAAGGGCATCGGAACGGTCGGCAATAACGTGACGATCGCGCTCAATGGTCTCGGCGGCAACAACGTCGCGTTCGGCGTTAACACCGCCGTCCCCGACGGCGGCATGACGCTTGCCTTGCTGGGCAGTGCGCTGACGGGTCTGGCGGCGTTGCGCCGGAAGCTTACCGCATAAGAGTTTTCCTGAATTTCAGAAACGCGCAAGGGCCGGAGCCATCCGGCCCTTTTTGCATTTGCCGCCCGCATCCGCGGACGTAGGGCGCGTCACTCCGTGCGACCGGTCCGTCCGGCTGAACGATCTCTCTAAGTAGAGTAGGCGGAGCCGACGGGTTGAAGAGGCCCAAGGCCAATGACCGTCTGACTCCGCCCCTCATCAAACCGGACGGGCGGTTTTCCCGCATCCGGCTT
>CAJBES010000155.1 GCA_903952145.1 uncultured Opitutaceae bacterium | reverse complement strand
TGGTCTGTTCGTAACGAGTGGCGATGCGGCGGGAAGATTTGAGTCTGGCAAAGGCGTTCTCGATGAGATGCCGGGAGCGATAAGTGTATTCGTCATAGGCCGGCTGGATCAGGCGATTGCGCCGGCCCGGCACGACCGGTTGGTGACCGGCGGCGCGCAGCCGCTCGCGCCACCAATCCGCATCATAGCCGCGATCACACAGCACCTGCGCGCCTTGGCCCGGTGGCAGCAGCGCCGGGGCCTGCGTCACATCGTTGCGCTCGCCGCCAGTGACGACAAAACGCACGGGATAGCCCAAGGCATCGGTGAGCAGATGCACCTTGCTGGTCAAGCCGCCCCGGGATCGGCCGACGGCCTGCGCGGCGT
Source organism: uncultured Opitutaceae bacterium (assembly GCA_903952145.1). Lineage (GTDB taxonomy): Bacteria > Verrucomicrobiota > Verrucomicrobiia > Opitutales > Opitutaceae > UBA2377. Next base: position 11,401 of record CAJBES010000155.1, on the reverse strand, counting down.
AGCCCCCACGAGCGCGGGTGCCGTGGGCATGCACCCGCACATAGGTCGCATCGACGGCATACGCCTCACGGTCATGGTCCTCCGCCAACCACGCGAGCACCTGGGCCCACACCCGCCGCTGCACCCAACGCCGCCAGCGGGTGTAAACGCTGCGCCAGTTGGGAAACTCGCTCGGCAAGTCCCGCCAGGGGCAGCCCGTGCGCGTAATCCACAACATGGCCTCCACAAATGGCCGATCCTCATGCCGCGGTCGGCCTTGGCGCTGGCAGCTGGCGCTTTTGCTCAGCGCCGCGTTAATTTTTTTAGGCCCAACCAACGGGCCTCATCCAATTTTCGTGGGATCATTGCCGCACTACTACACGACTGTCTTCAGTCAGTTCCCTTCATTTACTGACTTTGAAGACGTGCCCTAGGAATAATACCCCAAGCCGCACCGGATCCCATTGTCTCGCCTAGACGCACGCCGCACGTTGAGCCCGGCCTCAACTACCTGTGCGTCGGCTACAAAGAATTCTTCACCCACATTGATTCGCCCATGCGCAACATGGTGGCGCTCCTCGCCGCCCAACAGGCACCGGCAGGCATCATGCGATTGCCCCGTGCCCAATGGCTCCCGGGCAAACTCGGTCACAAACCGGCCTGATCGCGCGCATCGTTCGCCTACTCCGTACGGACTGGTCACCGGTATTGCCATTGGGACGCCACGACCCAAGGTCGCGGCCATGCGCATCCTCTGCCTGTTGTTCTGCATCCACGTCGTCTGCGCCGCTGCCTCAGCACCGTCCGCCATCTCCGCCAGCGCCATCCTTGCGCACACGAAAATCCTCGCCTCGGATGAGTTCGAGGGCCGCGCCCCCGCCACCTCCGGTGAGGAGAAGACCATCGCCTATCTCACCGCCGAGTTCGGCACAATCGGCCTCCAGCCGGGCAACCCCGACGGCACCTTCGTCCAGCCCGTACCCATGGTCGGCATCACCTCGCAGAGCGCACTCACGTTCCGCGCCGGCGGGCAGACGCTGCAGCCGCAGGTCGGCATCGATTTCATCGCCCTCTCCCGCCGGGAACAGCCGTTGATCGAGCTGGCCGACAACGGGGTCGTCTTCGTCGGCTACGGTATTGTCGCCCCGGAGTTTGGTTGGGACGATTTCAAGGGCGTCGATGTGCGCGGCAAGACCGTCGTGATGCTCATCAACGATCCGCCTGTGACCGACCCTGCCACAGGCCGGCTCGATGAGACGGTTTTCGGCGGTCGGGCGATGACCTACTACGGCCGTTGGACCTACAAATTCGAAAGCGCTTCCGCCCGCGGTGCCGCCGCAGTCTTCATCGTCCACGAGACCGGACCAGCCGGCTACCCGTTCGCCGTGCTCGCTGCCGGTTCCGGCCGCGAGACCTTCGATGTCGGTTCCGTCGACACCAATGCCGGCCGGGTTTCCGTCGAGGGCTGGCTCAGCCTTGAGGCCGCACGCCAGTTGTTTGCCGCCGTCGGGCAGGACTTCAGCGCACTGAAAGCCGCTGCCGCGCGGCGCGACTTCCGTCCGGTACCACTCGCCGCCCGCGCCCAAGTCACGATTACCAACACCACGCGCGCCGTCACCTCGCGCAATTTTCTGGCCCTCCTGCCCGGCTCGGATCCGGAGCTCCGCGATCAGTTCGTCGTCTATTCCGCCCACTGGGACGCCTATGGCCGCGACTCCGGCCGCAGCGGTGACCAGATCCTGAACGGTGCGGCCGACAACGCCATCGCGGTGGCGATGCTGCTGGAAATTGCCCGGGCCGCCCACTCGCTCCCACCGGGTGAACGCCCGCGGCGCTCCCTGCTGTTCTTCTGTCCGACCGGCGAGGAAAAGGGTCTCCTCGGCTCGCGCTACTACGCCGAGCACCCGCTCCACCCGCTCACCCACACCGTCGCCAACGTGAACCTCGAGCCACTCGACGCCAACCTCGCCTACGGGCCCACGCGGGACTTGGAAATCGTCGGGGGCAACGCTTCTACGCTCGACGACTACGCCGCCGAAATCGCGCGCGAACAGGGTCGCGTGCTCCGCCCCGACGCCGAACCCGAGAAAGGCTACTACTACCGCAGCGACCACTTCGAGTTCGCCCGGGCTGGAGTGCCCGCCTTCTTTGCCCGCTCCGGCGTCGATTTGATCGGCCAATCCGCCGGCGCCGGCGCCCGGCTACGCCAAGCTTACCTCGTCAATGACTACCACAAAGTCTCCGACACGGTGAAACCCGACTGGACGCTGCAGGGTGCGGCCTACGATGCCGAATTCTTCCTCGCCCTCGGCCTGCGGGCCGCCAACGCCGATACCCTGCCCGCATGGAAAGCCGGCGCCGAATTCAAAGCGCGGCGCGAGGCCATGATGCAGGCCGCAACGCCCCGTTGAGCAAACACCAGTGTGCACTCAATCGACCGGCACTTCATCCGGTCCAAGTCGGCCAAGGCACCAATACTCCGGGCCGCCCGCAACCGCCTCCGTCATTTTCCGCTCGGCTTCCCCGGCCCGGCCCTTACTGAAACCCCTGTCCGCAATTGCCCGGTCAGTCTTCACCATGCCCTCCTGTCCCTAAACTGAGATGCTTCCCCCACGGCCCGGCACCTTCCCATCGCTCCGCCCATGAAAATCACCCAGATTGAAACGCGGGTCTGTCATGCGCGGATGCGCAACTGGATATTCGTCAAGGTCACCACCGACCAGCCCGGCCTCTTCGGCTGGGGCGAAGCGACGCTGGAGTGGCACACGCGCGGCGTGGTCGGCGCCATCGAGGATTTGAGCCAGCTCCTGATCGGCGAGGATCCATCCCGCATCGAATACCTCTGGCAGATGATGTATCGCCAGCATTTCTGGCATGGCAACGATGTCGTCCGTGGCACCGCCATGGCTGGCATCGACCTTGCGCTCTGGGACATCCTCGGCAAGTCCCTCGGCGTGCCCTGCCACCAGCTCTGGGGCGGCCGCGTCCGCGACTACGTCCGCCTCTACTGCCACCTTGGCGGGGGCCGCATGGAGGATTTTTACGGAACGCCGGTCAGCGAAGCGCAACGTTTTGGCGAACTCGCCCAGCGCGCCGTCGCCGACGGCTTCACCGCCTTCAAGTCTATGCCCGTGCCCGAACAGATGATGATTGAGGGCCTGAGGCCGGTGAAATTCGCCGAGGCCTGCGTTGCCGCCATGCGCACTGCGGTGGGTGACCACATTGACATCATGGTGGACTGCCACGCGCGCCCCTCGCCGCGCATGGGCGTGATTTTCGCCAAGGCGCTTGAACCCTACGGCCTCTATTTTTTTGAGGAACCGTGCTGGCCCGAACACTTGGAGGGCATCGCCGAGGTGCAGCGCTCCGTGCGGACACCCATCGCGACCGGTGAGCGCATGGTCTCGCAGTTCGCCTTCAAACGTCTTTTTGAACTGCAGGCCGCCAGCATCATCCAGCCCGACATCACGCATTGCGGCGGCCTGAGCGAGGCGCGGCGCATCGCGGCCATGGCCAACGCCTACGGCGTCGCGATCGCCCCGCACAACCCGCAGGGTCCCGTCAGCACCGCCGCCTCCATCGAGTTCGGTTTTGCTACGCCCAACTACCTCATCTGCGAGGCGGTGCACCAGGACGTGCCGTGGCGCGACGAGATCGTAAACTGGGGCTTCACCGTCGAAAAAAAGGGCCGCATCGTTCGCCCCAATGCGCGGCCCGGTCTCGGTGTCGAAATCAACGAGGCCGCGCTCGCCCGGCATCCGTTCGAGCAGGAAGTCCCGCGGCGTAGCTTTGCGCCCGACGGCTCGGTCGTGGACTGGTAAGTATTTCCTCATGCCTGCAGAACTCAACGACACCCCCACCCCGCCCCTGCTGCTGCCCGACCTGCGCGGCAAGGCAGTCGTCGTCACGGGGGCTTCCGCCGGCATAGGCCGCGCCACCATCGAAGCCCTGCTCGCCAACGGCGCGACCTGCTTTGGGCTCTCCCGGGAGTCTCCGGCGCTCACCCATCCCGATTTCCATCCCCTGCCCTGCGACCTGCGTGACCCGGCGGCCATCGCCGGCGCCTTCGCCGCGTTGCGCACGCATACCACGCGGCTTGACGGCGTGGTCAACGTAGCCGGCATCGACCCCAAGGTCCCGCTCGCCGCCGGTGACGCCGCGCAGTGGGACAAGATTGTCGATCTCAACCTGCGCGCCTACTACCTCGTCATCCGCGAGAGCCTCGCCCTGCTGCGCACCGGCACCGGTCCTGCCGTTGTCAACGTCTCCTCCATCAACTACCGGCTCGGCTTGGCGGGACGCTCGATCTACTCGGCCACCAAGGCCGGCATCCTCGGCCTCACCACCGGTCTCGCCCGCGAACTGGGCCGCGAAGGCATCCGCATCAACACCGTCTCACCCGGCTGGATCTTCACCGAGCGCCAGGTCGCGGAGTATTTTTCCGGACCCGATACCGCAAAGCATCTCGCGCACCTGGCCGCAGTGCAGTCTCTTACGCTCCGGCTGCAGCCCCAGGACGTGGCCAACCACATCCTTTTCTATCTCAGCGAAGTCAGTCGCGGCTCCACCGGCCACAACTGCGTGGTGGACGGCGGCTGGCTCCTCGAATAGGCGTTGCTCCCTTTGCCCATGGCCACCCCACCTGTTGCCCACCTGCTTGTTTCCGCCCGCAACCAACTCGGGGAAAACCCGCTCTGGGATGCTTCACGCCAGGTCCTCTTCTGGACCGACATCAACGCCGGCGAACTCCATGTCTGGCGCGAGGGGATGATCAAGGAGCGTCCCATTTACACCGGCCCAAAGGTCGGCGGTTTCACCCTGGAGAGCGACGGCGCGCTGCTCCTATTCCGCGTCAACGACCTGGCGCGCTTCGACCCCGACACCGGTGATTGCCGTTCCATGCGCACCTTCACCGACCCCGGCACGGAGCGCTTCAATGACGTCATGGCCGACTCTGCCGGCCGCGTTTTCGCCGGCACCATCGGCCATACCAAGGACAGTGGCGGCCTTTTCCGCTTTGACCCCGACGGTTCCGTGCACCCGCTCTTCCGCGGCACCGGTGTTTCCAACGGCATGGGTCTGTCGCCCGACGGCCGCACGTTCTATTGGACGTGCTCCACCACCAACCACATCTTCGCCTTCGACTACGAGGCCGCCACTGGTGCGCTCGCCAACCGGCGCGTTTTCTACGCCGCCAAAGCCGAGGAAGAAGGCACTTGCGACGGTCTCTGCGTGGACGCAAATGGCGACATCTGGTCCGCCCGCTGGGACGGGCATTGCCTCCGCCACCACGCCCCCGATGGCAAAGTCATTGGCGAAATCGCCGTGCCCGCCTCGCGTGTGACCTCGTGCTGTTTCGGCGGCAAGCAGGCCAAAACCCTGTTTATCACCTCGGCCCGCGGCGAGACTGACCCCGGCTACTGCGAGGCGGGCAGTGTCTTCACCGCCGAGGTGAAGACGGCCGGTCTGCCCCGGCACTGTTCACGCCTGGCCCTCACACCGCCGGTCTGACTTCAGAACAAACACCGGCCCATCGCCTGCGGCGGTGATGGCAGCCCGAGCAGTCCGCTGAGGGTCGGGGCCAGATCGTCCACTCCCACCGCTTCGGCAGGCGCCGCGGGTTTCAAACCCTTGCCATACCAGATGAGCGGCACATGCGTGTCGTAATTGTAGGGCGAGCCGTGGTTGGCGCCGTATTTCAGGCGGTCCACCCAATAGGGTTTCAGCACATAGACCACGTCGGGGCTCCGCTCCCGGTTGTAGCTGCGTCGCACCATTTCGCCGATTTGGTCGAGGGGGGCCGCCGTGCTGAAAACCTCCCGGGTGTAGGCGGCGGCGATCTCCGGCCGCAAACGCAGCGCCGCCCGGACCACGGCCCCGGCCTGTGCGGCGGTGATGTTTTTTGCCTGTAGGGTTTCCGGCCGGAAATGGTAGCCGGTCGCGTCTCGTGTCACCCAGTAAAGTGGCGCGGCGGGCGCACCCCACGCGGCGTTTAAAGCCTGCTCCACCGCGCGGGTGATGGAAGCATGGTCGAGCCGCCCGCAGTCGATATCGCGGTGCATTGCTTTCACCCGCTCAGGCAGCGGCGCCACGCCGTGGTCGGCCGTGAGCACCACGATATAGTCACCCGCACCCACCTCCCGGTCGAGGAAGCTGAGCAGGTCTGCAATGATCCGGTCGAGCCGCACCAGGGCATCCATGACCTCCTGGCTGTCGGGCCCGAAGGAGTGGCCCGTATGGTCAATCTGGGAGAAACCAAGGCAGAGCAGGTCCGTCGCCGGGTGGCGGCCGAGTTGCTCCGCCTGCACCGCCGCCTTGGCGAACTCCGCCAGCATTTCACTGTAAAAAGGGGTCAAAGGAAATGCGTTGAGATAATCGTTCCCCATTTCCGGTTTTCCACCGTCAATCCTTCGCGGGAAGGTCCGGCCCAGCCCAAACGACGGGTCCTCGCCCTCGGCGGCATCAGCGCCCGCGAGTTGTTCGTATAGGTCCGGCGCCAGCAACCGGTCCCAAGTCTGTCCGAAATAGCGCTCCATCCGGCCCTCGCTGTTGAATCTCTCAACCCAGTCAGGCAGCGCAGCGCGGTAGTAGGTCGATGTGACGAAACGCCCGCGATCAAACCAGTAGACGGCGTCCGCCAGCCGGCCGCCCATCAGGATGGCCGCACGGTCCTTGTTGTCGATAGAGACGACGCGCGCATTCACGCCGTGCCGCAGCTTCAACTCATCGCCCACGGTGGTGGTGTCGAAATTGCGCGGCGAACGGCCTTCCTTGGTCTCCAGCACCCCGCCGGGCGACCGGTGGGTGCGGGGGGCCGCACCAACGAGGGGCGCGGCCGCATCCTCCACGGCGTTGACCGACTGCCAGGTCCTGCGGTCGATCCATTCGTTGCCCACAATCCCGTGCACATCGGCATGCACGCCGCTGAGGATGACCGCGTGACCCGGTGCCGTCTTGGTAAAAGCATGCCGGTAATGGCAGTCGCGAAAATCCACGCCCTGCTCCCGGAGCCGCCTAAATCCACCCGCCGAAAAGACACTGCCGAAGCGGTCCAGGTAATCGTAGCGGAGCTGGTCGATGCTGATCACCACCGCCAGTCGCGGGGCGGCGGCGGCGTGGGCCAATCCAACCGGATCAGCGAGGCTGGTGATCAGGGCGGCGACGGTGGCCACGAAGCGGCGGTGGCAGGTCAGTGACATTGGCTGAGCATGGCCGGCCCGCTGGCAGGTGAAATTAAAATCTTCCGCCTTTCTGTCACTTTGCGGTGACGACGGGCCAGGCCGGGGCCATCTCCGCGCCGCTCCCAACAATTCCTAGGCTGGCAATCCCGCCCACTTGGGGTTATTTTGCCTGCGCTATGAAAACTATCCTCGCCCCCATAGATTTCTCCGCCATCAGCAAGACCGTCGTGAAGTCAGCTGCGGAGCTGGCCCGCTCGCTCACTGCCCGGCTCGTCCTTTTGCATGTCGTCCAGCCGCCGGTCATCACCAGTGAATACGGTGCCGTCATGACCAACATCCAGGAAATCGTGGCCCTCAGCGAAAAAACCGCCGCCCGCCATCTCGCACTCATGGAGCACAAGCTGAAGGCCGCGGGTTTTGAGGTCTCCACCGTGCTGCTCACGGGCTCGCCCAGGTTCCACATTGTCGACCAGGCCAGAAAACTCGAAGCCTACTACGTCGTGCTCGGCTCGCATGGGCACTCGGCGCTTTACGATCTTCTGGCCGGCAGCACTGCGAGCGGTGTGCTGAAAAAATCCCCCTGTCCGGTCGTGGTCATCCCGCCGCTCAGCAAGAAAAAGACCCGGCGCTGAACCCTGCCGGCCCCGGCTGGCCGACGGGCGTCCCGCCGCCGGGGTCTGTTTTAGTTTTTGCGTGCGTCCCGCCCGGGCGGCAGCGTCGACGCATGAGTGATTCTTTTGCCGCCCGCCGTGCCCGTCTCGCCGCCGCCCTGCCGCTGACCGACGCCATCCTGCTGGTCGGGGCCGGTGAACCGCTGCCGCTGCCGGAGAACAGCGACCAGACCTATCCGTTCCGCGCCCACTCCGACTATTTCTACCTGACCGGGCTGGAATGCCCGCACGGCGTGGTGGCCCACGACCCGCACGACGGTGCCTGGCACTCCTTTGTGCCCGGGGTCACCGAGGCCGAGCGGGTGTGGGAAGGCCGCACCCAGCCGCCCGGTGAACCGCTGTCAAACTTTGCCCCGTGGCTGGCCGCCCGCACCGGGAGACCGGTCGCGCTGCTCGGCGCCCCGCTGCCCGGGGTGACGGCCGATGCCGCCCTGACGCAAACTGTCCGCGCGCACTTCACCCATGCCCGCCGGCCGAAGGATGACGCCGAGCTGACCACGCTGCGCCGCTCCGCCGCCATCACCGCTGCAGGTTACGCCAGGCTCTGCTCCCTGCTGAGTCCCGGGGTCACCGAGCGCACGCTACAGATCGAACTCGAGGCCGAGTTCTTCCGCCATGGGGCAACCCGCACCGGCTACGGCTCCATCGTCGCCAGTGGACACAATGCCGCCGTGCTCCACTTCACGCCCGGCAGCCGCGTCACACAACAAGGCGACTTCGTGCTCGTGGATGCCGGCGCCGAACTCGACCGCTACGTCACCGATGTCACCCGCACCTATGTCGTCGGCGCACCCACGTCATTCCAGCGTGACCTGCACCAGGTCGTGCTCGGCGCCCAGCAGCGCGCGTGTGATCGTTGCCGTCCCGGGGCCGAGTGGCGCGACGTCCACCTTGCCTGTGCCGTGGACTTGGTGGCTGGTCTCGTGGCCATGGGCGTGATGCGCGGTGATCCCGCTTCTCTGGTTGAGCAGGAGGCGCACACTTTGTTTTTCCCGCACGGGCTCGGCCACATGGTCGGCCTCGGCGTGCGTGACGCCAGCGGCCTGCTCCCCGGCCGCCCCCAAGACCCCCGCCCCTGCCTCCGGACCCTGCGCATGGATTTGCCACTGGCCGCTGGCTACGTGGTCACCGTCGAGCCCGGCCTTTATTTCATCCCGGCCCTGCTCAACGATCCCGCCCGCCGCGCGCGTTTCCGCGACTGCGTCAACTGGCCCCTGGCGGAACGGCACCTCGGTCTCGGTGGCGTCCGCATCGAGGACAACCTCGTCATCACCTCCGGCGCACCCGAAAACCTCACCGCCGCCATCCCGAAGACCCTCTGAGCTGATTCATCCACCGCGGAAATTTCCGTGGACAAAACCCTGCTCCTGCTTCTCCTTTCGCGCCATGGCCCAGCCTGAATCCAAGCTCATCACGCCCGTCAGCTTCGCCGTCGACCTCGTGCTGGTCGCCGCCTTCTTCCTCTTCATGTTTTCCGTGCTCAAGGCGCACGTCATGTCGCAGAACCCGCACATGGTCCTGCTCTGGGCCGGGCTCACCGCGGCCTGCATGAGCGGCGTGTTCTGGCTCGCCCTCCAGATGTTCCGGGTCGTGCGGCGTGCCCAGCGGGCTCTGAAAAAGTAAGAGCCCGCGCCTTGCGCCTGGCCCGGCCCGGTTTTCCCAACCGGGCTTTTTTATGCCGACGCGCGACGTTTCTCGATGCGACGGCCGGCGATGATCGCAATTTCGTAGAGCACGTAGAGCGGTGCCGCGAACAGTGTCTGCGTGAAGGGGTCCGGGGTCGGGGTGACGACCGCCGCGATGAGGAAAATCACCACAATGGCGTGCCGCCGGTATTTGCGCAGGAACGCCGTCGTCATCACGCCCATGTAGACCAGCAGCACGATCAGCAGCGGAAACTCGAACGACGCCCCCACCCCCAGCACCAGCCACATGAGCAGGCTGTAGTAGCTGCCCGGCGTCCACCGCATCACGAACCCGAACATCTCGTTGATCTCGACCGACACCCGGAGCGTGCTGGGGACCAGCAGGTAGTAGCTGAACACCGAGCCGCATAAGAAAAGCCCCAGGGCCGCGAAACAGATCGGCAGGACCATCTTTAGCTCCCGTTGCGTCAACGCCGGCGAAACAAACCGGCCGATGAAGAAAAGCAGGAACGGTGCCGACAGCACCAACCCGCCGAGCACGCACATCTGGATGACGACGGTAAATCCTTCCATGATCGACACCGTGCCCAGGTCGATCACCTGTTTCGGGTATTCCGCCTGCACTTTGTGCAAAGGCCAGAGCAGCAATTCGTTGAACTCGTGCAGGAAAACCCCGATCAGCCCCGCACAGATCAGAAACGCCACCACACATTTCACCAAGGTCCAGCGCAGGTCCTCCAGATGGTCGAAAAAACCCATGGCCTTCTCGCGCGGCGAGGGGGCGGCCTCATCGTACGTCAGGGGGTCTTCGGGATAGGGATCGGTGTCGCTCACGGTGGGGCGGAAACCGGGATGCTGGGCGGTTTTTCCCAAAACGGAAGCGCGTTATGCATGCCTTCCCGCCCCCGGCCATCACCCGTGCGCCTCCGCCGTTGACACCTCCGCACCCAGCCTTTGCCATGTGGCTTCCTTCGTTCATTTCCTTCACTTCCATGGCCAAGAAAACAACCGCTAAAAAGTCCGCGGGCAAAAAGCCCGCTTCCAAGCAACGCGCCGCCAAGGCTCTCAAATACGTCTACAATTGGGGTGCCGGCAAAGCCGATGGCAACGGTGGCATGAAGCCCCTCCTCGGCGGCAAGGGCGCGAATCTCGCCGAGATGAGCCGCATCGGGCTCCCCGTGCCTCCGGGCTTCACCATCACGACCGAGGTCTGCACCTACTATTACGCCAACAAGCGCACCTATCCGGCCTCCCTCCAGGCGCAGATGAAAGCCGGCATCGCCAGAATGGAAGCCATCATGGGTTGCAAGTTCGGCGACGCCAACGCCATGCCCCTGCTCGTCGCCGTCCGCTCCGGCGCGCGCGACTCGATGCCCGGCATGATGGACACCATTCTCAACCTCGGCCTCAACGACACCACGGTGATCGCCCTGGCCAACGCGACCAGGAACGAGCGCTTCGCCTGGGATTGCTACCGCCGCTTCATCCAGATGTATGGCGATGTGGTCATGGGCGTGCAGAAACGCGAAGGCGAGGACCACGACCCCTTCGAAAACCTCATCGAGCAGCTCAAACATGACCACCATGAGGAGCAGGTGGACGACGCGCACCTCACCGCCGACGATTACAAGGAACTCGTCGCCCGCTTCAAGGCGCTCGTGAAGGAGCGCACCGGGAAGAGTTTCCCGAACGACCCGTGGGAGCAGCTCCAGGGCGCCGCCGGCGCCGTCTTCGGCTCGTGGATGAACGACCGCGCCATCGTCTACCGCCGCAAATACAACATCCCCACCGAGTGGGGCACCGCCGTCAACGTTCAGGCCATGGTCTACGGCAACACCGGGGATACCTCCGGTTCCGGCGTCGCCTTCACCCGCAACCCGGCCAACGGCACCAACTAGTTTTACGGCGAGTTCCTCAACAACGC
>CAJBES010000154.1 GCA_903952145.1 uncultured Opitutaceae bacterium | reverse complement strand
GTCACGCCCGGGTGGTGGAATTGGTAGACACGCAGGTCTCAGAAGCCTGTGCCTTATCAGCATGGGGGTTCGAGTCCCCCCTCGGGCACCATTTCAATTCTCTTTGATTCGGTTCGGATCGACGGGGTTATCCACGCTCCCCTGTGCCCAACGAAACCCCGACCAGCGCTTTTTCGTCCTGTCCGGCTCCGCTGCCCCATCGGACTGAGATTACGATCGGCCACGGCGGGGGTGGGCGGCTGACCCAGGATTTGATCGACCGGGTGTTCCGGGCCGCTTTTGCCAATGCCGCCTTGGAGGCCCAGCACGACGGCGCGCTCCTCCGCACCCCTGACGGAGCGCGGCTCGCTTTCACCACGGACGCGCACGTCGTCAGTCCGCTCTTCTTTCCCGGTGGCGACATCGGGAAAATCGCGGTCAACGGCACCGTCAACGACCTTTGCATGTGCGGCGCCCGCCCGCTGTGGCTGAGTGCCGGGTTTATCATCGAGGAGGGGTTCACCATTGCCATATTGGAACGGGTTGTGGCCTCGATGCAGGCGGCGGCGAGCGCTGCCGGGGTCAGCATCGTCACCGGCGACACGAAGGTGGTGGAGCGCGGCAAGGGCGACGGGCTCTACGTGACGACTGCCGGTGTTGGTGTGATTGAGACCGCGCTCACCGTGGCGCCTGCGAGCATCCGGCCTGGTGACGCGGTGATTCTGAGCGGCGATATCGGCCGGCACGGCATGGCGATCATGGCGACGCGGGCCGGACTCGCGTTCGAGAGCGCCATCGAGAGCGACTGTGCCCCGCTCGTCGCCCCGGTGCAGGCGCTGCTGCAGGCCGGACTCGAGCTCCACTGCCTGCGGGACCTGACCCGCGGCGGCCTGGCGACCGCGCTTGTGGAACTGGCCGAGTCCGCCAAGGTGGCGATCGCCATCGACGGGGCGAAGGTGCCCGTTTCCGAACTGGTCGGCGGGGCCTGTGAAATTCTCGGCCTGGATCCGCTCTATGTCGCCAACGAAGGCCGTTTCGTGTGTGTGTTGCCCGAGGCCGAGGCGGCCGTGGCACTCGACATCATCGCTCGCACCGCTCCCGGCGGCCCGCCTGTCATCATCGGTGCCGTCAAGGCCGGTCCGGCGGGTCAGGTCACCCAGCGCAGCATCATCGGGGCCGAGCGCCTCGTGGACCGCCTCAGCGGCGAGCAACTCCCACGGATCTGCTGAAAAGCGGATGTGGAGCCTCTGGGCTTCGGGCCGGTTTGCGCCTGCTGACCGCGGGCGGGAGGGCCCAACAGGACGCGTTACCGAATTCGCGCGGCGAATTCGTCGGGATCCACCACTTGCGGCGTGTAGATAATGCCGCGGATGGAAAGGTTGCGGACAAAGGCGGTCAGATGATGCCACGAGGCGGCTTCTAGGTTGGCCAGGACCTTCTTGGTCGTGGCATCGGTGATCCCGGTGGTGGTGCGCCGCAGGTCCATGATGTCCGTCTCCTCAATCAGGGCACCGACCAATAGAGCCGACTCCTCGGAGGCCATCACCAAAGGGATGAGATCGTCGTACAGGGCCTGTAGTTCCGCGGTCTGGTAGGTGCCCTCATGAGCTGCGGGCACGGTCAGGTGGAAATTGCCCGCCAACTGGACCAGGGCGGCAACGTGCTGCGACTCGGACCGGCGGATGTTGGCGAAAACGGGGAGCTCCCATTGTTCGAGGGCGACCGTGTAGACGTCGTGCGCCAATCGCTCTTCCTCGATGGCGAAAGTCATCGCGACGGGAGTGAGCGTTATACCGGTTGCCGTTGAACGCCGGGGGCCGGCGGCTTGGGCGATCAGAGCCGTCAGTACGGCGAGGCAGGAGAGCAGGAAGCAACGGAGGGTCGTGGAATACATGATGAGATGGTTGTGCACCCAAACAAACCCCGGGGCCGACCGGATATTACATCCAATTTTCAGGAAGCCAACGTCTGGGTCAGGCCGTCCCGCGGAACGAGTGGTTTACGTGGCCGGATGGCCGGGGTCATCGGCCGCAGGATGGAGATGGCTGCGGTAACGGTAATAGGCGGCGCAGGCGCCCTCGCTTGAGACCATCGGCGCGCCGAGCGGGTGCTCGGGGGTGCAGCGGGTGCCGAAGGCCGGGCAATGATGGGGCTTCTTCACGCCCCGCATGATTTCGCCGCTGATGCATTCCGTGGCCGCATTACCATCGGCTTTGGTCAGTTCGAAACGTTGGTTCGCATCGTAGCCTGCATAGGCCGCCCGCAGGGCGAGACCGCTCCGCGGGATCACGCCGATGCCGCGCCAGTCGCGGTCCGCGACCTCGAACACCTGCTCGACGATTTTGCGGGCATGCACGTTGCCCTCGGTCTTCACCGCGCGCGCATACGCGTTCTCGACCTCGGCGCGACCGGCCTCGAGTTGCTGCACGCAGCGGAGAATTCCCTCGAGGATGTCCACCGGCTCAAACCCCGTGATGATGATGGGTGCGCCGAATTCACGCGCAATCGGGCCGTATTCCATCGTGCCCATGATGGTGCACACATGACCCGCGGCGAGAAAGCCCTGCACCCGGTTGTCCGCTGCGCCGAGGATGGCGCGCATCGCCGGCGGCACCAGCACGTGCGAGGTCAGGATGGAGAAATTCTTCACGCCCTCGTGTTCGGCCCGCAGGACGGACATCGCGTTGGCCGGCGCCGTGGTTTCAAAGCCGACGGCGAAGAACACGACCGGTTTTCCCGGGTTTTCCCGGGCGATCGTCACTGCGTCGAGGGGCGAGTAGACGATGCGCACGTCGCCGCCCCGGGCCTTCGCGGTCAGGAGATCGATGGTGTGGCCCGGCACGCGCAGCATGTCGCCGAACGAGCAGAGGATCACCCCGTGGCGCAGGGCCAGTTCCACGGCCTGGTCGATCAGCTCCGCGCTGGTCACGCACACCGGGCAGCCGGGACCGTGGACCAGGGTGATGTGCTTCGGCAACAGTTCGTCGAGGCCGAATTTCACGATGGCGTGCGTCTGGCCGCCGCAGATTTCCATGATGGTCCATGGCCGCGTGGTGGCGCGAGCAATCGCCGCGGCCAGTTGGTGGACGACCGCGGCGTCACGGTATTCGTCGACGTATTTCATGGGGTGCCTCGGCCGCCGGGGGCCGGCTCCAGCCCGTCGAGTTCGCCCATGGCCCTGAGATAAGCATAGGTCTCCTCGGCCTCCTTTTCATCCACAATGCTGATGGCGACCCCGACGTGCACGAGGACGTAGTCGCCGATTTTGGCCTCGGGCGCGCAGGTGAGGCTCACCTGTTTGATGACGCCGGCAAAACTCACGCGGGCCGTGCGCAGCAAGGGATCGTCGCCCTGGATGTCGATTACTTTACCGGGAACAGCGAGGCACATGGGGAGGGAGGGGTTGGGGTGATCAGAAAACTTTGGGGTCAAGGGCGGGCATTTCGACGGTGGTCAGATGCCAGAGTGCGCCAAGCGCCTGCCCGGCGGCAATGGCGCCGTCGTTGGGGGGCAGGTCGCGCGGGGTCAGGACGCGGAAGCCCGTCTTCGCCAGTTCGGCGTCGGCGAGACTCCGCAGCAAGGCGTTTTGAAAGCATCCACCGGAGAGGGCCACGGTCTTCACGCCGGCCAGACCGGCCACCTCCACGAGCGCTTGCACAAGCCCGTGATGAAAAGCGGCGGCGAGGGTGGCGGCCTCATTGGGTGCGGCCGCAAGGACGGAAGCAACAGCCGGCTGCCAGTCGATTTCCCAGTCCGCACCCGTGTGGGCACGACGCACGGGGAACGGCAGTTGTCCGGCGCCAGCGTTCGCCAGCGTGGCGGCGATCTCGACCGCGAGGGGCAGCTGGCCTTCATAGGCATTGCGCCGGCCGAGCCCGAGCAGGGCCCCGCACCCGTCGAAAAGCCGTCCGACACTGGAGCACACCGGTGAATTGAGCCCTTGGGCGAGCATCGTGTGCAAGGTGGCCGTGGCTGCATCGGCGAAGCCCAGCTGCCTCGCCACCCGCCAGCTCTCCTCACTGCCCAAGGCCCCGGCGAGGGCGACCGCCACCCGGCGTGCATCGCGGACGGCCGCTTCGCCGCCCGCGAGCCGGAAGGGCCGCAGCCGCGCAAAGCGCCGGGCGCGCCCGCCCTGCAGCAAAATGAATTCACCGCCCCACACCGTGCCGTCCTCACCGTAACCCGTGCCATCCCAAGCCACGCCGAGGACCCCGTCGGCGGACTGGCCGTGCTCCAACAGGACCGCCAGCACGTGAGCGAGGTGATGCTGGACGGCAATGCGGGGCAGTCCGGAGTTTGCCGCGAAGCGCGTCGAGGCATAGTCCGGATGCTTGTCACAGACGATGCCGGCCGGGCGGGCCGCAAACAATCCGCCGAGCATGTCGATCGTACGGGTGAAGGCGCGATGCGTGACCGCGCCATCGAGGTCGCCGATATGCGGGCTCAGCATCACCTGGTCGCCCGCGGCCACGGCGACCGTGTTTTTCATCTGCGCGCCGACACACACGAGGGTCTCCGCGAGCCGCGCCGGTAGCCGGAGCGGCATGGGGGCGTAACCACGCGCCCGCCGCAGCAGGATCGCGGCCCCTGCGTGGGTGAAACGCGCCAGCGAGTCATCCACCGGCCGGGCAATCGCGCGGTTGTGACCCAGGAAAAGGTCGGCGATGCCGGCGAGGCGACTCCGCGCTTCCTCGTCGTCGGTGCAGAGCGGCTCGTCGGCGAAGTTGGCGCTGGTCGCAATGACCGGCCGGTTCACGGCTGCGAGGAGGAGCAGGTGCAGCGGCGCCGAGGGCAGAAGTGCCCCGACCCAGGGATTCCCGGGGGCCACGCTGTCCGCCAGCGCCGGCTGGCAGAGTTTCGGGACCAGCACGATCGGGGTCCGGGGTGAGAGGAGGAGTGACTCTGACGCCGGGGACACCTTGGCCCACTGCCGGAGCATGGCGAGATTCAGAAACATCACGGCGAGCGGTTTCTCCTCCCGGTGTTTGCGCCGGCGCAACTCCGCGACCGCCGCTTCGTTGGTGGCATCGGCCATCAGGTGAAAGCCGCCCACACCTTTCACCGCCACGATCTGCCCCTGGCCCAAGGCGGCCACGGTTTGGGTGAGAGCGGCCTCGCGTTCCGCGAGCATAATGCCGGCCGGATCGGTCAACCGCAGCCGGGGTCCGCAGACTGGGCAGGCGTTCGGTTCCGCATGGAAACGGCGGTTGCGCGGGTCGTCATACTCGCGCTGGCAGTCCGGGCACATCCGAAAGCACTGCATGGTCGTGCGCGGCCGGTCGTAGGGCAGGCTTTCGATGAGGGAATACCGCGGCCCGCACTGGGTGCAGTTGATGAAGGGGTAGCCATGGCGCCGGTCGGTCGGATCCGCCAGCTCCTGGCGGCAGTCTGCACACGGGGCGAGGTCCGCCGGGACGCTGGTCGCGATCCCGGCCTCTGCGGCAACGCTGGGGCGGATTTCGAATGCGCCGTCCGGCACGCTCGCATCGGGGGCGTCCTCGAGCCACTCGACCCCGGCTACTTGGGCGGCGCCCGGCGCCCGGTTCACGATGTCCGCCGCGAGGCGCTCGAGCTGGGCGGCGTCGCCGACCGCCCGCACCAACACGCCCTGGGCGTCATTGCGCACCCAGCCGCGCACGCCGAGTTCGCCCGCCAGGCGCAGCACGAAGGGCCGGAAGCCCACGCCCTGCACCGTGCCGCGCACGCGCAGCAGCCGGTCGCAGGGCGGAGTGGTGGGGTTCATGGGGTGGGGCAGCCGCGGCGGCACCGGTCAGCGCGGCGGCAGGTGGGTGCGGAGAAAATCATACCACTCCGGCAGACCCTCGCCGCTGCGGGCGGAAAGCTGGATGAGCTTTGCCTGCGGGGCGACGCGGCGGATGTTGTCGGCCGCGACGGCGCAATCAAAACCGAGGACCCGGGCCACATCGGTCTTGGTGAGCAACACCAGGTGCGCCGACTTGAAAATGGGCGGATATTTCAACGGCTTGTCCTCGCCTTCGGCCGCGGAGAGCAGGACCACCCGCACGGCCTCCCCGAGGTCGAAGGCGGCGGGGCACACGAGGTTGCCCACATTCTCGATGAAGAGGACGCGCACGCCCGCCAGGTCGAGCGCCGACACCCCCCGGCCCACCATGTCGGCGTCGAGGTGGCAGGCCGTGCCGGTCGTGATCTGCGCGACCGGCACGTGAGGCCGGTGAAGCCGGCGGGCGTCGTTGTCGGTCTCCAGATCCCCCACGACGACCGCGCAGGGCGTCTCGCCCCCGAATTCATCCAGCGTGCGCGACAGCAGCGTGGTCTTGCCCGCGCCGGGGGAAGACACGAGGTTGAGGGCGAGCATGCGGCGTTGACTGAACAGCGCCCGGTTCCGCCCCGCCGCATCGTCATTCTTGGCGAGGAGCGAGGCATGGACCTCGATCGTTTGGGACGAGGCGAGGGGGGGCGTCACCATGGTGGGGCCGGCGCCGGCCGGCTCCGTTGCCGGGCGCGGCCTCAACAGCGAAGGCGCGAGGACGCTGAGCACCTTGACCCCGAAGGGGATGGATTTTCCGCAGCCGCATTCGACACACATGGGAATCAGCTCATTTCGATGCGGCTCAGTTCGAGTTCGCGGCCCCGCCGGATCTCGCCGCAGAGATCGCCGCAGCCTGTGCAGATGAAGATGAAACCTGTTTCCACGGCGAATTCCTGCTGGCAGGTCGGGCAGTAGGCCGCTGCCGGGACGGACTCGATTTCCAAGGTCGCCCCTTCCGCCACGGTACCGCGGGAAACCACATCAAAGGCGAAGCGCAGTGACTCCGGCTCGACCCCTGCCAGGGTCCCGATGCGCAGAACCACCCGGTCGGCCCGGCTCGCCCGGTGCGCGGTGACCTGGCGCTGCACCAGTGCCAGCGCGGATTCCATGATGCCGACCTCGTGCATGGCCGCACTGCAAGCACGTGCGCCGGCGCGCGTCGAGTGCAAGCCGGGGATTCTGCAATCGCTGCGCATAGTTGGCCAATATCTGCGGAGGGTCTTTCCACGGCTTCTTATAGATTACATTAAGGCAGATACTACAACCCCGAACCCCCCAACATTGCCGCCACCTTGCGGCAGCTCACGTTTATGGAAACCATCGCCGATCGAGCCACCCGCGTTGATCATGATCAAGTAACCGTTTACGAACAGCTGACGGCCCGCGGCGTATCCCGCCGCGATTTTCTGAAGTTCTGCGGCTGGATGAGTGCCTGCATGGGCCTAGGCGCCGATGGCATCGCGCAAGTCGTCCATGCGCTTGAGACCAAGACGCGCATTCCGGTTGTCTGGATGCATTTTCAGGAGTGCACCTGCTGCAGCGAGTCGTTCATCCGCTCGTCGCACCCGATCGTGGCGGACATCCTGCTGGACAAGATCTCGCTCGATTACACCGAAACGCTCCTCGCCGCCTCCGGCCACCAGGCCGAACAGTGCCTGCAGGACACAATCAGGAAATACAAAGGCGAATATCTGCTCTGCATCGAGGGTTCCGTGCCGCTCGCGGAAGACGGGGTTTACTGCTGCATCGGCGGCAAGTCCGCGAAAGACATCGTCGCGGAGGTTGCGGCCGGCGCGAAGGCCATCATCGCCTGGGGTAACTGTGCCTGCTCCGGCTGCGTGCAGGCCGCCAAGCCCAACCCCACTGCGGCCACGCCCGTCCACAAGGTCATCTCGGGCAAGCCCATCATCAATGTCCAGGGCTGCCCGCCGATCGCCGAGGTCATGGCCGGCGTGCTGGTGCACCTGCTCACCTTCGACCGCATCCCACAGCTCGACGCCCAGGGCCGCCCCAAGGCGTTTTACTCGCGCCGGGTGCACGACACCTGCTACCGCCGGCCCAACTACGATGCCGGCCTCTTTGTCGAGTCCTTCGACGATGACAACGCCCGCAAGGGTTATTGCCTCTACAAGATGGGCTGCAAGGGGCCGACCACCTACAACTCCTGCGGCACGATCCGCTGGAACGGCGGCGTCAGCTTCCCGATCCAGTCGGGGCACGGCTGCATCGGCTGCTCGGAGTCGAACTTTTGGGACAACGGCCCGTTCTATGAGCGGCTGGGTAATTTTCCCGGCTTTGGCATCGAAACGACTGCCGACAAGATCGGCCTCGCGGTTGGGGCGGCCACGGTGGCCGGGGCCGCGGCGCATGCGGTCCTGACCAATATCCGCAAGCACCACGAGATCGGCGAGCAACCCGGCGAATCCGCCGCCGATGCCCCCCCCACCCCCGCCATTGACCCGCATAACCAAGGAGGAAACCAGTCATGAGCGACCGTATTGTAGTTGACCCGATCACCCGCATTGAAGGCCACCTCCGCATCGAAGCCGAGGTGAAGGACGGTTTTATCACCGACGCCTGGAGCGCCGGCACGATGGTCCGCGGCCTGGAGATCATCCTCAAGGGCCGCGATCCCCGCGACGCCTGGGCCTTTTGCGAACGTGTCTGCGGCGTGTGCACCACCGTGCATGCCCTCGCCTCCGTGCGCTCCGTCGAGGATGCGCTCGGCATCGCCGTGCCGCCCAACGCGGAGCTGATCCGCAACCTGATGTTCTGCACGCAATACATGCAGGACCACGTCGTGCATTTCTACCATCTGCATGCCCTGGACTGGGTGGATGTGGTCAGCGCGCTCAAGGCCGACCCGGCCGAGGCGTCGCGCATCGCGCAGAGCATCTCGCACTGGCCGAAGAGTTCGCCCGGCTATTTCAGCGATCTGCAGAAGCGGCTCACCAAGTTCGTCGAGAGCGGGCAGCTGGGCATCTTCGCCAACGGCTACTGGGGCCATCCCGCCTACAAGCTCCCGCCCGCCGTCAACCTGATCGGGGTGGCGCACTACCTCGAGGCGCTCGAGTGGCAGAAGGAAATCGTCAAGGTCCACACGATCTTTGGCGGCAAGAACCCGCACCCGAACTACCTGGTGGGCGGCGTGCCGTGCGCCATCAACATCGAGGAGGCCAACGCCCTGAATGCTGAGCGTCTCGCCATGGTCGGCCGCCTGCTGGAGCAGGCCAAACAGTTCGTCGAGCAGGTCTACCTGCCGGACCTGATGGCCATTGCGCCCTCGTATCTGGACTGGGCGGCGATCGGGGGCGGCGTGAAGAACTACCTCTGCTACGGCGACCTGCCGACCAACGGCTTTGCCGACATCGCCCGCTTCAAGTTCCCGCGTGGCATCGTCCTTGATCGCGACCTCTCGCGGGTGCACGAGGTCGATCCGAAGGATCCCGCCGGCATTCAGGAGTTCGTCGACCACTCCTGGTATGACTACGAGGGCGCCAACGCCGGTCTGCATCCGTGGGAGGGCCAGACTAACCTCAGGTATTCGGGCCCCAAACCACCCTACGAACACCTCGACGTCGCCGCCAAATACTCGTGGCTGAAGACCCCGCGCTGGAAGGGCCACGCCATGGAGGTCGGTCCGCTCTCGCGCATGCTCGTCGGCTACGCCGCCGGCAACGCCGAGATCAAGGAGGTCGTCACCGAGACGCTCGCCGCCCTCAATGCCCCGGCCACGGTGCTGTTCTCCACGTTGGGTCGCACGGCGGCCCGTGGCATCGAGACCAAGCTGGTCGCCCGCTGGGCGATGGAGTTCTACGGGCAGTTGCTCTCGAATATCAAGAACGGCGACTCGCGCACCTTCACCAAGGAGAAGTGGGATCCGGCCACCTGGCCGGCGACGGCCCGGGGTGTCGGTCCGACGGAGGCGCCCCGTGGCGCACTGGCCCACTGGATTGTCATCAAGGACCGCAAGATCGAGAACTACCAGCTCGTGGTGCCGAGCACGTGGAACGCATCCCCGCGCGACGCCAAGGGCGAACGCTCGCCCTACGAGGCCGCGCTCATCGGCACGCCGGTGCACGATCCCAAGCTCCCGCTCGAGATCCTGCGCACGATCCACTCCTTCGATCCCTGTCTGGCCTGTGCCGTCCATCTCTATGATGACAAGGGCATGGCGCTGCAGCAGGTCTCCACCGCGCCCGCATTCTAACCGGAGGCTGCCATGAACACGCCCGCTCCGTCCTCCCGCCCCCACACGTTTCAGCGCATCTACGTGTGGGAACTGCCGGTCCGGTTCTACCACTGGCTGAACGCGCTCTGCATCCTCGTCCTGACGGTCACGGGCTTCCTCATTGCCAATCCACCCGCGATCAACACGGCGGGCGAGGCGTCGTTCAGCTATTGGTTCGGCTGGACCCGTTTCATCCACTTCGCCACGGCGTATGTCTTCGTCTTCAACTTCGCGTTTCGCATCTACTGGGGGTTTGTCGGCAACCAGTATGCCGACTGGAAGAACTTCCTGCCGTTGCGCCTCGCCCAGTTCCGCGAAGTCCGCTCCGTGCTGCGCGTCGACATCCTCCAGTCGTTGAACAGGCCCCTCGCCGCCGTCGGCCACAACGCGCTCGCCTACCTGACCTACTTCGTGATGTTCCTCGTGTTCCTGTTCCAGGTCGCGAGCGGCTTCGCGATGTATGCCAACATGAGTGATGCGTGGTTCCCGCATCTGTTCACCTGGATGCTGCCGCTCTTCGGCGGCGATGCGGGCCTGCGGCACTGGCACCACCTCGCCACCTGGTTCTTCGTCATCTTCACCGTGATTCACGTCTATCTGGTCTTCTACCACGACTACGTGGAGGGCCACGGCGTCCTGTCCTCGATGGCGGGCGGCTGGAAATTCCTCCCCAAAGACGGCCCCGGGAAAGGCGACGGCAGGTCGTGGTTCAGCGGCAAGCCGGGACCCAAGGCATGATCGGGCCCGCCCTTGATCTTGTCAGCGGCACGGGCTCGATCGCCGCAACAGATCGGGCCCAGGTGCTCATCATCGGCGTGGGCAACCTGCTCATGGGCGACGAGGGCGTGGGCATCCACCTCCTGCGCACGCTGGAAAACGACGCCCTCGCGCCCGGGGTGCAACTGCTGGATGGCGGCACCGGCGGCATCAACCTGCTCGAATCCATCGCGCGGGCGCCGGTCGTGATCATGATTGACGCTACGCGTGACGGCCAGCCCGCCGGCACGGTCACGCAACTGCGGCCGGCCTGTGTCGCCAACCTGCCCGGCGGCCTCTCCGCCCACGATTTCGGGCTCCGGGATCTGTTTGCGGCTGCGGCGCTGCTCGGGCAGTTCCCGGAGATTCACCTGTTCACCATCTCCGTGGAGACGGTTCATCCGATGTGTCTGGAGTTGACGGAACCTGTCGCCGCGGCAATGCCCGGGGTCGTGCGCTCCGTGCAGGCGCTGACCCGTCGGCTGGTTGCTGCGCGGTAGCGCTTCGTCCATGACCGCCGACCTCACTCTCCTCACCCTTAACGCCGCCACCATCGGGTTCATCCATACGGCGATCGGTCCGGACCATTACGTGCCGTTCATCGTGATGGCCAGGGCGCGGCGCTGGTCGTTCGTGAAGACGGCCGGTATCACCTTCGCCTGTGGCATCGGCCATGTCGCCAGTTCGGTCCTGCTCGGGATGCTCGGCTATGCTCTCGGGGCCAATCTGAAGCGGTTGGAATGGATTGAGTCGTTTCGCGGGGAAATCGCCGCTTGGGCCCTGATCATCTTCGGTGCGCTCTACGCCGCGTGGGGCCTGTGGCGGCTGGGCCGGAAGGGTCCCGACGGTCACACCCACGACCACCTGATCCGGCTCCATGCCTCCGATCACGTGCACGATCCCAAAACGGGGGCGGAAATCAGCCTTACGCCGTGGATCCTGTTCGCGATTTTCGTGTTCGGCCCCTGCGAACCGTTGATTCCGCTCTTTATTTATCCGGCCGCGACGAGTGGTTGGGCCGGCGCCTGGCTGGTCACCTCGGCTTTCTCGGTCGCCACGATCGGCACCATGCTCGGGGTCGTGCTCGGTGCGCACTACGGATTGCAATGGGTGCCCGGTCAGAAATTTGCCCGCTACAACCACGTCCTCGCCGGCGGGACGATTGCCCTCACCGGCGGCGTCATCCGGATATTCGGACTGTGAGCCGGCCGGGACCGGCGGCCGCCCGGGGCAATTTTTACTATTCGGTGTGGCGCGTGGCCGGCGGGAACCGGCTGGGAGCATCCCGGCGAATGTCCGACCAAAGCAGATGCTTGATTTCGTCTCGGCGAGGCCCAGTGCTCCTATTGGTCGGGGCCGCACGACACCAAGTTCCACCATGATGACTTCACGAGAACGAGTTCTGGCCGCTTTCGCACATGCAGAGCCTGACCGGGTGCCGCGCTGGTGTGGCGCGGCGCCTGAATTCATTGCCAAGGCGAAACGGCAGTTGGGGCTTGCGGACACCGAACAGCTCTTCGTCCGTTTCGGCGACGACTTCCGTCGCGTCCACGCCCGTTACGTCGGGCCGGATGAACTCAGTCCCGACCGGCACCTTGCGCCCGGCGCGACCTATCGTTCGCCCTTCGGCGTTGAGCGTCATGGTTTCGGCTATGGCATGCCGATGACGACCCCGCTCGCCACCGCCACCCTCCGGCAGATCCATGCCTACCCGTGGCCCGATCCGGCCTCGATGGAGGTGGCGCACATCCGCGACGAGGCGCTCGCGTGGGGCCGACGTTACGCGATCCTCGGCGGCGCCTGGTCGCCCTATTGGCACGACGCCAGTGATCTGCTCGGCATGGAGGGCCTGATGATGAAGATGACCGACGAGCCGGAGGTGGTGGACGCGGTGCTGACGCACGTGGTGGCCTATTACTTCGAGGTGAGCCGGCGCATCTTCGACGCGGCGGCGGACGCGCTGGATGTTTTTTTCGTCGGGAATGATTTTGGCAGCCAGAACGGGCCGTTGCTGGGCCCGCGCCAGTTTGAGCGTTTCCTGCTGCCCCACCTGCGGCGCCTGATCCAGCTGGGCCACGATTACCGGCTCAAGGTGCAGTTGCATTGCTGCGGCGGCTACGCCCCGCTGATCCCGCTGATGATCGCGGCGGGTCTCGATGGGTTGCACGCCGTCCAACCGGGCTGTCACGGCATGGACCTGCGCACGCTCAAGGCCCGCTACGGCGACAGGATTCTGTTCAACGGGGCAATCGACTCCCACCACGTTTTGATCGAGGGCACACCGGCTTCCGTGCGGCAAAGCGTGCGCGAAGTGCTCGCCCTCATGGCGCCGGGCGGCGGCTACATCGCCGGCGCGAGCCATGACTACATCCTGGAGGAAACCCCTGTGGAAAACGTCCTGGCCATGTTCGACACGGTCGAGGAATTCGGCCGGTATCCCGTCGCCGCTCAACCGCAGACGTCCTAGCCCAGTTTGTCCCCACGGGTGCGCCGCCGACCGTGGGGTCTTTTATCCGGTCGGGATAAAACTACAGGAAGGAAGATTTTCACGGCTACTGGGATTGCCAAGGCAGTGGAAAACCGCATCGCATCAGGTTTCCATGCTTTGCCTCCACCGTAATGACAGCCACACGCCGGGTTGCCCCGGGGTTCCGCATGGACCTGCCCAGCAAATGCCAATTTTTGCGCAGGCATACGGTTCGCCTCGCCTCCCGTTCCCGGACTAACTCGGCGCGTCGCCCAACCAAGAGCGTCCCGTCACCTCATCAAACCCTGCCATGAAATACACCGTCATCTTTCACGCGAACCTGAACTACGCCTACCTCACCCCGGATCGCTATGAGTTCGTCATCCGGAAGAGCTACGAGATGCTGCTCGACACCATGCGGGAGCATTTCCCCGATGTGAAATTTGTGTTCGAGGCGTCGGGCTACACGGTCGAGGAAATTGCCCACCGCTGTCCGGACGTGCTCGCAAAGCTGAAACTCGCCATCACCGAGGGCCGGTGCGAGTTCATGGGTTCGCCCTACGCGCACCCGATGCTGCCGAACTTCCCGAAGGAGGACGGCATCTGGTCGCTCCGGTTCGCCAACGAGGCCTTCCAACGCCATCTGGGCATGACGCCGCGCAGTTTCTGGAATCCCGAGTGCGGCTGGCGGGACTACGTGCCCGAGCAGGTCGCGGCCGCCGGATTTACCAACCTGATCGGGGACTTCGAGGCCTACAGCCGCTCATGCGACGCGTCCGGGAAGCCGCTCCGGCCCGAGATCTACGAGAAGGAGCACACCAAGGACCGGGCGTTCTACCATTTCGGCTTTGCCTATGACCTGCCCGGGACGGAACGGGCGATCCATTTCCCGTTCAGCGACATCGCCGGGGTGCCCAAGGGCAAACTGAGGATGTTCCTGCGTACGGACCGGATCGCGCAGTTTGGCGTCCGCTATTTCATGGGGATGGAAGGCTACACCTTGGAGAAATACCTCGGGCTCATCCGCCAATACTCGGCGCAGCCGGCCGGGGAATCCGAGGGCGCCCTCATCATCTTCGCCGACGACGCCGAGTATGTCGGCACCAACGGCTGGTTCCGGCTCAAATACCAGAACAAGCCCGACAACGTTTTCGAGGAGACGCCCGATTCGAAGCAGAAGCTGATCGATCTGATCGGCGCCTGCAAGAAGATGGGTTCGTTCTGCACCTTTGACGAGGCCTGCCAGCTGACGCCGATGCAGGAGCAGATCAGTTTCGACGATGACCGGGCCTGGCACGGCGCCTACTCCTCGACCTGGGCGCAGACGCCGATGGCCCGGCTCCTGCGGCCGTGGCAGGACCTGGTGCGCAAAAAGCTCCAGCGTTCCCGCCTGCCGGCGGAGCGGCTGCGCCTGGCCTGGTATCACCTCACCAATTCCTACAACTCCGACGGGCAGTGGCCGCCGACATTGCCGGACGCACCCCACATCGTGCATCCGTTCAACTACGCCTATTGCTTTGAGAACCTCCTGCGGGCGGAACTGCTCTGCGGCGGGGTGGACCGGACCAAGCTCAAGGCTGATCCCGTGGTGACACTCAAGGAGATCCTGGGCCTCCAGGAAAACCTGATCCTGAAAAAGGCCCAACGGTTGATCGCCTCCGGTAACAAGGCGGAACAGGTTGCCGGTGTCCGTGCCAAGACGCTGATCCAGACGGCGCGCAACCTCGCCAGCATCAAGGCGGTGAAGAAGATCCTTTATCCCTCCGACTACCAGGTCCGAGCCGACGCGATGGTTGAGGCCCGCCGGGCCGTGGGCGGGGTGGAGATTGAAAAGGCGGAGGACCTGACCGCCGCCAAGCCGAAGAAAACCAAAAAGAAAGCCGCCCGCCAATGAAGGAATCAGCGGCCTTGGTGCGTCAGGCCTGTGCGGGGAAGAGACCCGCCCGGACGCCGATCTATGATATCCTGGCCAATGATGCGGTGATCGGGCATTTTGCCGGCCGCCCGCTGGACGGAAGTGACGATCTGGGGGCGCTCTGCCTGGCGATCGGCCGCGGCTTGGACGCCACGCGATTCCTGCTGGCGCCCAGCGCCGACGGGGCGGTGAGCAAGGATCGTTTCGGCAACACGTTCATGCACCAGCGGTGGACGTGCTGGGTTTCCGATCATGTGCGCAAGGAGCTGGAAGACTGGGTGCGCTGGCTGCCGGGCGAGATTGCGCGGCTGGAGACCGAAGCCCCCGTGACGCCGGCGGCCCGCGCGGCCGCCCGCCAGGAACAGGCGGAGTTGCTACAGCGGCTCAACGGTTCGGTCTACATTGCCTGCACGCCGTCGACCGCGATCAACGAAGCCATGTTCGGCTACCACTGCGGGCTGGAAATTCTGAGCTACCTCTGGGCGGACGAACCGGACCTTGTGCTCCGGTGGTTCCGCGCGATCGAGGCGGCCCAGCAGCGTTACATCGGGCGCACCGCCCACGCCGACCAGGCGGCCCTGGCCGTGATCTACAGCGATGTCGCGTTCAAGGGGCGCCTCATGTTCTCCCTCGATTTGTTCCGGGCCTGGGGCTTCTTCGACGACGTAGCCCGCATTTGCGCCGCCTGCCATCAGAATGGGCTCCAGGTGATTTTCCATTCCGACGGCTACATCATGGACCTGCTGCCCGACCTCGTTGCGGCCGGCATCGATGGACTCAATCCGATCGAGAAAGCAGCGGGAATGGATATCTACGAAATCCGGCGGCGCTACCCGCAGCTGATCCTCGCGGGCGGCGTGGATGTCTCGCACCTCCTGCCATTCGGGACCCCCGCGGAGGTCCGCCGGGAAACCCGGCGGATGATCAACGAAACCGGAGCGGAAGGGCGGCTCCTGATCGGGAGTTCGACCGAGGTCGGCAATGACGTGCCGCTCGCCAACTACCTCGCGTTTCGCGACGAGGTATTTGCCGGATGAGCCGGCCGGTCCCAGCCTGACGGTGCGGCCGCCCCTGCGACTGCGCTCCGGGGGATCAAGCCAACCAAGGACCTTTCCCAGCTATGCAGACCAAAAGAGAAGTCGTGTCAGCGGTGCTCCGCGGCGAAAAACCGCCCTATGTGCCGTGGTCATTCTGGTTCACCGCCGAGGCGGCGGAGAAACTGTGCGCCCACTACGGGATCGCGGCGGGCGACCTCGACCAGCACGTCAACAGTCACATTCTCGGTCTCGGCAGCCAGATGCGCGCGTTCGAGCAACTGGCCGGCGGTCGCGTCCGCGACCGCTTCGGCGTGATCTGGGACCGCTCGCAGGACAAGGATATCGGCGTGGTGGAGGGGTGCCTGCTGCCTGAGCCGACGCTGACGGGTTACCAGTTTCCGGACCCGAAGGATCCGCGGCTGTTCGGCCCGATCCCGGGTGATATCCAGAAACATCCCGACCGGTTCCGGATGTTCGCGATTGATTTTTCGCTGTTCGAGCGGGCCTGGTCGTTGCGCGGGATGGAGAACCTGCTGATGGATTTCATCGAGAACCCGCAGTTCGTCCACGATCTGCTGGATGCCATCGCCGACCATAATCTTGAGCTCATCCGCCACGCGCTCACCTACGACATCGACGCTGTCTATTGCGGCGACGACTGGGGGCAGCAGCACGGTCTCATCATGGGATATGCCGCCTGGCGTGAGTTCATCTATCCGCGGCTCAAGCGCATGTATGCCGCGGTGCGGGCTGCGGGAAAATTCCAGGTGATCCACTCCTGCGGCGACGTGGACGAGCTGTTCGACGACCTCGCGGGCATCGGCGTGAACCTGTTCAATCCCTTCCAACCCGAGGCCATGGAGGTGCGGGTGCTCCTCGAACGCTACCGCGGGCGGCTGGCGTTCTGGGGCGGACTCTCGACGCAGGTGACCCTGCCCAAGAAGGGCGTCGCCGACGTGCGGGTCGAAACCCGCGACCTCTTGGAGCGGGGTCGGGCGGGGGGCTATGTCTTTTCACCGTCACACGCGGTGGAGGGCGATGTGCCGCTGGCAAACATACTGGCGTTCATCGACGAGGCGCACCGTCAGCCGGGCTGCGAAGGATGGTTACAAGCGCCAGCGCCGGTGCACCGGTGATCGGTCATCCGTTTGAGCCACCAATTCCGATGAACCGGCCCGTCCCGCCCCAAGGCACTCCGGCCGGTGCGACGCCGGTCCGCAAAGCACTGCTGCCGCGCGAGGTGGAAAACCGCCTGCGCAACTGGTGGGCGGGCGGCGGGCAGGAGCATCCGCTCATTTTGGCGACGGTGCAGCGCGCAAACACCGTGCTTCCCTCGACCGGCGACCTGAACCGGCACTGGCTGGATCAGGATTTCATCATGGAGCGCAAGCTGCGCGAGATCGAGGCGACGGAATACCATGGCGTGGCCGTGCCCTACCACTACGTGGATCACGGTTCGAGTGCGATGGCCGGAGTCCTGGGGTGCCCCTTGGTGTTTGTCGACCCGGAGACCATCTGGGCGAATCCGCGCTTCGAGACCCTGGACCAGGTGCTGGACTGCGTGTTGGGAACCGACGCGGAGGTTTATGCCCACATCACCGAGATCACGCGCCGGAGCACGGCCTTGGCCAGGGACCATCATTTCGTGGCACCGTTTGCGCTCGAAGGCATGAGCGACCTGATGGCGGCGCTTTATGGCGGTGAAAACTTCATGATGGATCTGATGGACCGGCCGGAGGACGTCATGCGGGCGATGGAGCGCCTGAAGTCCATCTGGCTGAAAACTTTTTCAGAAATCTCCCGGCTCATCGCCAAGAGCGGCAATCCCGGCGGCATTGGCTGGGTGGGGATCTGGGCGCCCGGCAGCACGTTCCCCATGCAGGAGGATGTCTCCTACAGCATCTCGGCCGAGATGTTTCGCAGATTCCTCATTCCACATATCCGCGACCAGATTGCGGCGATGGAGTATTCGTTTTTCCATGTGGACGGCATGGGGATGATCCCGCACCTGGACGCCCTGCTGGAGATCAGGGAGCTGAAGGCGATCCAATGGCAACCCGGCGCCGGCCATGAACGCCTGGACAAATGGTATGAGCTGCTGCGGAAAATCCTCGCTGCCGGCAAATCCCTCCAGGTCTATGCCCGCGCCGAGGAGGTGGAGGCGCTGGTGCACAATGTCGGGGCCGACCGCCTGCTCGTCATTGTGCGCGACGCTACGCGCGACGAAATCCGCCGTCTGACCGAGCGTTATCAGGGCCAGGCCTGAAGTGCGCCTTTCGTTATTGTCTCAGGTTTCGTTGGGCACAGCACGACTGCGCCCGCGGTCACAGGCGATTGGCTTATACCCTTTGGGTCGAATGCCCCGGAGCAGCTCCGGGGATCTTTATTTGGGCAGCAAGGCGACGAGGTCTTCGTGGGGACGGGCGATCACGTGGGCTGCGATCAGTTTGCCCAGACTGCCGACCGCCCTGGCGCCGGCTTCGACTGCGGCGGTCACGGCCGCCACGTCGCCCTTCACGATGACGGTCACGTAGGCTGCGCCGATCTTTTCCTTGCCGACCAGAGTGACGTTGGCGGCCTTGAGCATGGCGTCAGTGGCCTCGAGGATGGCGGTGAGCCCTTGGGTTTCGAGGATGCCGAGAGCAGGTTGGGTCGTATTCATAGGTGGAGTTTGGGGTGAGGCATAATCCGTGGGCAGCATTTGGTCGCGCCCACCGTAAAGTGGATTCTTGGTATTGCGAAAACAGAGGAGTGGCTCCAGCCCTGCGGCCGGCCGCGCCAAAGAGCGGGTGGTGACCTGGACGCCGAGTTCGTGCGCACGCGTCTCGGCATCCGCCAAGGCCGCCGTGACCGCCGCGACGCCGCCCTCCAGCCGGATCAGGAGCCGCTCGTTGCCCGAGGTTTCAAAACCAAGGAGGCGCACCGCCGCCGCCTTGACGGCGTGGTCGGCCACCATGGCGGTGATGCTCAGGAAGGGGCACTCGATGAAACCCAGGGCCATGGCTTAGGAGTGGTATTTGCTCACCACCGCCCGGACGATCTTTTCAACATCCAAGCGGGAGACGGGCAGGCTGACTGCAGGAGCCTTCCGACGCAATTCGCACTCGCGCGCCGCCTCGGCGTAGCCGCATTCGCCCAGGATGCAGGCGAGTTTGCCCTTGGCCTCCTCAAGATTGACCTGCTCCTGCGGGCCCATCGGGTAGCGGGGGGGGCCGGGATCAAAGCCGCGCAAAGCCACGGCGGCCCGGAAGCCCTCGGGAAAATTGCCGGCGGCGAACATGGTGCTGATCAGCTCCTGGATCTTCAGCTGCACCCGGCGGCACTCGGCATAGTTGCCGGCCTGAAAATCCTGATAGATTTTCAGGATCACCTCGGGGATGATGCCCGAACTCGCGATGGTGCCGCCATCGCCGCCCATGACGAGACTCGGGAAAAGGATCTCTTCGGTGCCGGTGAAGCAGACGAAGTCGGGCCGCAGTGGTTTGATCTGGGCCAGCATGGTGCAAAACCGGGGGAAGTCCCGGCTGGAGTCCTTGATCCCGATGATCCGCGGGCAGTCCCGGGCCAGGCGTTGCACGACCGGTAGGCTGATTTCGTTGGAAAACTGCGGGATGTTGTAGAGGAGGATGTCGATCGGACTGCGGGCGGCGATGTCGCGGAAATATTGCTCAATACTCTCCTGGCTCACCTTGTAGTAGTAGGGCCCGGTGATGCTGACGGCGATGCACCCCAGGTCGGCGTAGTTGCGGCAGGCTTTCAGGACGAGGTCGATGTTGGCCTCGGCGGCGCCGGCGAGGATGGGCACCCGTCCGCGGTTCTCGCTCGCCATGATCTGCACCACCCGCAGCCGCTCCTCGAAGCTCAGGCGGATGAATTCCCCCGAGCTGCCGTTGGGATAAAGGCCGTGAATGCCCTTCGCGATGAGCCACGACGTCATGCGACGCAGTTCGTGCTCGTTGATCGCCCCGCCCTGGCCGAACGGCACGATATTGGGAGTGTAGATGCCTTGGATTTTCATGGGTGCCACGTGACAGGCGTGGGTTGGGCAGGAGGGAAGGAAGCGCTCATGGAGGGCCGAAGGCAACGAGTGAATCAAACCCCGGCGACGCTGTCACGCCAAGGTCGCGGCCAGGCGTGCGACGTTGACCGTGGCAACGAGTGCATGGCGGGGCGGAACCGGCTGGCGCCGGCCCGGCAAGCCTCGCGCCTCATTGCCAACGCCGGGAATCAGGTGCCTCCGGGTGCCGGGAACGGTCGGCTTGCGGGCAAGCGGGAGATGATTGCGGCGGCCGATGAAGGGGCAAATTGCCGCCGGTTCCCGCGATAGGGTGCTTAATTCAGGTCCCGACGGTCACCAGACTTGTGCGGATGGGTGGGGTCTTCCTTGTTCTCGGAACGGGGCGAGTCGTCGGTCGCTCGCGCTGCCCGCACCTGAGGGGCTGGCGCGACAGAGCGCTCGGGAGGGGTGAAATTGGGGCGGTTGGCCTCATCCCGCCGGTGCCCGCGGGAAGGCTCGTTGCCGGAGCGATGAGGGTTGGTGCCGGTCGTGGGGCGCGGAGTGCTCGGGGCCGTGAGGGCAGGCGCGGGTGCCGCAGTGACCGCCGGGGCGGGGGGAGCGGCGACGGTGGAGCGATGGTGCTCTGGAGGCACCCGTCGGCCGGAACGGCTGTCAGGCCGCGACGGATGAGTTGCGTCGTTGGTCACCGCAGGCCTGGGCCGGGACGATGCGGTGGGATTGACAGCGCCCGGATGGGTGGGGGCGGCTTCACGCCGGATGTCCGCCGGGTGATTGTTTGGGCGGTCGCGGCGTTGGTCGCGGCCTGACCCTGGGGATTCCACCCGTGTTTGGCCCGGGGTATTCCAGCCATGGCTGGGTCGGAGCACAACGTCGGCGCGATGCGGCGGGCGGGGATTTTGAGCGTGCTGGGGTGCCGGCGTCCAGTTGCGCCACTGGCCGTTGCCGGCGTGGCTGTAAACCGGTCGGGTGCGCCAGTTGTAGTTATGATACCAGTCTGGAGCGCGGTGACTGATGCGTACGCTGCGATAGCGCCAGTCGCAATCGTAGCCGAGCCACGCGCCGATACCATAGCCAATGCCGAACGAAAGGAAGGGGCCGTCATAATAGGTCCATGCGGAGGTCAGGTAGAGAACCTCGGGATCGTAGCGCGGCACGTAAATCACAGTCGGCTGGGCGGGCACGATGCGGATTTCTCCTTCCTCCATGATCACTTCCTGTTCGGCCGTGTCGGTCAGCAGGCCGCCGGACCGGGCCCGGCTGCGCACGTTTTGGATCGCGTTCATTACGTCGGCCGGCTGGGCGAGGAAGCATTCGCCAAGGCTCTGGGTCCAGGCGAGGTTGTCATCAAGGTAGGCGATCACCTCGGGGTAATGGGTGAGAGCCTTGACGCTGTCCTCCCAGGCTTGCGCGTCGCGGTCGTTCTGAGCTTCACCACTTTTCAGGAATCGTGATGCCAGGACGATATCGGAGGGCCGGGTCGAGGCGGGCAGAATCAGGGCAACCAAGGCATCGGGGTAGAGCGCGATGGGACTGACGAGGATCTCGATTTCATCCTGGGCCAGGCGGACCGTGGTGACAGTGGTTTCCGCGGCGGTGCCCCCCGCGGCCAGGCAGGAGAGGCTCAGGCAGGCGAGGAACATGGTTTTCATGGCTGGAGAGGGTTGGGTGTTACTGCCAGATAAGACGCCGTTCGCGACCACTGTATTCAACCGATTGTGAAAGGGGTGGCGTCCAGTGGTTCCATCATTTGTGCAGTCCAAGACCACGGTCGGCCGCAGCTCAGGCCGGTGCGCGGACTGGCCCGGGGAGATGGCGTAGTCCTACGCCATGAAATGGAGTTGGCGCGCCCCCGGAAGGGGCCCATGCATCCGGGCATGTTTCTCCGCCGAATTTCTGCGCTTATGGTCATGCTTGGCTGCCTGGTCGCACCGGTCCTGCGGGGCGGCGTTCCGCTCGATTACTATCTGCCCGCCGGCACGGTTTATGATCCGCAGGTGCCG
>CAJBES010000153.1 GCA_903952145.1 uncultured Opitutaceae bacterium | reverse complement strand
GTGTCGCCGTAACGGTTCATGATGCGGTCGGAAAGCGAGCCGTGGTTGGTGCCGATGCGCAAGGCGCGGCCCAGGGCCTTGGCGCGCCGCACCAGCGGGGAGAAGGACTCATGCAGCCGCTGCAGTTCGCGTTCGTAATCTGCGTCGGAATATTCCCTGACGGCGGATTTTTTCTTGTCGGCGTAGTTGCCGGGGTTAACGCGCACCTTCTCGACGTGCTCGACGGCCTCCATGGCGGCCGTGGGGAGGAAGTGGATGTCGGCCACGAGCGGGATGTGGCCGAAGCCGGCCGCGGTGAATTGCGTGCGGATGGTCCGGAGGCACCGGGCGGCGGGCACATTGGGGGCGGTGATGCGCACGATCTCGCAACCGACCTCCGCGAGCGCGATGGACTGTTGCAGGGTCGCGGCGATGTCCTGCGTGTCGCTGGTGGTCATCGACTGCAAGCGGATGGCGTTGGTGCCACCGATGCCGAGGTCACCGACCTTCACCTCAAGGGTGCGACGGCGGAGGGAGTGAAAGCGGGAGATGCAGTAGGACACGGAAGTCATAGGTCAATGCTTACGGCCTGTTGGTCAATGGTCATTCGGCGGCCATAGTCAGGGCTCAAGTTGCCTCCGGGACAGGAGGGTGGACGCGCAGGTCGCCCTGCGCGTTGTTGGCTTTCGTCAGCCACTGGGCATTCGCTGGAGGGCACGGGGACGTGCCCTCCCACCTTGGCCTTATTTACCCGCCGGCTTGGACTTCTGCGCCTGCGCGGCGGCCTCGGTCCGGTCGGCCTGGACATCGCGCACGACGCGGCGCACGTCGAAGAAGCTCACATAGATGATCATCGAGAACAGCAGCACGATGAAGGTGCTCTGCGTGGCCATGATGAAGTTGACGGGCAGGGCGCGGCCGCGGAGCTTCGCGATGGTGGCGAAGAGCATCTGGCCGCCATCGAGGACGGGAATGGGCAGCAGGTTGAAGACGGCGAGGTTGATGTTCACGAGGATGGTGAAGATCAGGATGGCGCGGATGCCGGCCTCGGCGGCACTGTGGAAGATGCGGACAATGCCAACCGGCCCGGCGACCTTGGAGAGGCCAATATCGGACTGCGGGTTGATGAGGCTCACGAGGGTGCGGAAGGTCATCACCACATGATCAAAGATCTGGGCGACGGGAGAAGGGTGGATGAGTTTGAAACCGGTCGTGAGCGCGAGGCCGAGCGCCGCCTCAGGCTTGGCCTGCGGACGGGCGGGGATGGTGAGCGCGATTTCCGCCCCGGCCCGCTTGATGCGGACGGCGACCGGCTCGGCGGTCGTGGCGGCGAGGATGTCCTGATAACTGGCGGCGCTCAGGATCGGGGTGCCGTTCAGGCTGATGAACTCATCGCCGGACTTGAAGCCCACCTGCTCGGCCAGTGAGCCGGTCGCGACGGAATGGACCAGCAGCTCATAGCCGGGGGCGATGCCAATGGTGCGAAACATTTCGTTGCCGATGAGGATGGGGTAAAGCGCCACCTCCTCGGCGAGCCCGGCGCGTTCGATGGTGAAAATCGCCATGGGCCGGCCGGTGGCAGTGCGGCCGGAACTGGTGATGGGCGTTTGCATCAGGTCCGTCCATTCATTGACCGCGATGCCGTCGATCTTGCGCACGATGTCACCGATGCGCAAACCGGCCTCCCGGGCGGGGCTGGGGGTTTTGGTGCCGTCGGGCAGCTTGAGGGTAGAGCTGACGTAGCCGATGCGCGTCGTCGCCATTTCACTGCTCATGGGCTGGCCGATGAACCAGATGATGCAGGCCAATCCGAGGGCGAAGAGGACGTTGAAGACTGCGCCCGCCACGAAGACCAGCATCTTGGTTGAAAAACTGAGCGGGGGGAGTTTTTCGAGGTCGGTGTTGCTGTCGCCCTCGATGCCCCGGAGGTCGGCCAGCTGGGGCAGGGCGACGTAACCGCCGAGCGGGAGCCAGGAGACGCGGTATTCGACCCCGTCCTTGCCCCGCCACGAAAAGATCTTCGGGCCGAAGCCGATGGAAAAGCGCTCGACGTGCACCCCGCGGCGACGGGCGGCGAGGAAGTGCCCCAATTCGTGCACAAAGATCGATCCGCCGAAGAACAGCACGACGAGGAAAATCGACCAGACGTTGGCCAGCAGGGTTTGGAGCAGATCGTAAGACACGGTGAAACAAGAGGGAGGCTAAAGGAGGGTGGCGGCGAAACGGCGGGTTTCGGCGTCAATGGCTAGGACTTCGGCGAGGTCGGCGGGTTCACGGATAATCAGGTTTTGCAGAGTCTTGTCCACGACCTCGGGAATCGCAAGGAAGGGAATGCGGCCGGCGAGAAAGGCGGCCACGGCGACCTCGTTGGCGGCGTTGTAGATGGCGGGGGCGCTGCCGCCGGTTGCCATGGTCTGTCTGGCGAGGCGCAGCATGGGAAAGCGGTCCTCATCCACCGGACGGAACTCCAGCGCGAGCAGCCTGGTGAAATCGAGCGGAGCCTCCACGCCCGGTGCGCGGGCCGGATGCAGCAGGGCGTGCTGGATTGGGAAGGTCATCGACGGCGGGCAGAGCTGCGCGAGCATGGCGCCGTCCTGGAACTCGACGAGGCAGTGCACGATGCTCTGCGGGTGCAGCACGGCCTGGCATTGGTCGGGGCGCAGGTCGAAAAGCCATTGCGCCTCGATGAGCTCGAGGCCCTTGTTGGCGAGCGTGGCGGAATCGACGGTGATCTTCGGCCCCATCGACCAGTTCGGGTGCTTGGTGGCATCGCCCGGGGTGACGTGGGCAAGCTTTGCCGCCGGCCAGTCGCGGAACGCCCCGCCGCTGGCGGTGAGCACGATGCGACGGACGCCGGCCTGAGGGTGGCCCTCGAGGCACTGGAAGACGGCATTATGCTCGCTGTCGACGGGCAGGAGCTTCACGCGGTGCTTTTTGGCAGCCGCCATGACGAACTTGCCGGCAAGCACGAGGATTTCCTTGGAGGCAAGGGCCAGATCTTTGCCGGCGGTGAGGGCGGCGAGCGCCGGTTCGAGCCCGGTGGTCCCGACAACGGCGACGAGCACGATGTCGGCCGCGGGCAGTTGCGCGAGCTCGACCAGACCCGGGAGGCCGGCGTGAAACCTGGTGCCGGGAGCGAAACGGCCGGAGGCCCGGGCCGCGGCGCATGCGGTGGTATCGAACAGGCCGATGTGCGGCACCCGGTGGATCCGGGCGATGTCAGCGAGTTTTTCCCAGCCCGCGCGCGCCGCGATGCCGACCAACTCAAGCTTGTCGGCGTGTGTGGTGAGGACGCGCAACGTGCTTTCCCCGATGGAGCCGGTGGCCCCAAGGAGAACGACGCGTTTTTTGGAAGAGTGCTGGGAGTTGGAAGCCATGCCTTGCTTGCTGGTCTTTCGCCCTATCTTCCCTGCCGACAAGGTCGTCGTGGGGGGGAAATGAAGTGAAAGACAAAAGATGCCTAGAAAAACCCAAAAAGGAAGCAACCGAGCGGGGCGGTCAGGATCAGGCTGTCGGTTACATCGAAAGTGCCGCCGATGCCGGGGACGTGACTGCCGGAGTCCTTGATGGTGGCGCGGCGCTTGATGATCGATTCGATGAGGTCGGACACGATGGCGACCAAGGCGATGGGCACGGCGATGAGGGCGGCCCCGAGGGGTGTCATATGGCCGGGCATATGGTCGGTCCAGGCCCACGCGAGAAGCGCACCGACGGCCGTCGAGAGCAGCACGCCCCCGGCGGCGCCCTCCCAAGTTTTCTTGGGGCTGATCTGCGGTGCCATTTTGTGGCGGCCGATGGCCAAGCCGGTGAGGAACGCGCCGGAATCGCAGAACTTGGACACGACCACGAGCCAGACAAAGAGCAGGAGGCCTTGGGTGGGTTGCGCGGGATTGGCGATGACGATGCGCACCAGGTAGGAAAGGAGCAGGGCGACGTAAACGAGGCCGAAAAGCGTGCTGGCGAGCGCTTCGACCCGGTTTTGCGGGTCGCGTTCGCCCAAAATGCGCACCGAAAAGACAATCACCGCCACTGCGAGCAGGTGGCCGGCGCCGAGATGGTAGCACTGGTCGAGCCAAGGTGAGATGGTGATGAAGGCGCCGAACACCACGCCGAGCCAGGTGAACGGCGCGAGGCCGGCGCCGGCCATGAGCCGGTAGAATTCGTGCAGGGTGAGCGCGGCGAGCAGGCCGATGAGGATGACCGCGCCGGTGGTGCGAAAAAACCAGAGCAAGCCGGCGAAGAGCGACCAGAGCAACACGGAGCTGAAGATTCGTTTGGCCATGGGGTTATTTGGCGGGGGTGGTGACCTGTTCGCTGGTCAGGCCGTAACGGCGCTCCCGGCGGGTGTATTCGGCGATGGCGGCGGCGAGGTCGGCCTTGCTGAAATCCGGCCAGAGCACGGGGGTGAACACGAATTCGGCGTAGGCACCCTGCAGGAGCATAAAATTGCTGATGCGCGTCTCGCCCGAAGTGCGGATGATGAGATCGGGGTCCGGTAGATCGGAGGTGTAGAGATAGCGGTTAAAGGCCGCCCATGAGCTCTCGCCCGCCGTTTCCCGGCCGGCCGCGACGGCGGCGGCATAGTCGCGGGCGGCATCGGCGACCTCGGTGCGGGAACCATAGTTGAGCGCGAGCACCAGGGTGTAGTCAGTGAAGCGGGCCGTCTCAGCAATGGTGTGGTTGAGGTGTTTTTGCACGCCGGCGGGAAGCTCGTGCGTGCGGCCGATGGTGCGGAGCCGGATGCGGTTTTTGATGAAGGTGTTGAGCTCTTTTTGGAGGTAGAACTCCAGCAGGCCCATGAGCGCACCGACTTCATCCGGCGGGCGTTTCCAGTTCTCGACCGAGAAGGCGTAGAGGGTGAGGGTGCGCAGGCCGAGTTCGCGGCCGGCCTCGGTGACTTGGCGGACGGTCTCGACGCCGCGGCGGTGGCCCTCGATGCGGGGCAGCCCGCGCTGTTTGGCCCAGCGGCCGTTGCCGTCCATGATGATGGCGGCGTGCGTTGGAAATTTATCGGGGCTGGGTGGCGGCATGCAGAAAGCAGCAGTTAGGGTGGCGGAAAGGAGTTTGACAAGCCGCCATCGTGCCGTGCTCCGGGCGGGCTTGCCACCCGCAGCCAAACCGGCATTTTCCCGATTATGCCAAGCCCATCTTCCCGTTTCACGCGGTGCATCTCCACGCTCAGTTGCGGGGAGGTGGACCGTGCGCCGCTTTATATCCCTGCAATCGCCTGCGACGTGTCCTCGGCCATTCTTGGCCGGACCGCCTACACCGGCACCGGGTCGGTGCGCTACGCCGAGGTGGCGGCCTGGGCCCGGGGCGAGGCCGCCCATGCCGCGTTCGAGGCCCAGATGATCGAGGACCTGGTGGAGATCCACCGCGTGCTGGACGTGGACGTGCTGCGCATGCCCTGGCGCATGAACGAGCGGCCCGATGCGCAACTGGATCAGTTTACGTTTCGCTTCGGCCCCGAGTCGGGCGAACACACGATCTGGCAATATACGCCGGCGACGGCGGATTTCAGCCCCGTGTATGAGTCCCCCCGGGTGGATGCTCCCGTGGTGCGTTTGCGGAAGGAACTGGCCCGTTTGGGAAAAGTCTCGGCCGACCCGATGCCGCTGGCGCGGGCCTCGCTCGTCCCGGCCCTCGACCTGTGGCGCCGCTTTGGGGAGGAGTTCTATGTGTGCAGCGCCGGGGCGGGCATCGGCGTGGGGTATGATCCCGATGATCTTGAGCTGATGGTGACCGAGCCGGATCTCATGCGGCAGAAGTGCCTCCTGCAGGCGGACTATGCCATCGCCGTGGGGCGGGCGTTGCTGGAAACGAGACTGCCGCCGGTGATGGCCGGCGGCGGCGATCTCGCGGGCACGCAGGGGCCGATTTATTCGCCGGCGATGTTCCGTGACATAGTGCTGCCGGGCTATGTGAAGGCGCTGGATGCGCTGAACCGGTTGGGCGTGCACTACTATTTCCGCAGCGACGGCAACCTGTGGTCGCTGATGGACATGCTCTTCACCGAGGCGGCGTGTCCGGGATTCGGCGAGACCGACCGTGACGCCACCATGACCGTGGCGGCGGTGAGGGCCCGGTTTCCGCAGATGGTCATCTGGGGCAACATGTCCTCTTCGCTGCTGTTGGACGGCACGGCGGCCGAGGTGCGTGCGCAGGCGCTGGCCACGATCGCGGAGGCCGGCGGTCGGGGCTACTTTCAGGGGTGCTCCAACGCGATCGTCACCGGCACGCCGGCGGAAAATGTGCGGGTGATGTTCAGCATCCGCTGAAAAATCCGTCAGGTCCGGACCCCGCCTTGGGACGGACGACACCGGCTCAAGCCCGTCTTCCACCCACTCGCGACACGCCTACGGCCTGCGTCCCCCAGTTCCTCATCACGAATGTCATGCACCGCATATTGAACAGACAATCTCCCATGCCCCAAGCTCCCGCCCGTGCCCACCCCCGCTTGACCCGCTGCCTCGATGCGATCGCAGGGCAAGCGGTGGACCGGGCTCCACTGCATATGCCGGCGATTGCCTGCAGTGTGGCGTCAGAGATTCTGGGCCGCCCGGCCCATACCGGCACCGGATCGCTGCGCTACGCCGAAGTGGCGGCGTGGGCGGACGGCGAGGCGGCGCATGCCGAGTTTGAGGCGCAAATGATCGAGGACGTCGTGGCGATTCACCGGGCGCTGGATGTGGATGTGCTGCGGATGCCGTGGCGCATGAACGAGCGGCCCGATGCCCGGATTGACGAATTCACTTTCCGCTTCGGACCCGAGTCCGGCGAGCATACGATCTGGCAATATCAGCTTGCGACGGCGGATTTCAGCGCGGTCTACGAATCGCCGCGCCTGGTGGCCCCTGAGGTCCGGGTGCGGCAGCAACTGGCAAAACTGGAGCAGGTGGCGGCCGATCCCCTGCCGGTGGCGCGGACGGCGCTCGTCCCTGCCGTGGAGCTCTGGCGGAAATACGGGCACGAATTCATGGTGCGCAGCGTCGGCGCCGGCATTGGCGTGGGTTACGACCCCGATGACCTCGAACTCATGGTGACGGAGCCGGAACTGTTTCGCCGCAAGACCTCCCTGCAGGCGGATTATGCCATCGCCGTGGGCCGGGCGCTGCGGGAGACGGGCATGCCTCCGGTCATGTCGGGCGGCGGCGATCTGGCCGGCACCCAGGGGCCGATCTACTCGCCGGCGATGTTCCGCGACCTGGTGCTGCCGGGCTATGTGAAGGCGCTGGACGCCCTAAACCGGATGGGCGTGCATTATTTCTTTTGCAGCGATGGCAACCTCTGGACGCTGATGGATATGCTCTTCGGCGCAGCTGGCATTCCGGGCTACGGGGAGATGGACCGTGATGCGACGATGACGGTGGCGGCAGTAAGGGCACGGTTCCCACGACTGGTCATCTGGGGCAACGTGTCATCGTCCCTGCTGATGCATGGCACCGTTGCGGAAGTGCGGGAGCAGGCGCTAGCCTCCCGGACGGAGGCCGGAGGCAGGGGTTATTTCCAGGGTTGTTCCAACGCGATCGTCACCGGCACGCCGGCGGAAAATGTGCGGGTGATGTTTGCTGAGCGCTGAAAGCCCGCCAACCGGCGCGCCGGAGTCAGGCCGCGGCCGAAGGGGCTGGCCCGCTGGGGGTGGTCCTGCGCCAAAACCAGCTTCTGCTATGCAAGGCTACAATTCCTACTACTTGCTTTACGCCTCTGAAAAGGAATGAAGCACGAGGTGGGTTTGGCCCATACTGGACAGCATGCCTGAGTTGCCTGTCAGTCCCCATCCCCGTCTGAACCGCTGTCTGGCCACGCTCGCGTGCCGGGAGGTGGACCGCGCTCCGCTCTACACGCCCGCGATTTCCTGCGGAGTGGCGTCCGAGATTTTGGGCCGGCCGGTGCATACCGGCACCGGCTCGCTGCATTACGCCGAGGTGGCGGCGTGGGCGGACGGGGCGGCGGCGCACGCCGCGTTTGAGGCGCGGTTGATCGATGACCTCGTGGCGGTGCACCGGGCGCTGGACATGGACGTGCTGCGCATGCCCTGGCGGATGAACGTGCGGCCAGATGCGCGCATCGACGAGTTCACATTTCGCTTCGGACCCGCGTCCGGCGAGCACACAATCTGGCAATACCAGCCGGCGACGGCGGATTTCAGCCCCAGCTACCAATCACCGCGCGTCGATCCGCCCGAGGTTCGCCTGCGCAAGGAGGTCGAGCGGCTGGAGACGACCGATCCGGTGCCGGCGGCGCAGGCGGAAGTCGCGCCGGTGGCCGGACTGTGGCGGCGTTTCGGCGGGGAGTTTTTCGTCGTGGGTGCGACCTTGCACATTGGCGTGGGCCTCGATGCGGAGGACATCGAGCTGATGGTGACGGAGCCGGACCTGATCCGCCGGAAATGCCTGCGGCAGGCGGAGCAGGCCGTTGCGGTGGGGCGGGCGCTGATTGCGGCGGGCTGTCCGCCGGTGATCTTTGGCGGGGGCGATCTGGCGGGCAACCAGGGGCCGTTTTATTCACCGGCGATGTTTCGCGACCTGGTGTTGCCCGGCTATGTGCAGGCGCTGGCCGCCCTGAACCGGATGGGGGTGCACTATTTTTTCCGCAGCGACGGCAACCTCTGGTCGCTGATGGACATGCTGTTCATGGAGGCCGCGTGTCCCGGCTACGGGGAGACGGATCGCGATGCCACGATGACGGTCGCCGCGGTGCGCGCGCGGTTCCCGCAATTGGTCATCTGGGGCAACGTGTCATCGTCCCTGCTGGCGCGCGGCACCGCGGCGCAAGTCCGCACGCAGGCGCAGGCCGCGCTGGCCGAGGCCGGGGGCCGGGGTTACTTTCAAGGTTGCTCCAACGCCCTTATCCAGGGCACGTCGCTGGAAAACGTGCGGGCGCTGTTCAACGTGCGGTGAAGCTGCGGCCCGGTGAGACCGGACCGGGGTCACCGGGCCCGGCTGCATCAGGACAATGATGGATACTGGTCGGTAAAGCGCACCCACGTGTCGCTGGTGATTTCGGGGGCATTACAGCGGACGATGTTCAGCGTGACCTGCAGCTCGATGAGCGCCTTGGTGAAGGCGGGACGGAGTGACTTGTCGCCCTTGAGGACGGCGTTGCGCAACGTACCGGTGGCCAAGGGTTCGATGCGGACGAGTTCGTAAATCCTGCGGGCCAGCGGGCTGCACGCCGCCACGGGACGGTGGAATTTTGGATAATGCTCCCGCCGCAGATAAGCCAGGGTCATCAGCACGGTTTTTCCGCCGGCCCCCTTGCCGTAGAAAATCTCGTCGGGATAAACGGCCGGCAGCTGGTTTTTCCAGCTCCAGACGGCGCCGATCTTCCGGCCCCAGCCTTTTTCGCCGGGCTGTTTTTCCGGCAGGTCCACGACATCCCAAAGGTTGGGCCGGGCCTTTTTTTTGTCCGCAAACACGAGGCAGAGCCCGACGGCCTGCACGAAAGCGTGGGCCTGCTCAAGGGTGCGGACGCGGGTGATCGGCTTGGACTGGGCTTTCATCATTCGCGGTGGGTTCGTTCACCTGCCGGCAGGCTCCTGGCTGAAAGAGAAAAACCGCAAGACTGGCGGCGAGGTTCCGGCTCTGGCTGGATTTACAACCCGCGCAGGAAATTGAAGGTCTGGTCGCTTTCTCCGGGGAGGGCTTCGTGGCCGTAGTCCGGGTAGATGACCTTGTGCTTCTTGGCGGTGATCTTGTTGAAGGCGGCGAACTGCGAGGAGGGCGGGCAGATGGTGTCCATCAGGCCGATGTACATCAGCACCTCGGCCTTGATGCGCGGGGCGAGATGCTGGCAGTCGATGTAGCCGAGCTTGGTGAAGAGCTCGGTCTCACGCTCGTGGCGCGGGTCAAACTGGCGGAAGAAGGTGCGCAGTTCCTCGTAGGCATCCTTGGCGAGGTCCATTTCCCACACGCGCTGGTAATCGCACAGGAAGGGGAAGATGGGTGCGGCGCGCTTGATGCGCGGCTCGAGCGCGGCGCAGGCCAGGGTGAGCCCGCCGCCCTGGGAACCGCCCATGGCGCCGACGCGGGCGGCATCCACCTCGGAGAAGCTCATCACCACGCGGGCGAGTTGGGCGGTGTCGAGAAACATCTGGCGGTAGGCGAGCTTGCGGGGATCGGGATCGTCGAGGCCGCGGATGATGTGGCCGCGGTAGGTTGTGCCGAGTGCCTGGGTGTTGTCCTCGGAGCGGCCGCCCTGTCCGCGGCAGTCGAGTGCGGCGACACAGAAACCCTCGCCTGACCAGGCGAGGCGGCTGACGAAGTCGCCGCTGCTGCCGGTATAGCCGTGAAACTGGAGCACGGCGGGATTTTTGCCGGAGCTTTGCCTGGGCCGGACGTATTTGGCGTAGATACGCGCTCCGCCCACCCCCGTGAACCAGAGATCGAAGGCCTCGCTGTGGCGCGGCGTGATGGCCTTGGTCGGCACCAATTCGGGCTTGGGGTCGGTGGCGTCGAGTTCGCGCAAGGCGGCCTCCCAGTAGGCATCGAAATCGGCAGGGCGGGGATTGCGGCCCTGATATTGGAGGAGTTCGGGAAGCGGTTTGTCGATGAGGGGCATGGAGGAGAAGGAGTCGGGAGGGAGGATAGGTGCGTATTGTGAT
Organism: uncultured Opitutaceae bacterium; assembly: GCA_903952145.1. Classification (GTDB taxonomy): domain Bacteria; phylum Verrucomicrobiota; class Verrucomicrobiia; order Opitutales; family Opitutaceae; genus UBA2377. Next base: position 12,976 of record CAJBES010000153.1, on the reverse strand, counting down.
TCGGAGGGAAAACGGGCCGGAGGCAAGCCGGGTCTTTATTGAGGGTTGCGGAATTGGTTTCAGGTTGTCTCCGCGGCCGGACGGCGCGTGAGTCACAGGCATGAAAGTGGCATTTCTCAGCGGGACCAGCATTGTGAATTCCACCCTGTTCGCAGCGTGGGACGTGAAGACCATCAAGACCGCCCAGGGTGAGGTCACCTACAAGAACAAGGGTGATTTTATCCTCATCAACCGCCACGGCTACGCGTTCCCGTTGCCGCCGCACGCCATCAACTACCGGGCCAACGTCCGCGCGCTGGCCGACCTCGGCTACAAGGACGTGGTGTCCCTGAACTCCGTGGGCTCGCTGAAACCGGAGCTGCCGCCGGGGACCTTCGTCTCGTGCAGCGACTACGTGGGTTTGCAGCAGGGGCCGGCGACGTTCTTCGACACCGAGCTCAGGGGCGGGGCGCCGGGCATCGCCAACAACCTGATGCCGCGGCTCATCGCGCAGCTCGCGCCGGAGTTCAAGATTCACCCGGGCAAGGTCTATGTGCAGATGCGCGGCCCGCGCTTCGAAACCAAGGCGGAGATCCGCATCGTGCAGCACTGGGGGGACGTCGTCGGCATGACGGCGGCGCATGAGGCGGACCTCTGCACCGAGGCGGGATTGAACTACAACAGCCTGGCCCTGATCGACAACTATGCGAACGGCCTGGAGGGCACGGAGATCGATTTTGTGAAATTCAAGGACCTCGTGAAGGACAATCAGGCGAAGGTAAACCGGCTGTTTGCGCGGATGCTGGAAATTTTCGGTTGAGAGAAATTCCCCTGCAGACAACCCGGATTGGCGCGGATTTTCTGACAGGGTGGCGAAGGGCGGTGGACCGGACATGGACAAGCAGCGCCCCGCCCGGTGAATTTTACAGGGGGCGCGCCTCGTGGGCGCCAGCTGGTGGTCCGAGGTGGGCCGGCAGGTCTCAATGCCGGCCAGCGCTGCCGCCAGAATTTTGCCCAACCTTGACGCGCCGCGGGACCAGCGCTTCCACCTGTGCGATCCTGCTCCACCTGTTTCGCACAGAAAATGTGCCAGCCGGTGCTGGCCAAACGTGGTGATGGGCGTCTATCGTTCGGTCTCATGAAGAAAACGATCGGCATCATCGGACTCGGCATCATTGGCGGCACCTGGGCGCGGCACTACCACGCGGCGGGGGTGCTGGCGGGAACGTGGAACCGCACCCCGCAACCGGATTTTCCGCAGTGGCAAGCCACGCCGGAGGCGGTCGTGACCGCGGCGGACGTGGTGCAGATCGTGGTGGCGGACCCGCCGGCGGTGGAGTCGATCCTCGCGCGCATTCTCCCCGTGCTCGGGCCGGGCAAAGTGGTGGTGCAGTCGAGCACGATCGATCCGGCGAGCAGCACAAAATTCGCCACCCTGGTGACGGCGCGTGGCGCGCGTTACCTGGAGGCGCCGTTCACCGGCAGCAAGCCGGCGGCCGAGGCGAAGCAGACGGTCTATTATCTCGGGGGCGACGCCGCGCTCATTGCGGAGCTGGAACCGCTGCTGACCCTGGTGTCGGCGGTGCGCTTTCACATCGGCAGCAACGAACAGGCGGCGACACTCAAGCTGGCGATGAACCTCAATATCTCGGCGCACATGGAGGGATTGTGCGAAGCCCTTGCGCTGGTGCGGCGGGCCGGCGTGGGTGACGACGTTTTCTTCAATGCCCTCGGCAAGAACGTGAGTTACTCAGGGGTCACGAAACTCAAGGAGCCCAAGCTGCGCGCGGGCGATTATGCGCCGCAGTTTTCCGTGAAGCACATGCTGAAGGACATGCGGCTGGCCGCGCGCATCCCGGGGGGCGACGCCCTGCCGGTGCTGGCCGCGGTGCGCGACCGCCTGGCGCAGGCGGACCGGGCCGGCTATGCCGATGAGGATTTCTCCGCGCTGATGAAACTGCTGAAATGAGAGGGACCCGGGCGGCAGGATCTGACCACGGAGCAAACCCGGATGGCCCGGATAATTTATGCGCTGAGGGCATGTTTTCACACACTCAATCAGCTCCGAGCTCGGACCGGCAGGCCGCCCGCTGGCGGGTGCTGCACAAAAACACCCGGGCACCGGCCGCGACCGGCGCGGCCGGGGTGGAGTGCGGCCTACTTCTTTTCGCAGTCCTGACAGCAGCACCGACCGTGACACATCAACGCCAGCGCCAGCAAAAACAGGGCGGCGGCTACATGGACATAATTGACCGGCGCGACTCCGAGCAGGTATTTGCCGACGAGCTTTTCCACGACCGCCACTAATAGGCACAGGGTGCCGACACCAATGGTTGCGAGGGATAACATTTTCATGGGAACTGCAGGATAGCCGCGGTTGGTCCGGTTGTCACGGATATCATACCCGGCCCGGTGATCCCAATCGCCCCAAGCTTTCAGACTGTAACCACGGATTGCATGGAGAGGCACGGATTCAAACCCATCCATCTGTGATCATCCGTGTGATCGGTGGTAAAAAGTCCGCTTTGGTTTTGGGGAATAGTCCAAAAGCCAAAGGGCTCTGGCATGATAGAGGCAGGGGCTCCCGCTGGCGACAGGTCAATCTTGCCGCCGCAGGCTGCGTTTCGAGCGCAGCGACAATCCGCCGCTGGCCCGCGCAATAAGAGGGAGCGCCAGCAAGCTGGCCGCTGCAGATGTCTGCACCCCCGGACTTCCGGATGCTTTTGTTCGAGGACATAGCCCTCCCGTCTTGCCCGCCGCGACACTCCCGCCCACTGTTCCCCCATCGTGACCTTCGTCCAACCGCCAGAGCCAATTCGGGGCTAGCGCCCCTCGTGGCTGTCTGATACGTTCGGCCTGCAGACGATGACGTCCCCCAGTGTGCCACCTCCGTTGTCCAGTGTGCCGCCTCCGTTGCTCCGTTCCAAGTCCACCGGTGCACATGCTGATGATCGCGTGATGCGGCTGATCCTTCCGGTGGGAAGATCCGGCTGGGCGATCGCAGCCGGCTATTTCGGCTTGTTTTCCGTGCTCATTTTGCCGGCTCCGCTGGCGGTCATTTTCTCCGTGATGGCGATTGTCGACCTGAGAAAATGTGAGCGGTTGGGTAAACGTAGGTATGGCATGGGCCGCGCGGTGTTTGGATTGGTGATGGGTTCCCTTGGCACGCTGATGCTGCCCGTGATCTGGTGGCTCTTGCATCCGGCATGAGCGCGGGAGCTTGATGCTTTTGAAGCCAGTCCGGCCAAGTGGGCTCAGCTGTGCCGTGGGACTACAACTTGGTGCAGCCGCGGCGCGACCAAGGTCACGCCCTGCAAAGTCAAAATGGGTGTTGGCATCACTGCGACCGGCGCGGTGGGTCATACCGGGCCTGGGCGAGCCACGCCCCGGCGTCGGACAAACTTCATTGCGCCAGTCGGAATTTAGGGCGAAAAAAAAGCATGGACCCCGCCATCGCCGTGAAGCTGCACCGCGAATCGCAGCGCACCCGCCCCGACTTCACCGTCTATGTGCCGCGCAGTCTCGACGGCTCGTCGCACGACACCGGCAACGAGCATTTTCACGTCTCGGAGCATCCGCAGGGCGGACTTTTTGCTCTATGGACCCAGAGTTCCTACGAGGGCAAGCCGGACCAGCACGTCGTCTTCGCGCGAAGCACCGACGAAGGTCGGACCTGGACCACGCCGAGACTGATTGCCGGTCCCGCCGATGGTGGGGGCATCGCCAGCTGGCAGTTTCCACTGATCTCGAGGTCGGGCCGCATCTACGTTTATTACAACCGCTACATAGGCGTGCACGACTATGCGATGTCCACCTGCGGGGTGATGGCGGGAAAGTACTCCGATGACGGTGGGGAGACTTGGTCGGAGCAGCAGATGGTGCCGATGCCGCGCAGCATTTGGGACAGCCAGGATCCGAAGATCCCCGCCAACTGGATCATCTGGCAGAAACCGCTGAAGTTTTTCGACGGACCATATTTTGCGGGCTTTACCCGCTGGGTGAGCCCGGAGGTTTCCGGACCGCGCCGGATGGAGGTGTGGTGGTCGCAAGCCTCGGTGGTCGAGTTCATGCGCTTCGAGAATGTCGACGATGATCCCGAGCCGCGCGATTTGCGCATCACGTATTCCGCGCAAAACGATCGGGCGCTCCAATACGGGCACATCGGGCATCCCGACGTAAGCGTGGTGCAGGAACCGGCCATCGTGCCGCTGCCGGACGGCCGGCTATTTTGCGTGATGCGCAGCAACGCGGGCCATGCCGTGTGGTCGGAATCGGCCGACCGGGGCGAAACGTGGACCCAGCCGGTGGCGTTGCGGCAGACCGATGACCGCCTCCCGCTGCCGCATCCCTGCAGTCCGTGCCCGATCTATGAGATATCGCCCGGCGAGTATATTTTCCTCTTCCACAACCACGACGGACACATGGGTGGCTGGGGGCCGATGACCAGCGAGCAGCACCGGCGCCCGGTTTGGCTGACGCGGGGATTGTTCCGGCCCGGCGCGAAGCAGCCGGTGTGGTTCTCCGAGCCGCAATTCTTCATGGACAACGAGGGCGTGCCGATGCTGCGGGCCGATCTCGCCATGTATGCGAGCACGACGCCGACGGAGACAGGCCTCATCCTCTGGTATCCGGAGCGGAAGTTCTTCCTGCTCGGCAAACGCATCGCCCGATCGTGGTTGGCGGAGATGCCGGTGCCGGAGAGGTAAGGCATAATAGGCGTGGGCGAGCCACGCTGCTGTAGGCAAGGCTGTTTTGCAGGGGCGCGCTTTATGCGCGCCTGAACACAGGAATTAGGTGCAGACGAGCTGCGTCCTACGATGCAATCGCAGGCAAGGTCAGCAGGTGGCGCAGGTGTGCGATGTCCTGCTCGAGGTTTTGCTCCTGGCGGGCGGCGAGGGCCTGGAGTTCTTCCGCCGAGAGGCCGTTGAGATTCAGCAGCAGGCCGGCGGCACGCAACGCCTCCGGCGTGGCGTAGGCTGCGATGCCGGGATAGCCGTGCGGCGGCCGGAGGTCGGCGCGCCTGAAGGGGTTGAGCGGGGCGGAGTAACCGGTCGTGTCCTGAATCAGCAGGCGGTCCAAGGGGCTCTCGCGGCGGATGACATCGATGATGGCGGGGAGGTCGATGTCGCCGGTGCCGAGCGGCACACCGACGCTCTGCACCGTGCCGGCGACGCGCACGAGGGTGTGGTCCTTGAGGTGCGTGGTCAGGGCGCGCGGCGCGAGGACCCGGGCTGCGGCGAGCGGTTCGCCGTAGACCACGAGGTCATTGCCGGTGTCGAGACAGGCGCCGAGGAAAGGATCGTCGATGGCGTCAAGCAGTTGCCGCAGCTCGGCGGCGGTGACATCCTCATGATTCTCGACGGCGATGCGTACATCAAGCCGGTGGGCGAGGGGAAGCACTGTTTCAAGGGCAGAGCGCGCCTGCTCGATCGTGCGGGTGATCGTGTCGTCAAACCCGACGACCGTGCGCAGCGTGTCGGCGCCAAGGTCAGCGGCGAGTTGCAGCTGCTGCGCCACCAGCGCGACTTCGGTGATGTATCCGCCGCCGACCTCGGCAAAAAAGCCCAGTGATGCCAGGCGGGTCCGGACCCGCCTGAGGTGGCCGGTATCGGATGGGTCGGCACCGAGAAAGCGCCCCTGCGGACCATTGATGTTGATCTGGAGTCCGGAGAACCCGAGGCCTGCCATCCAGTCGAGCGCGCGAAAGAGGTCGTAGGTTCCGGCCGTGAGCGCGATTTGAAAGGAGTAGCTGTCGAGGCCGAGGCGCACAGGGTGGGGAGGCAAGTGCAGGCTGGAGCGGAATTAAAGCAGAAAGACGATGGACCGGCCACGGGAAGGCGGAGGGAGAGAACGATTAGGAGAACGAGAAGGAATGACGGAACGAGTTGTTTGTAGGGGCGTGCCTCGTGCGCGCCCGGCACAGTCATTGAGCGCAGACGAGCTGCGTCCCTACAGTTGGCGCGGCCACCCTGCAGGCGGGCCGGCGGTCATGCCCCACGCCGGGGGCGTGGCGAAGGCCGTCACGCCCGGCGCAGCGTTACATGCAGGATTGAGCCGCGAGACCAAAGGCGCATGCGCGGGCCCCAGGTGCCGGTGCCCCGGCAGACGATCACGGTCGCCCCGCCGATTTCGTAGCGTCCGTCCAGCAGCGGGTAGCGGAGACCGACGAGGTAGGAGAAGGGCCAGATCTGCCCGCCGTGCGTATGGCCGCACAGCATCAGAGACACGCCTTGGGCGGCGGCGACCCCGGCCCCCCAGGGCGCATGCGAGAGGAGAACCGTGGCGCCAACCGGGCGGCCTTGCAGTGTCGCAGCCAGGTTGGCCGCCACGCGCCCGTTTTGTTCCCCCGCCGAGAGGTCGTCCACGCCCGCCAGGATGAAGCCCGGCTGGATTTCCGCCCAGGAATTCCGGAGCACCCGCACGCCGGCATCGGCCAGCAGGGAGGAATTCCCGGAAGCCTGGCCGTGGGACTCGTGGTTGCCCAGCACGCCCCAGAGGCCGAGGGGCGGGGACAGCCCGCGCAGAATTGCCGCAACGTCCCCGTCCATGGCTCCATGGCCTTCCACCATGTCGCCCAGGAGCACCACCAGATCGGGCCGCTCAGCCACGACCTGCCGGACGCGGGCCGCGAGCCATTGCCCATTCAGGGTCGCGCCAAGATGCAGATCGGAAAGTGCCACCATGGTCCTGCCCTCCAATGGCGCCGGCAGACCGGGAATCCGCACGTCATAACGTTCGACGGCCGGCGGCATGTGCCCGAGGACATACGCAACGACCGACAGCACCGCCCCGAAGACCAAGGCGGTTCCCCGCCAAACCGGGGCATGGCGCGGGCAGAACCGCCCGAAACCCGTGCCGACGTCCACCACCAGCAGGCAGACGGCCGTCAGGAACAACACGACCATCCACACCATGCCGAAGGCCTCGAGCCCGCCGGCCAGCCAGCCCTCGTTGCCGTGGCCGGAGAATCGACCCGCCACAAAAACACCCCAGAAGCCGACGCCCATGATGACCAGCCACCGCGGGGAGAGGCGTCGGCCGGGCAGCGCGACGGAGCCAGCGCGCCAGAATACATAGACCTGAAGGAGCGTCACTGCGACGGTCAGAACGGTGCCGAACATCGGGCCATCGGAACAAGACTCCACGGTTTGGGCAAGCATCACACCCGGGGACGCAGGCGAGGATGCCACACGGCGGCGGGCCGAGCGCAGCGACCATCCGCCGCAGGCCCGCGCAACAAGAGAGAGCCAGCAATCTGTTCGCCTACCCTTGCGCAACCCTACCGAAAGCTCCTGCCCTGAAGGGGGCGCGGCCCGGTTTGGGATTGTTGGGACTGCCGGCATGGGGTAGCGATCAGGCATGAACCGTGTGCGACCCCTGGTGGGCGTGTGGCTGATAGCGGCATTGGCGAGCTTCAGCCTTAGCGGCTGTGTCACCTCAGCAAAATACCGGCTGGCGGGAAAGGACACGCCGCCGGCGGTGCCGATGAACTTTACGGCCGGGAGCGCGGCGTTGGGTTTGCAGCTCGCTGCGGTGATTGTTTACGAGGGGCCGGGGGCCTGGAAGCAAAAGGCCCTGTGGGATGAATACGTGGTCAGCCTCACCAACCGGAGTGCGGAACCGCTGACCATTGATGGTGCCACCTTGATCGATATGCTGGGGGCGGGGCAGGTGCCGGGCGCTGATCCATGGAAGCTGGAGAAACTGAGCGAGGCGAACTGGAAGCAGTATGTCCGGGTGGGGCAGGTGGTGCTGGGCGTGGGGGCCGCGGCCGGGGCCGTTGAACTCGCGGTCATCGGCGCCGGCATCGCCGGGGGCGGGGCGGCGATCCTGGCGGTGGTCCCGGTGGTCCTCATCACCGACCTCGCGGTGGTGGCGGTGTTGAACCATCGGAACAAGGATAAGGTCGAAAAGGAATTCACCCGGCGGCGGCACGCGCTGCCGCTGACGCTGGCGCCCGGCGCGACGGCGCAGGGCAGCTTCTTCTTTCCGCTGGCTCCCGGGCCGCAGCGCCTGATCGTGCGCGGCCGGACCAGGTCGCAGACGGTCGAGGTGGTGCTTGATCTCAAACCGCTCGCCGGCCTGCATCGGCAGCCGGTGCAGGGGAAATAGCCACGGGGCGGCTGCAGGAGGGCGCGACGAGTGCGGTTGATGCGCTGGCATGGCCGGGCATCGCCGCAGGGGACAGCCCGGGGCATCGTCCAGGGAATCCGTTGACACGAAATGACCGCGGCAGTCCAGCCCTGCCGTGCACGGGTGGTGATGCCCCGGCGGCAGTTTGACTGTGGGTGTAGGGCGCGACCCCTGGGCCCGCCGCGCATGGCAAACGGCGCGCCCAGCGGTCGCGCTGCCGGCCGGCTGTCGGGGATGCGGCGGGCCGCCCGCGCTCCCATGGCGCGGGCACTCTTGCCCACGTTTGGCCTTCCATCGGCAGGCAGGAGCGCCTGCCCTCCTTGCGATGCACCCCTGCGCGTCCACCTTGAAAATCACATTTGCGGCTTTGCGTTTGCGCGGCGGCGGCCGCCGGCTACGCTGCCGGCCATGAGCGACTTTGTGCAGGCGGAGCAAATCACCGGGGCGAAACAGACGTTGGACCGGCTGCGCGCCAACATGCGGCAGACGATCAAGGGCAAGGACGACATCATCGAGCAGGTGCTCGTGTGCGTCGTCGCCGGCGGCCACCTGCTGATCGAGGACCTGCCGGGCGTGGGCAAGACGACGCTGGCCTACTCGCTGGCGCGTTCGATGGACTGCGAGTTTTCCCGCATCCAGTTCACGAGCGACCTGCTGCCGAGCGACGTGACCGGCGTGGCGATCTACGATGAGACGACCAAGGAGTTCGTCTTCAAGAAGGGTCCGGTCTTCGCGAACGTCGTCCTCGCCGACGAGATCAACCGCACCACACCCAAAACGCAGTCGGCATTGCTGGAAGTGATGGACCGGGCGCGGGTGACGGTGGATGGCGAGGCACATGCGGTGGGGGCACCGTTCATGGTGTTTGCGACGCAGAATCCGGTGGATTACGAGGGCACCTTTCCGCTGCCCGAGAGCCAGATGGACCGTTTTCTGATGCGGTTGCGGATGGGTTACCCGCCGGCGGGCGACGAGTTGGAGATCCTGCGTGTCACGCGCACCGGCTACGACGCCATCAAGCTCAACGCCGTGGCGACCCGCGAGGATGTACTGCGGCTCCAGGCGCTGGCGACCCGCGTCTTCGTCGAGGACAGCGTGCTCGACTACATCCTGAAGATTGTGGCGGCGACGCGCACGGAGGCGGAATTCCGCGCCGGGGTGAGTGTGCGCGGCGGGCTGGCGCTGCGCACGGCGGCCCAGGCGCGCGCGCTGGCAAACGGCCGGGATTTTGTCCTACCCGATGACGTGACGGAGCTGGTGGTGCCGGTGCTCACGCACCGGCTTGGGCTGGTGCGCCAGACCAGCGATGCGCTGGAGGAGCGCCGGGCGGTGGGCGCCGTGCTGAAACGGATCGTGGCGGCGATCCCGCCGCCGGTCTGAGCGACGCCATGGCGGAAACGGCCAGCACCGCGCAATGGCACAGCCCCGGTTCCCGGGGGGGGCGGCGTGCCTTCACCTGGAACCGGTTGCTCTGGGCGCTGGTGTTTCCGCAGCGCCGGCACCGCATCATGCTCACGGCCTCGGGCGTGCTGCTCACGGTCCTCGCGTTTGGCATCGGTTCGGCCGCCTACAACTCCGCGAACAACATCCTCTTCATCACCCTGGCCCTGCTGCTGGCCTGCCTGATCCTGAGCGGCGTGCTGTCGTGGTTCAATTTCGCCAAAGTGCACTGGCGGCTGCAGCTCACCCCGCCGTGGCGGGCCGGCCAGGCGGCGGTGATCGGCGTGGAACTGGACAACCGCAAACGCTTCCTGCCCACTTACGGGCTGTGGTTCGACCTCGCGGCCCGGCCGGCGGCCACTGCGCCGGCCAAGGCCGAGACCACCTTCACGGCCCGGGGCCGGGACGTGCGGGCGGCGCTGGCTCGGGCGTGCCTGCCCGAGGCGGGGACCAAGCTGCACCTGGGGACCCGGCTCGACGCGCAGGGCACCGCGCGGGTGGAATGGATTTTCCAGCCGCCGCGGCGCGGGCGCTGGCGGGTGGAACTGGCGGGGGTGGGCTCGCTCTTCCCCTTTGGGTTTCTCAGCAAGACTCTCGGTACTGACGCCAGCCACGAGGTGATTGTCTGGCCGGCACCGGTGGAATACCGGCGGCAGGGCGCGACCGGTGCGCGGCGCAATACCGGCGGCGAACAACTGGGCCGGGCCGGTAGCGGCGGTGACCTGCTGGCCCTGCGGCGGTATGCCGCGGGCGATTCGCACCGTCTGATCCATTGGAAGGTCAGTGCACGGCTGGGCCAGTTGCTCGTGCGGCAGTTTACGGCGGAGAGTTCCAAAGGGTTCACCCTCTGGCTGCAGACGGATGCCGCGGTGTGGACGCGGCCCGAGCAGTTCGAGCTGTGCCTCAGCCTGGTGGCGACCCTGGCGGAAGATCTGTTCAGGCGCGGGGAGCTGCTCCGGGTGGCGATCGACGACGAGCTGCCGCTGGCCGTGCGCAGCGTGCATGATCTGGAGGCGTTCTTCGACCGGCTGGCGGAGGTGCAGCCGGTGGCGGCCGGCGGTCGGCGGTCGGCGCCCGCCCAACCCGGCGAGGGCGCGGCGGCCTCCTTGGCGAATGGCAAACGAAACCTGATGACCTTTGCGCCCGACGGGGCGCGCGGGGTTGTCGCCCACGTGGATGGAACCCAAGCGGCCTCAGCTTAATCCCGACGAGCTGTTGCAGCTCAAATGGCTGCTCGGCGGCCTGCTCGTGCTCCTCTCCGTTGGCACGGTCTTTTATCTTGAGATTGACGCCTGGGCGCTGACCGCGGTGACGGCGGCGGCGGTGGCACTGGTGATCGCGCGGCCCGGGCTGCCGGCGCTGGTGCCGGCCTGGGGGCACCGGCTGGCGTTCCCGGCCATCGTGGCGATTTTTGTGGGTGACCTTTATCTGACGAAGGAAGTGCTGCCGCCGATCGTGCGCCTCGACATTCTGCTGCTGCTCTACCGCGGCAGCAGCTACCGGAAGCGGCGTGACGACCTGCAGATCATCGTGCTGGGCCTGTTTCTCATCGTGGTGGCGGGGGTGTTGACGGTGTCACTGTGGTTTGCGGCGCAGATCCTCGCGTTCACGGCCTGTGCGCTGGCCTTCCTTCTGGCGATCACGCTGGCGGATGCAGCCGGGGCCGGCAGGCCGGGGCCGGCGGAGGCCGCGGGCGGGATGGAGGTTCCGGCCTGGGCGGCGCAGGTGCACTGGGCGCGGCTGCTGCGGCGGTTGCGCGCGGTGCTGGACTGGCGGGTGGTCACCCTGGGCACCCTGCTGTTTGCAGGCGTGGTGGGCCTTTCGGCGCTGCTGTTCCTCGCCATTCCACGCTTCCAACTGGAGAACAGCCTGTTTCTTGAGCGGTTCATGACCAGGAAGGCGCGCACGGGCTTCTCGGACAGCATCAAGTTTGGTGACGTGACGGACATCCAACAGGATGACGGCGTGGCGGTGAGCGTGGATGTATCGGACCCCGGCCTCATCCCCGCGCAGCCCTACTGGCGGATGGTCGTGCTGGACGAATACCGGGAGGGATCTTTCCGCATGTCGCCGGTATTGCGCCGCGACGCATTTCCGGCCGAGCGTTCGGACGCACAGCTGCGGGGGGTGGCGCGGGCACAGCGTGGCGCGCCGGCTTTTTGGACCTTCTATCTCGAAGCCGGCGTGAGCCGGTATCTGCCTTTGCTGGGGCCCTTCGAGATGCTGCGGTTCCGCGAGCGGCAAAACTTCCGCTTTGCGGACCGGCTCGGTCTGGTGGCCCTGCGCGATGAGCCGGTGTCCATGACCGCCTACCGCATCCAGGGCATGCTGCTGACGGGCGCAATGCCGGACCCCGGTCTGGCCAGCCGGCTGGGCCGGTCCGCGGAGACGGGAGCAATCGCGAACCTGCCGATGCTCAAGCTGAACCTGATCGAGGCGGACCGCGGAGTCCTGGCGCGGGGGGTCGCTGAGATCACGGGCGGTGGGAAAATCGGGGCGGAGGAATTCGGGGTCCGGGCGAGTGCGTGGCTGGCGGTGCGGCACGGTTACTCGCTGGAGTCGCGCATCCCTGCCGGCACCGGCGATCCGCTGGTGCGCTGGCTGGAGTCGCGCGTGCCGGGGCATTGCGAGCTGTTTGCCGGCGCGCTGGTGCTGCTGGCGCGCGAGGCCGGCCTTCCGGCGCGCGTGGTCACGGGATTCAAGGGCGGCACATGGAACGCATTCAGCAACAACCTGACGCTGCGGAACTCCAATGCCCACGCGTGGTGCGAGGTGTTTGATCCGGCGACCGCCATCTGGCGGCGCGTGGACCCGACGCCGGGGGCGGCAGTCCCGGATGGCCCGGAGACGACGCAGGCGGCCGTGGCCCAGGCGGCGCGCGTGGACCGCAGCTGGTCGGCCCGGCTCGACAGCCTGCGGGTGTTTTGGTATCGGCGGATCGTCAATTTTGACCAGCGCACCCAAGTGGAGACGCTGCAGGCGGTGAAGACGGCGACGCAGGAAACGGGCAGGCGCCTGCGCGAGGGGCTGGAGCGGGCGGTGACCCGGCTCAAGACTTGGTTGCTGGCCCCTTGGAACCTGGAGCGGGCCGGGCGCTGGCTGGCCCTGCTGGCGGCCCTGGCCGGCACCGCCTGGCTGGCGCGAAATTTTCGCCTGACGCTGCGGCGGGCCGGCCTGGGGCGGCGCGAGGATCCGGTGCGGCGCGCGGCCGGACGCTGGCTGGTGCGGCTGCGCGGCCTGCACGCGGACCCGGTCGTGCTGGCGGAGTTGCAGCGGTTGCGTTACGGGGCCCCGGCGAGCTGGCCCGAGCCGGCTGCGGTGTGGCGCCGGGCGCGCCACACGTGGCGGGAAGCGCGGCGGCGGCCCGTCACTCCAGGCGTTTGAACGGAGTGAAGACAGGGGCGGCGGGCCGGGTTTTCCTCTC
>CAJBES010000152.1 GCA_903952145.1 uncultured Opitutaceae bacterium | reverse complement strand
CGCAATTGCTGGCCTTGAAGCTGTGGGCATCCTTTCCGTTGATGGATATTGCGCCCTGGCGCAAGGGGGCGATGATTACGGCGGGACTTTTCGGTCAGTGGATGCGAATCCAATTGGGTGTGGCTCTTCTGCGCCCAACGCAACCTGATAATATTTAACGCTATTCTCCTGTGCAGACGTTGCCAACAGAGTAATTTCGTCGAGATATGACTTAAGTGCCGTCATATCCCCCCAATCTTGACAAGAGGGGGCGCCTGAAGGCAGGACTGAAATTTCCGCTGGACAAAAGGAGTGCATTTAGCTACCTTTCGCTTGGGCAACCCGACCCAGAAGGAAAGGCAAATGGAAGCAAGGGGTTTTTGTGGCAGGCAGTTTAGTAGCGCCGACTTGCAGTTAATAGGCGACGTCGTCGAGCGATACGGCAGTTTGAGCCGCGAAGAACTGGCGAATACCGTCTGCGAACTTCTGGATTGGCAGCGCAGTGGCGGTGGACTCAAGGCACGGGAGTGTCGAGAGTTTCTTGAAATACTTGATCGGGAGGGAACGCTCAAGCTCCCCGCCCTGCGGATCGGTCGCCCGACAGGAAGCGTCACCGGCATCCCGATCAGTGCGGAAGGAGAACCTGTCGCTGCCTTGCAAGGCCAACTCAGCGACTTCGATCCCCTCGTGCTCGAACCGGTACAGGACGAACCCCAAAACCGCCTGTACCGCGAACTGATTGGCCGCTATCACTACCTGGGTCACAAGGATCCCTTCGGCGCACAGCAACGCTACCTCTTCCGCGCCGGCACGCAGTTGCTCGGCTGCATGCAATTCTCCAGTCCCGCCTGGCGCATGGCCCCACGGGAGCAGTGGATCGGCTGGGACGAGCCAACCCGTCGCCGGAACCTGCAACGCGTCGTCAATCAAAGCCGCTTCCTGATCCTGCCATGGGTTCGCATCCCCAACCTGGCCAGCGCCGTCCTGTCGCGCGCCCAGCGCCGCCTCGGTCGAGACTGGCAAGCCCGTTATGGAATCGAACCGCTACTGATCGAAACACTGGTTGATGAAAGCCGCTACAGCGGCCACTGCTATCGCGCCGCCAACTGGATACGATTGGGACAGACCCGTGGACGAGGACGCATGGACAGCAGCCACCAGCGTGAAGGCGCAGCGCCAAAAGCCGTGTGGGTCTATCCCAGGGTGCCCGCCGCCGCGCAACGACTGAGGACAACGGTATGAGTGCGCAACGGGCGTGGATAAGAGAAGAAGACCCCTTTGCCATGGCCCAGGATGAATTCCTGCAACTGGTCGAGTATTTGCGTCAGGGCGAGGGCCGAGACCTCAGCCATGAGAAGCTTGAAGAGGCGCTGAGTGAAAGAGGCCGAGAGTTGCAGCGGCTGTTGTTTCAGGCGCAAGTCGACAGCCGGGGGCCGGGGCCGGCGGCTGAACCGGTGTGCGGCGCTGACGGGATGCTGCGCAACGTCGAACATCTGCATGAACGCGGACTCTTGACCGTGTTTGGCGAAGTTCGGATCAGGCGCCTGGGTTACGGGACAACGGGGGTGGCCAGCGTTCACCCCCTGGACGCCGAACTCAATCTGCCTGTCGAAGCCTATTCGCTGGGCGTGCGTCGCGTGGTGGCCGAACAGGCCGCCCAGGTTTCCTTCGATGCGACCGGTGGGGCCGTGGAAAAGCAAACGGGCACGGTCGTAGGCAAGCGACAGATTGAGGAACTGGCGCAGCGTGCGGCGGTGGATTTCGATGCTTTCTACGCGCAACGCACCCCGGTAGCCGGGGTGCCGGACAGTTCTATCCTGGCAATGAGTATCGATGGTAAGGGCGTGGTCATGTTGCCGCGCGATTTGCGCGAACCCACCCGCACGGCGGCGCAAAGTGCCTCGAACAAGCTCACAAAACGCCTCACCAAAGGGGAGAAGAAGAACCGCAAGCGTATGGCAACGGTGGCGGCAGTGTATTCAGTAGCCCCCTATGTCCGCACGCCTCACCAGATTGCTCGCAGCATGGCGCCAATATTCGAAGCCGTTCCGCCGCGCCCGCCGGTGGAGCACAAGCGGGTTTGGGCTAGTTTGCAACAGACACCGGAGGAGGTCATCGGCGAGGCATTTTGCGAAGCCTTGCGACGTGATCCGAAAAGGCAGAAAACTTGGGTCGCGCTAGTCGATGGCAATGCGACGCAATTGAAGATTCTTGGATCGCTGGCGCAGGAGCACCAGGTCTCACTGACTATCGTCATGGATGTCATGCATGTCACGGAATATCTGTGGAAGGCCTCACTTGCCTTTACCAAGGAAGCCAGCGAGGAGCGCGAGAAATGGGTAGCCGAGCGCCTACTCAATGTGTTGCTCGGCAAAGCATCGTTGGTGGCCGCCGGCATGCGCCGCAGTGCGACGTTGCGTGGATTGTCGGAGAAGGAGCGGGAACCGGTGGAGACGACAGCCAAGTACCTGCTCAACCACAAGGACTACCTGCGTTATGACCAATTTTTAGCTGCTGGGCTTCCTATTGCCACGGGCGTCATCGAGGGCGCTTGCCGGCATCTTGTCTGTGACCGTAGGGATGGCGCGGCCCGCTGGAGTTTGGTCGGTGCCGAGGCTGTCCTGTGCTTGCGTGCTTTACGTTCGAGCCATGATCTGGATGCGTATTGGCGCTTCCATGTGGCGCAGGAATATCAGCGCAATTACGTCGCACAATATGCGAACGGCGATGTCGTTCCCGTAAAGGGGCGATCACGGACTGAATTGCGGGTTGTCAGGTGAGCAGATTTGGCCTTTTTGCGCGGTTCTGAAAGAGCCACACCCTATTAACCCGAATTTTTCATAAAAGTAGGCGCAGATAGTTTAACACTTTGATAAAATAGGGGTTTCTGAAATAGCGCTTCGTAAGAAGCTCAAACGAGACCGCCCATGGACAATGCTATCCCAACGCAGCTGCGCTTTCCCGCTAGTGCCGGATTTACCGTCCGGGCAGAGTTTGACGGCGGGGCGATGTCCTCCGATTTTGGGGCACTGTTGCTGCGGGGTGCTGACCTCCAGATGGGTCTGATTCCCCGCTTGGTCAGCGCAATTCACGACAAGCGCCACGCTTCGTACATTGACCATTCACTTGCCGACCTGCTCCGCCAACGGATATTCCAGACCGCCAGCGGCTACGCCGACGGCAACGATGCCAATACCCTGCGTCGTGATCCGATGTTCAAGCTGGCGGTCGGTCGCGCCCCGCTGGACGAAGGGAATGACCTGGCCTCCGGCCCCACGCTCTCCCGCCTGGAGAACAGCGTGTCGAAGAAAGACATTTACCGACTGGCCAAGAGCTTTGTCGAGGCCTTCATAGCCAGCTACGCCAAAGCGCCTGCCGTGATCGTGCTCGACATGGATCACTCCGAAGACATCGCGCACGGTCAGCAGGAACTGGCGTTCTACAACCACCACTATGGCAATCACTGCTTCCTGCCGCTATTCCTCTTTGAAGGACTTTCAGGAAAATTCATCACCGCCGTTTTGCGTCCAGGCAAGCGCCCGACCGGCAAGGAGAACGCAGCCATCCTCAAGCGGGTGCTGCGTTTGCTCCGCCAGGCCTGGCCCGAAACCCACATCATCCTGCGTGGCGATGGTCACTTCTCGAATCCGGAATTGATGGCCTTGTGCGAATCTGATGCGCATCTGGACTTCCTCTTCGGCCTGGCCGGCAACAAGGTGCTCTCGCCTAAGGCCAAGCCCTTGCTGGAACAGGCCCGTGCGCTGCACCAGAGGCGTTGTATCGACGCCCAGCGTCTGGGGAACCCCGAACCGGCGGCAACGCGGCTGTACGACGATGTCGCGTATCAGGCAGGTTCCTGGCCCAAGGCTTACCGTGTCGTCGTCAAGGCTGAAGTGATGGCCCTGGGTGATAACCCGCGCTATGTCGTGACCTCCTTGACCGATCCGACGCCTGACCTGCTCTACAAGGAACTGTACTGCGCCCGTGGACAGGACGAGAACTTCATCAAGGCGGTGAAGAACGATCTGGCCAGTGATCGCACGTCCGATCATGCCTTCCTGGCCAATCACCTGCGGCTGTTCTACTCGTGCGCGGCCTATGTGCTGATCCACGGCTTGCGCGAGAACACGTTGGTGCATACCGAACTGGCCAAGGCGCAGCCGATGTCGATCATCCTGAAGCTGTTCAAGCTAGCGGTGCGCGTCGTGCAGTACAAGGATCGGATCAAGCTGTCTTTGCCTTCTTCGTGTCCGATGAAGTCGGTGCTGGTCCGCGTGACTGAGTTGCTCTATCTCGTGCCGCGCCCACCGGCACCCGCCTGATCCACAACACGGCATCGTCCTACGCATTTTGCCTAAATCCGCCTGATCGGAGGAAGTTGCTCGTCTGAAGCACACACGGGGCACGATAACGACAGCACCTAGCGTCAAACTTTGAGGAAATTTGACCGACTTGGGCGGAATATCGGATAAATCCAGAGTCCGCTGGCTTGCCTTGCGACCTACACGACACAACTATGGCATCTCGCCGGGGTTTATGAAACATTCGGGCTAAGTTCCAGTCGCTCGTTGTTCGGCGTGGCTATAAGCGAGCCATCATTGCCATCGCTCACAAGATTCTCCGCACCCTCTTTTTCATCCTCAAGCGGCGCGAACATTACCGGGATTCCGCCACTGACTATGAAGCACTGT
>CAJBES010000151.1 GCA_903952145.1 uncultured Opitutaceae bacterium | reverse complement strand
TAGCCGGTGGCGGATTGCTGGAAGGTGTAGGTGGTGATGACGAACTCCGCCCCGGCGGCCTTCGCCGCCTGCACCGCCAGCACGGCCTCGGCGGGGTCGGACATTGTCTCAATGAGAATTGCATCCGCGCCACCCTCAAGCAGCGCGGCCGCCTGCTGGTGGAAGGCAAGGGCAACTTCGTCGGGCAATGCCTCGCCAAAGGGTTCGAACATGCCGCCGAAGGGTCCGATATCACCGAGCACCCAGGCGCGGTCGCCGGCAATCTCACGGGCGAGCCGGGCGCCGGTGAGGTTGAGCTCGCGGACGCGCGCGCCGGCACTATGGCCGGCGAGCACGAAAGAGGTGCCGCCAAAGGTGTTGGTCGTGAGCAGGTCGGCGCCGGCGGCAAGGTAGGCACGGTGCACCTGGCGCACGCGGTCAGGCTGGCTCACATTCCAAAATTCGCCGCAGGAGCCGGGAGTCAGGCCAAGTTGCTGCAGCTGCGTGCCCATGGCGCCGTCGCCGAGGAGCGGCCGGCGGGTGAGCGTCTGGCAAAGCCGGGTGGGGCGGAGGTTCAAGAGGAAAGCTGGTGCACGGACTCAAGAAACTCGGTGGCCCGGTCGGTATTTTGGAACGGATTGCTGACGGTGATCCACATGCCGTCGGGGCCGAGTTCGCGCAGGACGGCGAGCGCATCGGCGGCATCCTCCGCGATCACCTGGATCGCCTTGCCGGCGTTACGGCACCGGCGGTAGACGTCGAGCCATTGCCGGCCCGGGCCGTGGCCCGCGCCGTAGACCCATTGCACGGCGTTCAGACCTGGCAGGCTCAACACCAGGTCGAGGTGTTGCAGGGCCTGCGGACCGTCGAGGTGGAAGATGGAGCGTTCCAATTGCGCCATTTCCAGTTCGATGGTCCGGCGGATGAGGTTTTCACCGACCTCACGGGAAACGAGACACCAGAAATCACAGCTCGGCACATAAGCCGTGCCGCTGTGCAGGTAGTTGCACCAAGTGGTGCTCGGCTGGCCGAGCGCGGTCAGGCGCTGATAAAAACGGCGGTAGGCCTCCACGTAGGCGCGGGTCGCGTGCAAGCTGGCACGGCGCACGAGTTCAGGCTCATCCATGATGTCGAGGCAGAGATTCTCGGGCCCGCGCAGGCCGGCAAGCATGTCGAAGCTGCCGTGCAAGTCGGGCATCGCGACATAGTAGCGGCCGGCGAAACGCTCGGCACCGCGCGTGATCAGCGCGTCGATGGTCTGCCAGTAGGGATTGGCGAAATCCGGCGGGGTGGCGATGAAGCGTTCCCAGTCGGCCGTCTCGGGCACCGTATGCTGGCACCAGCTCGTGTTTTCACCGAAGACAAGTTCGGCGCCGAAAAGCGTCGAGGTGAGGTCGGGGCCGACGTTGGGCGTCCAGGCCGGCACGGAGTCGCCCAGACAGGGAGTGGTCTCAAGGTTGGCAAGGGCGGACTCAACCTGAAACTCCACGTCGAGCCAGCGCTCGCGCAAGGTGGCGTGGGTGGAACGCGGGGCCCGCGGCGAATGCCGGCCTTCCACCCACAGGCTGACTGGCGGGCGGTCCAGCCGGCCGCCCTGCCACCACGCCTCGAAACGGGCGCTGGCGGTTGCATGGTCAAAGTAGTGATTACGCGGGTTCAAGGGCATGGGAAAGGTCAGGCAGGGGAGTTGTTGAAATCGCGGATGGCATCCGCCATCGCGACGATGTTGGCCACCGGGGTGCGGGCTTGGATGTTGTGGATGGTGTTGAAAACGAAACCGCCGCCGGGGGAGAAAACGCGCAGGCGGTCCGTAACCTCGGCGCGGACCGCGGCGGGCGTGCCGAAGGGCAGGGTGTGCTGCGTGTCCACGCCGCCGCCCCAGAAGACGATGCGGGCGCCGAAATCAGCCTTGAGCTGCACGGGGTCCATGCCGGTGGCGGAGCACTGCACGGGATTGAGGATGTCAAAACCGACATCGATGAAACGGTCGATGAGCGGGCGGACGGCGCCGCAGGAATGCTTGAAGGTCTTCCACTTCGTGTGGCGGTGCACCCAATCGTTGATTTGCCGGTAATAAGGGGCAAAGAGGTCGTCGAAAGTTGTTGGCGAGCAGAACTGCGAGTTTTGCGTGCCAAAGTCGGTGCCGCAGATCACCAGCACGTCGATCGTGTCGCCGGCGAGGATGGCGTAGGCCTCGAGGTTCTTCAGCGCGATAGCGCACTGGTAGGAGAAAATCCGGTGCACGTAGTCACGGCGCTCCACCAGGGAGATATACCATTCGCTCACATCGCGGATGCCCTTGGGGTGCGTGAGAAACGGGGCCGGCACGAGGGCGATGTCGCCGAAGCCCGTGCCGCCCATGCCGCTGACGATGGCGCGCGTTTCCCCGCGCACGCGGGTGAACTCGCGCCGCCAGTGATCAAGGTCGGCCAGGCTCAGCAGTTTGAACTCCTCACAGTTGTCGGCGGGGTCGAGCTTGTCCTCGTCGATTGGTCCCTGGCGGATGATGGAGTCGAAGAAATAGCCGCCGGCGGGCAGGTGACCGCTGGGCGGTACGGACATGTCGCCTTCAGGGAAAAGATAGACATCCCCGGCAGGGGTTTCGCGGGTGCGGAAACCCTCGGGCACCAGCACGGTCTGGCCCCACGGCGTCCGCCATTCATGCCAGCCTTCGTTGGCAAAACCGAACAGGGTGCCACGGCCGTTGGCGGCGACGCAGTCGGAGCCGAGGGCGCGCGCGAGGTCGTCCTCGACTTCACCGAGCATTTGATAGGGTTCGCACACCTTCACTGGATGGAACGGCAGGCCGTAGTGTTGGCGCAGGGCGGCGACGCAGCTCACATGCATGCCGGTGAGGCCGGTGCTGCCAAAATCGACAGGCACGGGGCCGGATTGATGATTGAGAGCCAGGCGGACTTTTTCGCGAGAGGTCATGCGGTGGCAGGGCTGAGGGTTGGCTGGTTGATCAAGGTCGGGATCGGTCAAGCCGGCAGACCGAAGAGCTTTTCCTTGAGATCGAGATAGTAAAGGTAATCGGTGGGATCGACGTTGGGCGGGCAGCGGTGGTCGCAGAAGGGGATGAAACCCCCGCGGGCCACGTAGGGCGCGAGCGATTCAAGCCAGCGGCGGATTTCGGCGCGGGTGCGGCCGAGGACCATCTTGTCCACGCCGCCCATGATGCGGAGTTCCGGGCCCCAGTGGTCGAGTGCCTCGCCGGGATGGCCGCAGCCGTTGACCTCCCAGGGAAACATGGTGTTGACGCCGCCGTCGAGGAAGTGGGGGATGAGGGGGCGCACGTCGCCATCGCAGTCGATCCACCAGATGTCGATCCCGTGGGCGCGGAGTTTGGCGCCGATGCGTTGATACCGGGGCACGACGACATCGCGGAAAAACCCGATCGAGACGAGGGGGCCGCTCTTGTAGCAGATGTCCTCCCAGCCGCCGGCAAAGTCGAACGCCACGTGGGGCAGCACGGCATCAAGGAAGTCTTCGATCAGGAGGCAGTTGGTTTCGACCATGTCCTCAACCATAGCCGGATAGTCGTAAACCGAATAAGCCAGGCCTTCGACGGTCAGCATGTTGCGCACCTTCCCGATCATCGAACCGGTGTTGACCCCCAGCGGATAGTCCCGGTTGGCGGGATGGGTGCGCAGAATGGCAGCGAGGTCGGGTTTGCGGTCGGGATGGTCGCGATTAAAGCGTTCGGCCTTCACGCGGGCCCAGTCCTCGGGCGTCTTGATGGTGGGTTCGAGGTAGTGGGGAATGGAACTGTGGCCGGTGATCGGTTCCTCGGCGAGCAGGCCCTCGCAGTTGCGCAGAATGCGGGTGGTGGCGGTGCGGGAAATCTCCTCCTCAGGGAAGAGCGGATGCATCCACAGCGCATTGACGGTGGGGCTGCGGTCGAAATTAAGGAAAAGATCGGCGTCTTCGTTGTTGGTGATGCCGTGGTCGCGGAACATCGGCCACTGGCGGAAATTGTCGTCCCAGTAGCCGAATTCCATGTTGAAGCACCGGTCCACCAGCTCGCGGTGCATCTGGCGGCGGAAGCGCTCGCGCTCGGTCAGGGTGCCGCGCCATTTGGGACGGACGGGCTGGATGGCGGACGGATTTAGCTTCAGGAAAGCTCTCATGCTCCGCTCCGATTTACCTTGGAGTGGCCGGGTGGGATGACGGTGCGGACAAGTTGTTTACCGTGCATGCAACGGATGGGGCGGGTTGCTCAACCGTGCAGGCCGAAGAGTTTTTCCTTGAGGTCAAGGTAGTAGAGGTAGTCGGCGGGATTGACATTGGGCGGGCAGCGGTGGTCACAGAAGGGAATGAAACCGCCGCGCGCCACGTAGGGCGCGAGAGACTCAAGCCAACTGCGGATCTCGGCGCGGTTGCGACCGAGGACCATCTTGTCCACGCCGCCCATGATGCGCAGCTCAGGACCCCATTTGTCGAGCGACTCACCGGGATGACCGGAGCCGTTGACCTCCCAGGGAAACATCGTGTTGACGCCGCCGGCGAGGAAGTGGGGGATGAGCGGGCGCACGTCGCCGTCGCAGTCGATCCACCAGATATTAATCCCGTGGGCGCGCAGCTTGGCGCTGATGCGTTGATAGCGGGGCACGACCACGTCGCGGAAGAACCCGACGGAGACGAGGGGGCCGTTCTTATAGCAGATGTCCTCCCAACCGTCGGCGAAATCGAACTTCACGTGAGGCAGCACGGCATCAAGAAAGTCTTCGATGAGCACGCAATGAGTCTCGACCATATCCTCGACCATCTCGGGATAGTCGTAAACCGAATAGGCCAGACCCTCGACCGTCAGGATGTTGCGCACCCGGCCGATCATCGACCCGGCGCTGACCCCCAGCGGATAATCCCGGTCGTTGGGATGCTGCCGCAGGATCGCGGCGACGTCTGTCTTGCGGATGGGATCGTTGCGGTCGAAACGCTCGGCCTTCACCCGGGTCCAGTCGGCCGGGGTCTTGATCGACGCTTCGAGGTAATGCGGGATGGTGCTGTGGCCGTCGAGTGGCACTTCGGCAAGCAGGCCTTCGCTGTTGCGCAGGATGCGGGTGGTGGCGTTGCGGGAGATCTCTTCTTCGGGGAAAAACGGGTGCATCCACGGCGTGCTGACGACGGGGATGCGGTCGAAGTTCAGGAAGATGTCGGCTTCGGCATTGTTGGTGATGCCATGGTCGCGGAACATCGGCCACTCCTGGAAATTATCCGCCCAGTAGCCGAACTCCATATTGAAACACCGGTCCACGGGCTGGCGGTGCATCTGGCGACGGAAACGCTCGCGCTCGGTCAGGGTGCCGCCCCATTTGGGACGAGAAGGGGTGATGGAGGCGGATTTCATGAACAGTAAATTCCTTGGTTCACGGGGCGGCCCGCGGACACCTTTCAACCGGGCAAACCGAACATCTTTTCTTTCAGGTCAAGGTAGTAGAGGTAGTCGGCGGGATTGACGTTGGGTGGGCAGCGGTGGTCGCAGAAGGGAATGAAGCCGCCGCGCGCCACGTAGGGCGCGAGGGACTCAAGCCAACTGCGGATCT
>CAJBES010000150.1 GCA_903952145.1 uncultured Opitutaceae bacterium | reverse complement strand
TTTTTGCTGTCGGTTTTGTGGATAACTTGCTTGATTTTCCGGTGTGTCTGGCATGGAACCTACAACGCCATCAACCGGTTTTATGGGGCGCCCTCGCCATAGCCATGCCAGAGGCTGTTTCTCAATGAGTTGCGCGCCCACCTCTTTGCCTAGGCGTACCCACAATCCCAGTGGTAGCCTTAGGCGAGCCGCACAGTAAGATCCATTATTGGCACTACATCCTTTCTCGCCGCGCATTACTTGCGCATTTCGTTCGCGTGATACCGCATCGTTACAACTGTGATCCGCGCTTAACACTTGCTCAAGAAACATCAGCACTGTCTGGAGGGGGTTGAATTTGCTCTCACGATATTTCCCCACTTCAGCGGCTACGTATTCAAGCAGTCGCTCTCGTGAGATGACTTCGCCGAGCATGGCTTCTCCCGATTGCGCAAATCGTGCTCGAAATGCCTTTATCTGTTTTAGTAACCCCCCTTTGCTAGCCTTCATTTTGAGGAACCCTTCTGCGTTTTGTTGCACGGTTTAGAAGCTCCTAACTTAACGCGTAAAGGTGTCCGTAATTACTTTTAACTTAATGATATTTAATCGATTTTCCTTAAACTAGTGCCATTGGGGGCAGACCCCTTTGTTTAGGGAAACCCTTATTTATTCACCTTCGTCATTCCGAACGTCACCTTCGTCATTCCGAACGGAGTGAGGAATCTTTAAAACCAACGATTTAGATTTCTCGTTCCACGCGAAATGACCATTAATCACTGATGTTACGCAGCACCCAATGCAACGCTTGGGAAGGCCAGCCCCCGTGAATTTCCTGCATTTACCCCCTCTCCCTTGAGGCTAAGGCATGCACACAACTTTTCCTGCATTAACCGCTGCTAGCCAGCCGGTTGCGATGAAGGCGAAGCGGGTAAGGCCGTGATGCATCGTGATGGGGCCGGGTTTTCGTTCGCTGGCGTAGCCTTTCCAGCCGCCGAGGCGTGCGATGATCCAGGCGGCCCACGCCAAAGAGAGAAGCGGGTGCGGATTTTTCTGTTTTTCTGTTTTTCCCTCAAGGGTGGGTTGTAGATGCGCGAGAACATCGATCTCGTTTTCAGGGAAGACATCGGTCGCCGGACGATCCGATTTCCCCTCGCGGGCCAAGGTCAGTTGCATCGAACGCACCGCCACGTCGACGGCCAGGCAGGCGAGTTTCATCAGGCCCGCCGCTGTTTCGATTTGGCTTGACTCAACATCAAGCCCTTGTTTCTTCAGCACGCGGAAGGTTTGCTCGATGTGCCAGCGCTGGCAGTACCAACCGATGATGCGACGGGCGTCGTCGAACGAATCGAGCGTGTGGGTGGTCAGCAGTCGCCAATGGATCGGGTCTTCCGTGCCGACCACGCTACTGGCGGCTTCAAGGATCTCAAGCGCAGTGACGTCGAGCGACTCAGGAGCATTCGGGTCGGAGCAATGCGCCGGCCGCTTGATCTTCACCCGCTCAAAGCGCACGTGTAACGTGGCTACATGAGCACTGCGTTTCCCTGCGCGCGCCCGTACCGGATGGGCGTAGGCACCGGCCACCGGCAAGTTCGACAGCCAAGAGAACAGCGAGCCGTGTTCGGTTAACACGGCCCGGTCACGACAAGCTCGCAACAGCAGATCGGTGCGGGCATCGGGCAGGCGCGCCCACATTTCGACAATGTCGCTTTCCCGATCCGCCACCACGGTCAACTTTGCCGCCTCCGCAAGACATGCCTTGCCTACTTCTACGGTACTCAGCCAGCGATACGATTCTTTTTCCTCAATCGGTTGGGCACGGTAGTTCGGACGGGCTTTCTCCGTGCGTAACCACTGATGAATCGCCGCCAACCCCAGGCAAGCCCCCTGTTCGGCATCGACCACTAACAGGGGGTGCAGGAATAGCCCCAGATCGCTCCCATTGCCGACCGTGCCCAAGCCCTTCACCCGCCCTGCATGCGCTTGATAGTTGATTTCGGTGGTGTCTTCAATGAGCAGCACATGCCGACCCGCTGCACGGGGAGCCGTCGCCGCACACAGCGTTTCCGCCAGGCTTACCGAGGTCACCTTGTCGTTCGCCAGGAAGCGACCAAACCGCACTTCTTCCGCACGACCCTCGCCCAACCGCCGCAAACACACCGTTCGCTTCGATTCCATTCGCTCAACCAGCAGTTCTGCTGTTTTTTTAAGCGCACGTCACCAAAATTCCACTCTACCCCGCCTACGCTCTGCTCGTTCATGCCGCGTTCCTCATCAAAATAGATACGGACAAAATCTAACGCAATTGTCGTCCAAAAAGTTGTGTGCATGCCTTAGGGAAATAGTAATTACTAAAGTACCGTTTACGATGGTGCCATTCTACATAAATGAAGTGATCACTCATGAAGCCAAGCACTTTGATACGCAACGGTGTCTCTACAGAGATGATGGAATTGATTGCCCGTCTGATTGATTTGATTGCATGGCCGGCGCGGCGCGGCGCGATGGGTGATGTAGCGATGACTTTGCTCGATAGCAAGCCACGTGTGGCGGAGGAGGAGTTCGGCTGGAATCGAAAAGCCGTTGAATTGGGCATTCATGAGTATCAAACAGGCATCGCCTGCGTCAATGACATCAGCGCCCGAGGCAAGCCCAAAACCGAAGACAAGCACCCCAAGCTGCTGGCTGAAATACAGACCCTCATGGAGCCTCACAGCGAATCAGAGTCGAGCTTGCGCACCACCCTGCTGTACACTCACATGACGGCCAAGACAGTACGCGAGGCGCTCATGCAAAAGGGCTGGCCTGAAGCATCCCTGCCTAGCGTGCGTACGATCTCCAATCTCTTGAATCGTCAGGATTACCGACTTCGTACAGTGGCCAAATCCAAGGTTCAAAAAAAACCGACGAAACCGATGCCATCTTCGAGAACATCCGCGGCGTGAACGCAATGGCTGATGCAGATGAGCACACCTTGAGAATCAGCATAGACACTAAAGCAACGGTTCATGTTGGCGAGTACTCTAGAGGGGGGCGTTCGCGTGGAGTCGAAGCGGTCAAAGCCTTGGATCACGACATGTGCATGAAAGAGAAGTTAGTTCCCGGGGGCCTACTGGAGCCGGTCAGCGGCCAATCGTTTTTATTCTTCGGCACGAACTACAAAACCAGCGACTTCATGGTCGACGGATTACTTCTGTGGTGGCAGCACAGGAAGTCAGAACTACCAGGGATCAAGCAGCTTGTTATCAATTTGGACAACGGACCAGAATGCAATGGGCGGCGTAGCCAATTTCTTTTGCGCATGACAGAGTTTGCGGATTTGACGGGACTATGTGTGCGACTGGTTTACTACCCGCCCTATCACAGCAAGTACAACGCCATCGAGCGCTACTGGGCGGGGCTGGAAAAATCATGGAATGGCTATTTGCTCGACACGGTGGATACGGTCATCAATCGAGCGGGCAATTTTTACTGGAAGGGCATGCGCACCGTGGCATGCCTGGTCGATGCCATTTACGAGAAGGGTGTCAAACTTTGCAGCCCCAAAAAAAGAAGCCTTGAACTCCGGCTGAAACGATCCGTCGAGTTGAACTGGTGGGACATATCCATCCGTTCAAAAACGGTACTTTTATAATTTCCAAATCCCTTAACGCTGCGCCAGAGGCGTTCGACAAAGATATTGTCGAATGCGCGACCCCGGCCATCCATGCTGATGACCACACCTTCGCGTTTGAGCACATCGGTGAAAGCGGTACTGGTGTGAACTGCGAGCCCTGATCGCTGTTGAACACTTCTGGCTTGCCGTGATGGCGCAGAGCGTCCTCCAGGCAATCGACACAAAACACGGCCTCCATGCTGTTGCTGAT
>CAJBES010000149.1 GCA_903952145.1 uncultured Opitutaceae bacterium | reverse complement strand
GTTCTCACCCTGATAAGTTCGCCAACGCCGGCGGTCTGCCATCTGCACAAATAGGTCACCACAACTGGTCGTGAAGCTGGAGTTCTACCACCCGACTGAGTCGACCGGCCCTACGAAGAACTCCGGCGTCGCGACTGTGTAAATCGGGTGGATGATTTCGTGGAGCAAGAATGTCGGGGCTCCCGCTCACTCCCGCGCGGCCCAATGGCTTCGTAATGGCTAGAGTGGATTCAAACGTTGCAGACGCAGCAAAAATGCCGAACCTTGGGAACGTCCGAAAAGGACTTTGCAAACGCAGTAAGTTCAACCGACGCAGATAGGAAAGGCTTTGATATGAAATACCATAAATACCATGGGCCAATGCTTCGGCTGGCAGTGGGATTGGTTCTTTTGTTCACCGTGGGCACCGGTGCCGCCAGCGGAGCTACCACCACGAAAGCGATCAAGGTTGTGCGCACGGTTCATCTGGAGCAACCGAGCATGCTTGAGGAAGCCGTGGTGGGATGGACGGGTTATGTCTCGCCCGACAAGAATATCCTCATGGAGGCGATCACTTTTGGCGGACAGCGCGGACATTACTTTACCGTCCATGGACAGACCACCCGCGACCATCATCCCCGCGAGCCCCTGCTGCGCCGGAGCACGGACAACGGGCGCACTTGGGAAAATTATGGCACCTGGGCAGCCGGTATCCCGATCCATGGACGATGGAAGCTGAACTGTGAGGACCCGAATCTGATCTATAATCCGAAGACCGGCACGATTCTGCGCCTGTATCGAACCTCTGAAACGATCGACGGGATTTTGCCGTGGATCAAAGGATCACCAGTCAACCGAACCGGCCTGCTTTGGACCCAGTTTTCCCGCGATGGCGGCAAGACTTGGTCTGAACCTGATCAACTGGTCTGTCAGGGCCCTGAATTTGATCCGACGCACTGGGCTCCTGACATCTGGTATGGCCAGAACAGTGGCGGCGTCCAAGGCGTGGACCCCGTCTGGCTCCCGGATGGCCGTTTTCTTCTGCCCTTTTTCGAATCACAGCTAACCGCACTCCACCGATACAGCAGTGCCTGCCTGCTCGGCACGTGGCGAAACGATGATCGGGGGGTTGATTGGGCGGTGACCTCCTATGCGACCGTCAATCCGGATTGCTCCTACAGTGGTGGCGATGAGCCTTCCATCGCCCTGTTGCCGGACGGACGCTGGTTCATGACCATGCGCGCTTATACGCCGAGTAATTTCAAAATAGCCATCTCAAGTGGCAAGTTCTACGCCACGACGAGTGACCAAGGAAAGACATGGAGTGAGCCCGAACTTCTCCGCTTCACCGACGGTCGGCAGGTATTTTGCCCTGCCAGCCTGACGCACGTATTCCGCGCCTCAAAAAACGGCCGGCTCTACCTCATCACCAATATTCTCGACCGGCCCACGGTCGCCTGCGATCCCCGCACCACGCTCCAGATTGCCGAGATCGACATGACGACGTTGCGCGTGATGCCAGAGACGGTGACGGTCATTGAGACCCGCGATGTTGCAGCCGGCCAGCCGGCGAACATTAGATTTTCCAACTGGCGCCGTTACGAGGACCGCGAAACCCGGAATATCGTGCTCGTGATGACCGGTTGTCCCAACGATGTGGGCCGTTACGAGACCTGCGGCGTTCCACCCCACTGCTACCGTTATGAAATCACACTGCCGGAGTGAAGAACTCACCAGCCCGAAAAATCTGGATTCCCCTCTGAAGCACCCTCCGGAAAACCCGCTTCAACCCCGACCAAGGGATCTTTTTTGGCGCACATCGAAACGCACACAAATACGCGCACAAACAGGGGTCGGAGCCAGTCATGACCTGTCGTCGCCTGTCGTTGAGAGTCAGCCAGCACGCATTCTGCAACCATCAGTCAGCGTCGCAGTTAGACCCGAACCGACGCGACAAAACGCGCATATTCGCGTCGGTTAAAATGGTCGGGCCGGTGAGATTCGAACTCACGACCTCTTGCACCCCATGCAAGCGCGCTACCAGGCTACGCTACGGCCCGAACCAGAGAACGGTCACAAAGCGGCATGCAGGCGAAAGTGGCAAGTGGTATTTTTGGCTGTGGCTTGGCGGGGCAGGATTGACCAGTGAGTCCGCTTTATCGCCGGGGATAATTGCAGTCGGGATGCCGCCGGAAACCTGATCTTTCGGTCGGCGGTGGCATTCGTGGGACGGAAGGATTGGCTTGTCGCGGGCCGCGGGGCGGTGAGTTTGTTGGCGCAACCGTGGTTTCCCTCCGTCCAGTCATGATGTGGTTCTGGCCGTTCGCCTTGGCGACGATGATCGCCACCGCCTCCGGCTGCGGTGAGGTGGCCGGTCCCGATATTATCGGCATCGACAAGGTCGCCCACTTTGCCCTGTTCGGGCTGCTGGCGACGCTGGTGGCGCGGAACGGCTTCCCGCCGCACCGGGCCTGGGTGGCGGTGCTGTTGGTGTCGTTGTTCGGGCTGACCGACGAGTGGCATCAGAGTTTCACCCCCGGCCGGATGGTGGAGGTGGCCGACTGGGTGGCGGACACCCTGGGGGCAATCATGGCGGTGGCACTCTACGTGCGCTGGCCACGCTACCGTGCCCTGCTGGAGCAGCCGTTGCGATGGCGCCAACGCCGGATTGAAAAACCCGCGCCACTGGTCCCAAATCAGTCCGTATGACCCCCGCCGAGGCCCAGAAACGAATCGTGCAGCTCCGCGCCGAGGTCGCGCGGCACGACGAGCGCTATTACCGGCAGGCCCGGCCGGAAATCTCCGACTTTGAATACGACCTCCTCAAGCAGCAGCTAGCCGGCCTCGAGGCGGAGTTCCCACAGTTCGCCAGCACCGACTCACCCACGCTCAGGCTCGGCGACGACCGCGCGCAGGGTTTCAGGGAGGTCGCGCACCGGCAGAAGATGCTCAGCCTCGACAACACCTACAACGAGGCTGAGGTGCGGGCCTTCCACACCCGGCTGGTGAAACTCCTCGGCCGCGATGACCTGCGCTACACGGTGGAACCCAAGATCGACGGCCTGGCCGTGAGCCTCACCTACGAGGGCGGCAGATTCGTCCGCGCCGTCACCCGCGGCAAGGGCGACAAGGGCGACGATGTGACCGCGAACGTCCGCACCATCGCCTCGATCCCGGGCGAGCTGAAGGGCGGCCCGGACGTGCCCGTGCCCGACGTGGTCGAGATCCGCGGGGAAATCTACCTGACCGCCGCTGAGTTTGAGCGGATCAACGCCGAACGCGCCAGCGCGGGCGAGGAACTCTTCGCCAACCCGCGCAACACGGCCGCCGGCACCATCAAGCAGCTCGACCCGGCTGAGGTGGCCAAACGCAAGCTGTCGATCGTCCTCTACAGCCTGGGTCACTGCGAGCCGCCGGTCGTGACGACCCAGGCCGCGCTGCATGCCCACCTGCAGGTCTGGGGCTTCCCCGGCGTCGAACGCATCTGGCACGCAGGCGGCATTGACGAGGCTTGGGCGGCCATCGGCGAGCTCGATCAAGAGCGCCGCAGCTTCGCCTACGGCACCGACGGCGCCGTCGTGAAGCTCGACGACATGGCGCTGCAGCGCGAGGCCGGCGCGACCGACAAGGCGCCGCGCTGGGCCATCGCCTACAAATTCAAGCCCGACACCGCGCGCACGCGCCTCAGGGCCATTACCATCCAGGTAGGCAAGACCGGCATCCTCAGCCCGGTGGCCGAGTTGGAACCGGTGTTCCTGGCCGGCAGCACGATCGCCCGGGCCACGCTGCACAACGAGGAGGAGATCCGGCGCAAGGACATCCGCATCGGCGACCTCGTGGAGATCGAGAAGGCCGGCGAGGTGATCCCCGCGGTGTTGCGCTCGTTTCCCGAGGAGCGGCCGGCGGGGGCCGCGGAGTTCGACCTGCCCGCGGCGGTCGGGCACCAATGCCCGGTCTGCGGCGGCCGGATCGCCAAAGTCGAGGTGGCCGACGAGGAGGCGCAGGGCGTGGCCTGGAAATGTCAGAATTACGACTGCTCCGCGCAGCGCGCCGGCCGGCTGGGGTTTTTCTGCAGCCGCCGGGGCTTGGCGATCGACGGGGTGGGCGGGGTCGTGGCGGCGAAACTGGTCGAGCTCGGCCATGTGCAGGATCCGCCGGACCTCTACGACGTCGCCCTCGAAACGCTGGCCGCACTCAATCTCGGCACGGTGGAGGAGCCGCGCGTCTTCGGCGAGAAAAACGCGACCAAGGTCGTGGCCGCCCGCGAAGCTGCGCGCGCGCTGCCGCTCGAAAAATGGCTCTACGCGCTCAGCGTGCCCGACGTGGGCGAATCCACGGCCCGCGAGCTCGGCCGGAGGCATCGCAGTTTTGCGGACCTGGTGGATTCGGCGCTGTTGAGTGCCGTCCTGCACAAGGCCCGGTTGGTGGCCGAGCGGGAGCTGCAGGCGCCCAATTCGCGAAAAAACCCGCCCAAGTCCGACGAAGACAAGGCCCGGCGCAAGGAGCTCTGCACCCGGCTCGACGCCGAGATCGCCGCGCTCGACGCCGGTCCGCTGGCTGGCGTGCCGTCCGACATCGGACCGGCCGTCGCCGCCAGTGTGGAGGAGTTTTTTGCCAGCAAACCCGGTCGGCGGCTGCTGGCCAGGCTGAAGCAGCTCGGCATCGATCCGCCGGGCACGGTCATCGCGGCGGGAGTATTCACGGGCAAAACCTTTGTCCTGACCGGCACGCTGCCGACGATGACGCGCGACGAAGCCGCGGCGAAAATCGAGGCGGCGGGCGGCAGGGTGAGCGGCAGCGTCAGCAAGAAGACGAGCTACGTCCTCGCGGGGGCCGAGGCCGGCTCGAAGCTCGAAAAGGCGCAGACGCTGGGCGTGACCGTGATCGACGAGGCGGAGCTTTTGAAGCTGCTGGCCGGCGACTGAGCCACGGCTGGAACCAGGACAGGCGTGGGTTGGCGGGGACCGGCCGCCATCAATAGATCAGCGACCGGAAACCGGCAATCCGGTGGAAGGTGATCATATTGGTGTCATGCGGGCTCCGGGCGTTTTTATCGCCGGAGCGCGAGAGCACGACGAGGTCGGGACCATCGATGGCCATGCTGGCATAGTGCCGGGAGCAGTTCTCGGTCTCGCCGATGGCGACCATGCCGGCAAAGATCCAGTCGACCATGTTGGATGAGAAATGCAGTTGCAGGCGTGAGCGCTGATTATCAGGCAAGCCATAGCGATCCGCAGGCATCTTCCCAATGTTTCTCATGCTGTCGGTCGATTGGGAACTCAGCAGCCAATAGGTTTGGGTCTTTTCGTCGTAGAGTACATGGAACTTCATGTGTCCGCCGGGCATCGGCAGGTAATAAATCGGCACGCCGGATGGGGCTGATTCGAAGGATAGCTCCATGTCGCCTTCACCGGGTTGCGGCCCTTTTTCCGTAACGCGCGCCACCATGGCGTAATTCGTCAGCCCAGTGTGGGCGCGCAACCAAAGATGCAGGGTCCGGCCGCTGGGGTCGTGCCAGACATGGTTGGGATCAAGCAGTTGGACGACGTTGGACTCCAACCAGCCGATCGGCGCTGCGCCGCGTTTCCCATCCGGGGTCATCCAAAGTTCGGGGTAACGAGCGGGATAAAATGGAATGCCGAAACCGTTGAAACCTTGATCGCTGACGGCTTCGTAAAAGGCAGGAGACTGGGCCATGGTCCAGGCATCGAGCCGGGTCAGATCATCGGTGATCCGGGCCCGCATCAGGATGGGCTGCATTTCACTCACATACCAACCTGCGACTTGCTGGGCCACGCGTCGCTCCATCACCAGATAAACGCAGCCGTTGGCATGCCACACATTGGCCGGGGCCTGATGCCAAAATTCACCCTCCGAGAGCAGACTGACCTTGGACCAGGTGGTTCCGTTGTCATCGGAGCGGGCGATCCGCAGGTCGCCGCGATGCCCCAAGACATAAAGGATTCCTCCGGCTTCGAAGGGGCGGGCGTGATAGAGATTGAGATCGGCGCGCGTGGTCCAAGCAGCCCCACCATCATCGGAGGTCATTACGCGACAATTCAGGCCTTCGTAGGCGGGCTTGGGTTTGCCGTCAGCGGGGGGGGCTTCGTTTTGGCGCAGACTGCCGATGTCCATGGTTGCGAGCAGGCGGCCGTCGGCACAGCGCCAGATCCCCGGGCTGTAGGCGCAGATATTCTGTGGGTCGTTGGATTGGAAAAGCGTGATGTGATCCTGCGCCAATGGGGTCATGAAATCAGGTGGAGCTAAAACCAAGCTCGTGATGATTCAAAGGGGCCAGTCGGGCTGGTCTTTGAAGGGCCGGCAAGGCATGCCGCGGGTGAGGTCGGCGATAGCGGGGCGCTGTTGCAGCAAAAGGGCGTGGCGGTCGAGTGCCTTGGCCGTCACCTTGCCGGCGGGGAAGTAACGCACGGTGAAGACATGCTCGCCCTGATCCACCCACGCGTAGTGTTCGAGTTTTGCAGGCAGGATTTTCGGGTCGTGATGGGCGAAGGGGCAGGAGCGCAGCAGGGTGAGATGCACGGCCGAGCCGTCACCGCTGATCCCAAAGACTTCGGGTGCGACCAGACCGGCCCGGGTGCCATCGGCGAGTTTCAGGAGGGAGCGGTCGCGCAGCGGCAGTTCCCGGCCGTCGCTGGCGCGGGGCAGGCCACCGCCGGAGATGCCGTCCTCACGACTGGTGATGGCGGCGCCGGGTGACCACGAGAGGCGGAGCAACTTGTGGTGCTCGTGCCAGTTCACCCGGAGGCGGAGCTCGTAAAAATCCTGTCCGCGGTAGCGGCGCCAGTCAGCGCAGAGGCGGCTCTCGCCGATGCGGCCGTCAATGCGCCAAGTGTGCCGGAGGGGACCGGTTTCGACCAAGACTGGTTCGCCCCAATGGGTGTGGTCGAGCTGGGGCCCGGCGAAGCGTGCGTGGTTGTGCGACCACGTGTCGGACTTGTCTTCGATGAGGAGGAGCTCGGGCAACAGGCAGATGGGCCCGGTGATGGGCTGAAGGGTGCCGGCCCCATCGGACAGGGTGGTGAGAGTGAAATCGGGTGCCGTGCCCTTGAGGGCGGCAGGTTGCCCGGCGTGATTGCGAGCAATCCGGAGCGTGCGGAAGTTCCCGGGAACGATGTCGAGCGGAAACAGGAGACGCATCGTGTCGGGCATCAGCGTCTCCGGCTCGATGATCTGGTGGGGGACAGGGCGATTGCGTTCGTCGAGGAGGCACCAATCGGGTTTCCAACTGGTCCATTCGAGCCATGGTTCGTGCTCGAGGAAGTCGCTGAATTTATGCCCTGTGTAGTTGGCTGCGACGATGCGCTGGCGGGGATCGGCGGGGAGGGCGTGGGCGCGACGCCGGAACGTCTCGCTGAGCAGGGTCTCAGCGGTGGCCTTGACACCGGCGAGCTGCTCGTCGGCGGCGCGGGCGGCACTGGGCGTGCAACTGCCGCCGAGGGTGTCGTGGAAGGAGTTGAAACACAGCGTGCGCCAGGCCTCCTCCATGATGGGGGCGGCGGTCTTGCGATCGCGGCGGGGTGCGGTGTCCAAGGCGAGCCGGGCCTGCGCGAGCAGGTTCTCGGCGCGACGGACGCCGAGTTTTACGGGGCGGTGCGCGGTGTAGCAGCCGATGGCATGCATCTGGAGTTCGCCGGTGACCAGCGGAAGATGGCGCAACTCCGGGGTGAGGGCCTTGAAGAAGCGCTCGGGCGAGGAGAACTCCAGCCGGGCGTCGGGGATGGCATCGCGGTGGTCGCGCACCCACTGGATGATCTGTTCGTTGGGGCCGCCGCCGTGGTCGCCCACGCCGAGGAAGCACATGGTATGGGTCACCCCATCCGGCAGGCCCTCAAGGGCGCCCTCGACGTGCTGCAACGTTGGGGAATGGATGGTGCAGTAGCCGTGCGCGATGCGGAAGGTGTTGATGATGTTTCCGCCCGGTCGGCCGCGCCAGCGGAACATGCGGGCGGGCAAATCCATCTCCTGCGCCATCGGTCGCATGAAAACATAGCTGTGTTGGCCGTGTGCAGCCATCAGGTCGGGCAGGGCGGCGCTGTGGCCGAAGGAATCGACGTTGTAACCGATGTGCGGGAAGAACAGCAGGTGCTGCTCGAACCAGGCACGGCCGAGGGCGATCTGCTGGTTCAGGCCCTCGGCGCCGGGCAGATTGCAGTCGGGCTGGATCCACCAGCCGCCGACGACCGACCAGCGGCCGGCGTGAATGTGGCGCACGATGCGTTTGAAGAGCGCGGGGTCATGGCGCCGCACCTGCTCATAAACCCACGCTTCGCCGCGCGTGAAGATGATGTCGGGGTGGCGGTTGAGCGTGTTGCACATCGTGTAACACGTGTTGATGCATTCATCGACGCCGGCGGTCCAGGGCCAGAGCCAGACGGGGTCGAGATGGGCGTTTAGGACGATATGGACGGTGCGCATGGGGCTTAAAAATGATGCTCGCCGGCCGCAGCATGACAATCGGGACCGGGCCTCCACAGGGCCTGGCGGGAAGGCCTACAGGCCGCGGGCTTGGAAGGCGCGGCCGAGCTCCTGCATGAAGCTCTGCGCGTCGGCAGCGGAGGGGCGGTAGCCGGTTTGGCTGACCTGCGTGAAACCGGGGCGACCCTGATGATCGACGATCCATTTGCCGGTGACGCCATCGCTGAAGGTCACGCTGCCGCTGGCCAGGGCTCCGGGGATAAGGGTGACCTTGTCGATCTCGAGACTGACGCCGCCAGCGGCCGGCGGGAGGTCTTCGGCGCCTTCGTCGGCGAATTCTTCCTCGGGCGGCAGGGCTTCGTCGGGCTTGGTTTGGCCGAGGCCGAGCTTTTCCTTGGCCTTATCGAGAAAGCCTTTCTTTTCGGACGCCGGTGCGGCCGGCTTGGCGGCTGGCGCCTTGGTGACGTCGGAGGTATCAACCTTCGGTGCGGGATCCTTGAGCGCGAGGTCCAGGTCATCCACGAGGAAGCGGACGTCACGGTAGGTCATCGAGATTTGGAAATGCTCGGAGAGCTTCTTCTGGATGGCGGAGAGGTTATCGCCGGCGGTGACCCAACTGGCGACGGTTTGTTTCTGCTCGGTGGTGAGGGTGAGGGACATGATGAAAAGACAGGAATGAAGTTACCAAAGAAAACGGGCTTGGCAACTCACGCCAAGCCCGCGGGAAAACAACCGGAGGGCGTTCAGCGCGAAAGCTGGGCCTTGAGGAATTCGACGCTGCTGCGGGTTGAGGCGTCCTGCTCCATCATATTGTCCGTGGCCTTGCAGGCGTGGATCACTGTGCCGTGGTCTCGGCCGCCGAAGGCGTCGCCGATTTCCTGCAGGGAGTGCTTGGTGAGGGTGCGGGCCAGATACATGGCGATCTGGCGCGGGATGGCGATGTTGTTGGGCCGGCGCTTGCTCGTCATGTCGCTGTGGCGGATTTGGTAATGGTCGGCCACGCGCTTCTGGATCGTTTCCATGGTCAGGATGTTCTGCGCCTGTTCCATGAGCACATCCTTCAGCAACATTTCGGTGGTGGCGAGGTCGAGGGTCTTGCCAGTGAGGGCGGAGTAACTGGCGACCTTGATGAGCGCGCCCTCGAGGCGGCGGATGTTCTTGGAAATATGCAGGGCGATGAAGTTCACCACCGACTCGGGGAGGTTGGCCTTCAGGGTGGCTGCCTTGGTGCGCAAAATGGCGATGCGGGTCTCAAGGTCCGGCGCCTGGATGTCGGCCGGGAGACCCCATTCGAACCGGGAGACGAGGCGGGACTCGAGTTTCTGGATCTCGCTGGCACGGCGGTCGCTGGAAAGGACGATCTGTTTGCCCGACTCGAAGAGGTCGTTGAAGGTGTGGAAAAACTCCTCCTGAATGCGCTCCTTGTTGGCGAGGAACTGCACGTCATCGATCAGGAGGACATCCACGTGGCGGTAGCGCTGACGGAACCGGGTCAGGCTGTTCTCCTGCAAGGCCTGGATGAACTCGTTGGTGAACTTTTCCGTCGAGAGGTAGGCGACGTGCGCCTCGGGGTTTTGATGCAGGATGGCGTGGCCGATGGCATGCATCAGGTGCGTCTTGCCGAGGCCGGTCTCGCCGTAGATGAAAAGCGGGTTGTAAGCCTGGGCCGGGGCTTGGGCGACGGCGAGGGCGGCGGCGTGCGCCATCTGGTTGTTCGAGCCGACGACGAAGGTGTCGAAAGTGTTGCGGGCGTTGAGCGCACCGGCGACGGGGCCGCGGTCATCGTAGCGCGGACCGCGCTTGGTGGCGGCGCGGCCCTTGGCGGCGGGCGAGGGTTCAGCCTGGCGATGGGTGGGACCGGTATGGTGGGCGGTGCCCGCGTCTGTTTTCTTGAGCGTGACGTTCACCATGCGGCCGGCGGTCAGGCGCAGTCGCTGCGTGATGAGATCCAAGTAGTTGTCGTGGATCCAGATGGCGGCGAAGTCGTTGGGCACGCCCAAAGTCATGCCGTCTTCCGCGGTTTCGAGACACACCAAGGGCTCGAACCACATCTGAAAGACGTCCTCAGGAAACAACTCCTTAAAGTCGCATTTGACGGTTTCCCAGAGGCTGGGGGACAGGGACGAAGAGGGCATGGGCTGGCAGAAAGGCGTTCTTATTCACATTGGGTCCCGGCAGGGCTGACGACACGTCGCAGGGAACCGATTCCACCAATTAAGACAGCAACAAAATTAGGATCCGGCCATCGGCGCCGAGGCGCAGATATTAAGAGAATGTAAGATATTGATGGCTAGAGATTACGGGCGGGTGTTGCCGCGGGGATGGAATGGGTGTCGCGAATGACGTGTGAAAGAACCGCCGGGAAGCTAGGTCAGACTGGCGAAGTGAGGAGTAACTGTGAACCCAAAAATCATTTCAAGGCGAACTTTCTGACAAGTTGTTCACATCCGGCCTGAGCATAACTTTTTCATTTTTTTGTTTGCCATCACTGGCACGATTTGGATGAGGAAAACGCTCACGGCGTAGTTTGGAAAAAAATACGGAGGCGAGCGCCAAGTTTACATAGGTAACAACGGGGTGACGAACAGGTGACGGCGTGCCACTCTGGATACGCGGCACGGCCGTGGCCCCGCCGGGCTTGCGCTTCAGGCAGGCTCGACCCACTTGCCGTGCTCCTTGATGAGGGCGATAAGGCGCCCGTCGGCCTCGTCCTGGGGGAGGTTATATTGCACGCAGGTCTTGCCGACGTAGAGGTTGATCTTGCCGGGGGCACCGCCGACGTAACCGAAGTCCGCATCGGCCATCTCGCCCGGTCCGTTCACGATGCAGCCCATGATGGCGAGTTTGACGCCCTTCAGGTGGCCGGTCTGGGCGCGGATGCGTTGGGTCGTGCTTTGCAGGTCAAAGAGTGTGCGGCCGCAGGACGGACAGGCGACAAACTCGGTCTTGGAGCTGCGGGCCCCGGCGCCTTGCAGGACATTGTAGGCGAGCTTGGCGGCACGAATCGGATCGTTCTCGGTTTCGATGCTGACGAGGTCACCCAAGCCGTCGCAGAGCAGGCCGCCGGTGAGGAAGGAGGACTCGATCAGCTTGGAGAGAAACCCGGGGTCGCCGCGCACGGCGGTGGCGGGGGTGTTGCGGATCCAAAGCGGGGCGCGCGAACCGAGTTGGCGCAGGTTTTCAGCCAACTGCCGGTAGGCACCGATGGTGTGGCCGGCCGAGTGGGGGGTGGAGGAAAGGGTAAACAGCAATGACTGGTCGCCGAGCTGGTGCAGTGGTTCGGCGAGCGCGGCGATATCCGCCGGCAAAATTTCAACGGCGAGGACACATTGGTGCCGGCGGGCGAAGCGGGCGAAGCCAGCCAGCAGGGCGGCATCCTCGGCCGGGAACTGGCGCAGCAATACGGTGCCGGCGGGGAGTTGGGTGCCGTGAGTCTCGAGAGCGGCGGGGGTCAGCGCCGGGGCCAGTTCCAGCACAAGAAAGGCAGGGGCGGTGGATTTGACGGCGGCGAGTTCGGCAGTGGTGTTGACCGGCACCAGCAGGCCCTCGGCGGGCGTATCGATCAACTTTTGCAGGGCGGGCCGCAGGCCGGGCAGGGCGGCAAAAGTGGTCCGCACGATGACGCGCGGCGGCTGATCGGAGCCGACGAGGCATTGGGATGATAGTTTGATGACGCCTGTTTCGCGCCGGGTGAAATGATACGGGTCAATCGAGTCAGCGGGGCAGGGTGCGATTGCCGGACGCACCGCAACCGACGGACGGTCCGGCGGTCCGTCACGGCCGACCGCCCACAAATTCATGGCCTTGTCAGCGATGGCGCGGGCGACGGGGATTTCATGGACCGAGTCCTCGGTGAGCGAGACGCGGATGGTGTCGCCCAAGCCGTCGAGCAGGAGCGAGCCGATGCCAATGGCGCTCTTGATCCGGCCGTCTTCGCCGTCGCCGGCCTCGGTTACGCCAAGGTGCAGCGGATAGGACATGTCCTCCCGGTCCATGCGTTCCACCAGCAGCCGGTAGGCCTGGATCATGACTTTTGGGTTGGAAGCCTTCATCGACAGGACCAGCTGGCGGTAACCGTGGGATTCGGCGATGCGCAGGAATTCAAGCGCACTCTCAACCATGCCCAGCGGGGTGTCGCCGTAACGGTTCATGATGCGGTCGGAAAGCGAGCCGTGGTTGGTGCCGATGCGCAAGGCGCGGCCCAGGGCCTTGGCGCGCCGCACCAGCGGGGAGAAGGACTCATGCAGCCGCTGCAGTTCGCGTTC
>CAJBES010000148.1 GCA_903952145.1 uncultured Opitutaceae bacterium | reverse complement strand
GTGTCCGGCGTAAAGCCGGCGCTGCGTGGTGAATTCCAGCCCGTGGGTGCACCGCACCCGGAAGGGCTGGCGCTTGTCGAGGCCGCGCGTCGTCGCCGGCACGTCCGGGGCAAAGTCAAAATGCACCGCAATGTGCTCAGCGGGCTTGGCCGGATCCGCCTGGATCGCGTGCGGCACCAAGGGCGGGATGAGCAGCAGGTCATGCGCGGCCAGCGTCCGGCGCTCCCCGTTGAGCACCCACTCGCCCGTGCCCTTCAGGAGCAGCACCAGTTCGTAGTCGAAGATGATGCGCCGGGAAATCTGGAGCCCGCCGGTGAGCCGGTGGGCGATGCGCACCACGGGCCGGATCTGCTCCGGCCGCAGCGGATAAACCCGCCGCACGCCGAGTGGTCCCGCCGGGGCGGGCCGTTGGATGCTTTCGGCGGAAACGGGGCCGGGGCGCGCGGCGCACATGGCCGGTGAAAATAACCGGTCGCGCTGCCAACACAAGTCGCGGTCGCCCCAGCCGGGGGAAATTTCGCGCGAGAGCCTGGCGGGGTTGGGGCCTGCAGTCACCGGGGCGGGGGCCCCCGGGCCCCTGACGCCGGACTTGCCTCCGCCCTGCTTCCCACCAACTTGCCCTCCATGTTCGCATATTTCTCCGACCGCACCTGGCTGTGGAGCGCCGCCGGGTTATACCTCGTCGGTTTTCTCCTCGGCACCTGGTCGCTGCTGCGCGGCGGGCGCCCGCTCAACCTCGCGATGTATGTGCTCATCGTCGCCGGTTACGCCCTGCAGGTCACGGGGCTCTACCTCCGCGGACTCGCGGTCGGCGGCTGCCCCTTGGGCAACACCTTCGAACTCTACCAATTCACCGCCTGGTCCGCCATCTCGCTCTACCTGGTCGTGGGCGTGACCTTTCGCACGAGCCTCCTGGGCTATTTCACCTCCTGCCTGGCCGCCTCGCTGACCCTGGTCTCGCTCGCGCTCCCGGCCTGGGACAGCACGCGCAGTTCAGGGATCTTCGGCAACAATCCGTGGATCGAGTTCCACGCCGCCCTGGCGCTCTTCAGTTACGGCGTCTTCGGCCTGCTGGCGTTGACCGCCCTCATGCTGCAGTTGCGCAACTACTCGCTGAAGAGCAAGCACGTCAGCGGCTGGTTTTCCTTTCTGCCCTCCTTGGTCGACCTCGACCTGATCAGCGTGCGGCTGCTGGGCTTCGGGGTCGCGCTGCTGACCGCGGCCCTGGCCGTGGGCTCCGTGCACTGGCTGCAGAACACCGCCAGCGTACACTGGCCCAAGCTGCTCGCGACCCTCACGGTCTGGGCCTGCTACACCTTCACGCTTGGCCTGCGTCTGCGCGGCCGGCTGCCCGTCCGGCGCTTCGCCTGGGTCGCGCTCCTGCTCTTTGTGCTGGCCCTGCTGACCCTCGGCGTGATCAACGCCAACCGGCGGCTCCCGGTCGCATGCCCCACCGTCCAGAGATGAACCACGCCCCGCCCGTTGCCACCGGCCTGTTTGTTTTCGGGGCCACCCACCGCACCACGCCCCTGGAGGTGCGTGAAAAACTCTCCCTGTCCGCGCCGGCCGCCGCCCAGCTGCACGCCGACCTGGCCGGCATCGCCGGACTGCGGGAATACGCCCTGTTGAACACCTGCAACCGCATCGAGTTCTATGGCGTGGCCGACGCTCCTGACACCGCCGCCCGCGTGCAGTCCGCCTTCTGCCGGCGCCAGCAGTTTGCCGAGGAGGAGTTCGCAAAATTCCGCTTCAGCCTGATGGGCCCGGCCGCCCTGCAGCACCTGTTCGCGGTCGCCGCCGGCATCGATTCACAACTCATCGGCGAGACGGAGATTCTGGGCCAGGTCAAGGCCGCCTACGCCGCCGCGCAGGCGCAGCGTTCCACCGGCCCCGTGCTGAACCGTGTCTTCCAAAAATCCTTTCAGGCCGCCAAGCATGTGCGCACGCACACCGCCATCACCGAGGGCCAGGTGAGCATCGCCAATGTCGCCGTCGACCTGGCCCAGAACATTTTTGGCGAACTGTCCGCGACCAGGGTGCTGCTGGTGGGCGCCGGCGAAGTCGGCGAAAAAACCGCCAAGGCCTTCCAAAGCCGCGGCGCCAGCTCGCTGACCATCACCAGCCGGCGGCTCGAACACGCGATGGAACTCACCAACACGCTGGGGGCCTTGGCCCTGCCCTTCTGGCTCATGCCAGTGAAGCTCGGCGAGTTTGACATCGTCGTCTGCGCGACCGCCGCGCCCGCCGCCGTCATCACCCGGACCGATGTCCATGCCGCCATGCGCCGCCGGGCCACCCGGCCGCTCTTTCTCATCGACCTCGCCCTGCCCCGCGATGTGGACACCGGCGTCACCGCGCTGGAAAACGTCTACCTCTACAACCTCGACGACCTCGCGAAGATCGCCGAGGAGAACCGGGCCGCCCGCGCAGCCGAGATTGTGAAGTGCCACCAGATTCTGACCGAGCGCTCCGACACGCTCTGGCGGCATATTGCGCCCCAGCTCGACCCGTCGTCCCGGCCCGCACCACACCGGGAGCCGCCAGGCGAATCCGGTCCGGCCTGACTTCCGGGGGAGTCGCTCAGGTCGTCTTTGGACCGGCCGGCCGGCGCTGCCGGCCCCGCTCCAATGCGGCCGCGAGTTCCGACCGTTTGATCGGTTTGCTGATGTAATCGTCCATGCCCGCCGCAAGGCATAGTTCGCGGTCGCCCTGCATCGCGTTGGCGGTGACAGCGATGATCCACGGCCGGTCGGCAGGGTTGGGCCGCTCTGCGACCAGGCGCCGCGTGGCTTCGAGCCCGTCCATCTCGGGCATTTGCATGTCCATGAGCACGATTCGGTATGCCTGCCGCCGTAGCGCCTCAAGCGCCTCCCGCCCGTTGGCCGCAACGTCAGCGCGGTAGCCGATTTTTTCCAACATCATCAACGCGACCTTCTGGTTCACGGCGTTGTCCTCCGCGAGCAGGATCGGTCCGCCGAGACCCCCGCTGCCCACCGGGAATGGGGCGACCGACACATGCGACACGGCGGGTGCAGGCGCGACCTTGAACAATTCCGCCAGCACCTCAAAGATGCGCGCCGGTTTCGCCGGCTTGGTGAGATGGGCGGCAAAAGGGCTTTCCCCGCCGATGAGTTCCCGCTGCCCAAGCGAAGAGAGAAGCACCAGCGGCAGCTGGGTGGCATCACGCAACCGGCGGATTTCAGTGGCCAGCTTCAAACCGTCCATCTCCGGCATCTGCATGTCGAGGATCGCGGCGTCAAAGATCTCCCCGGCGTTCAGCCAGGCCAGCGCCTCTGCGCCCGCAGTGGCCGCCCGGGACAGCATACCCCAGCCGGCCGCCATCGCCGTGAGGATGCGACGGTTGGTGGCGTTGTCGTCCACGATGAGCAGGCGCTTGCCTGCGAAGGAGCTCAGCCCGCTCGCCAGATAGGGCCGCGGTTTGCTTGGCACCGCGCCCAGGATAACGGTGAAACGGAAGGTGGAGCCGCGCCCCAGCTCGCTTTCGACCCAGAGCCGGCCCCCCATGAGCTCGGCCAGCCGCTTGCTCACCACCAACCCCAGACCGGTGCCACCAAAGCGCCGCGTGGTCGTGGCATCCACCTGCGTGAAAGGCTGGAAAATCCGCTGCAGACCCTCGCGGGAGATACCGATGCCGGTGTCCGTGATGGCAAACTCGAGCTCCACCTGCCCGCTCCCGACCGGCCGGGCATGCGCGCTGACAACCACCTCACCCCGCTCGGTGAATTTCACTGCGTTGCCCAGCAGGTTGACCAGGATCTGCCGCAACCGCGTGGCATCACCCCGCACGTTGCCAGGCACGCCATCCGCCACTTCGTAGAGCAGGTCAAGGTGCTTTTCGGCCACGCTCGGGGCCAGCAGGTCGAGGGCGCCCTCGACTGTTTCGCGCAGGTTGAAGGTTTCCAATTCCAGCTCCAGCCGGCCCGCCTCGATCTTCGAAAAATCCAGGATATCGTTGATGATGGTCAGGAGGGCGTCACCGCTCAGGCGGATGGTGTCGGTGTAGTCGCGCTGCTCGGGGGTGAGCCGCGAGTCCAGCAGCAGTGAGGTCATGCCAATGACGCCGTTCATGGGCGTGCGGATCTCGTGGCTCATCATCGCGAGAAACTGACTCTTCGCGAGGTTGGCCGCCTCGGCGGTCTCCTTGGCCGCGCGCAGTTCCTCCGCATGACGGCGGGTCTCGGTGATATCCACCAGGGTCACGACGTCCTGATAGCCCCGCCCATCAGGATTGGGGAAACGCCGCACGGCGAGGACGACCCACACGGGTGCGTCGTCGCCGGGCCGGAGGTAGCGTTTTTCGATCGAATACTGGTCGATCTCACCGCGCTCCATCCGGGCTTGGAGTTCACGCTGCCGGGCGTAGTCCTCGGGATGGGTGAGGCGTACCAAAGCATCCGGTTCCTGCATCTGCGCGGCGTTCAGACCGGTGATGCGCTCGTGCGCGGTATTGGCCAGCCGGGTCTCACTGCCGCCCTCGCCGGTGCGCAGTTGGATGCCCACCGGCACCACGTCGAAAATGAAGCGGAGCTGCGCCTCCTTGCGCGCCAGTTCCTCCTCGGCCCGCTTGCGCTCGGTGATGTCGATGACGGTGGAGATTTCCTGGTCGATGCGCCCGTTGGGCAGGCGGTAGGCCTTGCAGTGGAGCAGCACCCACACTAGGCGCCCGTCCTTGCGCAGGTAGCGTTTCTCCAGTGAAAACTCGTCGAGTGCACCGCGCTCCAGGCGGTC
This sequence comes from uncultured Opitutaceae bacterium, assembly GCA_903952145.1. Lineage (GTDB taxonomy): Bacteria > Verrucomicrobiota > Verrucomicrobiia > Opitutales > Opitutaceae > UBA2377. The sequence goes on along the minus strand of CAJBES010000148.1, from coordinate 749 downwards.
GCGCAACACGTCCTGCTGCGCTATGTCTGCGGGATGGCTGATGGCTCGCACCTGCGCGGCATCCTTGAGGTCCGCGGGGCGCAGCCCGCTGATGGTGTAGAACCAGTTGCTGTGCCGGCTCTCGATCCCCTGCGCGGTGTAGCGCACCCAGCTCACCCCGACCGGCACGTTGTCAAAGATGAACTGCAGCTGCGCTTCCTTGCGGGCCAGCGCCTCCTCCGCGTGCTTGCGGGCCGTGATGTCAAGTTGGATGGACATGAACCCGGTCACTGTGCCGGCCGTGTCCCGCAGCGGTTGCATCTCCAGGTCGCACCAGATCTCCCGGCCGTCCTTGGCGTAATTCCACATCTCCCCGTGGAACTCCTCGCCCCGGCGGGCGGCCAGCACGACGGAGGCAAGCAAGCGGGCGTTGGTTTTAGCCCCCTTCACCAGGTGCGGTGCGAAATGCCCGCGGGCCTCCTCAATCGTGTAGCCAAAGATACGGGTGAACCCCTCGTTGATCCAAACCACCAGACCTTCCTTGTCCGCGAGGCCGACCGCATTGGACGTGTGCCGGGCGATCATCGCCAGCCGGCGGGTCTCGACCTCAGCCTTGCGCAGGTCCCCGGTCATCCGGTCCGCCAGGGCCAGGGCGCGAGCCCGGGAGTTGGCCAGCGACCAGGTCAGCAGCGAGGCCATCAGGCTGAGCAGCAGGCCGCCGCCGGCGATCAGGAACGGCAGCACGCGGTTGCTGCGGAGCAAAAAATCCG
>CAJBES010000147.1 GCA_903952145.1 uncultured Opitutaceae bacterium | reverse complement strand
CCTACGACGACCAGATCTATCCCAATGTCCCCGAGCCCTCCACCTACGGTCTGATCATGATGGGCGTCGGCCTCGCCGGCTTCGGCTACCGCCGCTGGCGCCAGACCCGCCCCGGAAAACTTTGAACGCCGCCGCGGGCGGAAAGATCAATCCTCCAAGCTAAAAACCGCCTTGGCGTAGTTTTCGACGCTGAAAGGCTGCAGATCTTCGGGCTGTTCGCCGAGACCCACGAAGTAAATCGGCAGTTTCAACTCGCGCCAGATGCCGACGATCGCGCCACCGCGACTCGTGCCGTCAAGCTTGGTCACAACCAGACCGGTCAGCCCGAAATTTTTGTGGAAAACCTTCGCCTGCTCGATGGAGTTGCTGCCGATCGAACCGTCCACCACCAGCCAGCGGTGTTGCGGTGCCGTGGCGTCGTGCTTTTGCAGCACACGACGGATCTTCGCGAGTTCCTCCAGGAGATTGCCCTTGGTATGGAGCCGCCCGGCGGTGTCCACGATCAGGTAGTCGCTGCCCCGCGCCTTCGCCGCCTGCCACGCATCGAACGCCACCGCTGCGGCATCGGCGCCCGTATGGCTGGCCACGAGGTCGAGTTCCAGCCGCGTCGCCCAAGCTTTCAATTGTTCGATCGCCGCTGCGCGGAAAGTGTCGCAGGCCGCCACGGTCACGCGGCGGCCGTCCTGCTTGAGCATCCAAGCCAGCTTGGCGGCGGTGGTGGTCTTGCCCGAACCGTTGACACCGATCATCACGATGACCGTCGGGGCCGGGGATGAGGGAGTGAGTACGCCTTCTGCGCCGGCCAGCACACGCTGCAGCACCGTGGCGCCGATCTCGGCCGCCTGCCGGCCCCGCAGCTCCTTGTCCTTGCCATAGGCCTGCTTGATCTCGGCGAGAATCTCATTGGTCGTCTCGACGCCGAAATCGGCCGTGTAGAGCGCCTCCTCCAGCTCGTCGAGTGACGCGGCGGCGATCCGCCGGCCGCCGAAGAGCCCGTGGGTCTTGGCGGCGATGGCCGACACCGTTTTCGCAAGCCCGTCTTTGAATTTTTTGTAGAGACCGAACATCAGAATAAGTAGCGGGTAGTGAGTAGCGGGCAGTGAGTAGAAACAGGCAAACCTCCATGCTCGCTACTCACTACCCGCTGCTTCATCACCTCACTCCGCCTTGCGCGCGTCACGGCCGGTCTGGTCCTTCAGCCGGTCGAGGATGCCGTTGATGAAACGCTTCGCATCCGCGTTGGAGAACTGCTTCGAAAGGTCGATCGCCTCGTTGATCGAAACCACCGGCGGGATGTCCTTGCGGTAGATCATCTCGAAGATCGCGAGCCGCAGGATGGCGAGATCGATGCGGGCGATGCGGGCAAACTCCCAGTTGTGCGCCAGCCCCTTGATGTGCGCGTCAATTTCCACGGCATGCTCGATCACGCCGTGGATCAGCTCCTCGCCAAAGGCGTAGTAGTCCCGCGGCTCCTCCAGGTGCTCGAAAAAAAGGCACAGGTCCTCGGCGAGATTAGCCGGGGAGTTCAGACTCCAGGCGTAAAGGTATTGCAGGGCGGCGGTGCGGCCCGCCTTGCGTTGGGCAAACTGGGTCTTGCTCATGGGTGCAACTTTCTCCGCACCGCGCCCATCTCGAGGGCGGCGCGGGCAAACTCGGTGCCGCGGTTGATCTTGCCCGTGCAGCGCGCCTCGGCCTGGGCGCGGGTGTCGGCCACCACCACGCCGTTGATCACGGGAATGCGGCTGGCCAGGGCGATGGTTTGCAGTGCGTGCGATACGCTCGTGCCCACCATCTCGTGGTGCCTCGTCTCCCCGCCCACGAGCACCCCCAGCGCGACGAGGCAGTCGTGCCGGCCGGCATCGGCCAGCAACTGCACGGCCACCGGCACCTCGTGTGAACCCGGCACGCGCACCAACTCGACGCGCGCCGCCGGGACTCCGTGTCGCGCCCACGTGGCCATCAACTCCCGCAACAGACCGTCCACCAGTTCCCCGTTGAAACGCGCCGCCACGACGCCCAGGGAGAACTGGGAGCCATCAAGCGGCGTCTGGGCGGGTGCATCAAGGCTCATGGAGGGTCTATTGGCCGGCTCAAATCCGAAATCCGCAACTTAAAACCGGATTCCTAGAGGGCGACCTGCTCGACGATCTCCAGCCCGTAACCGTCGAGGCCGATCACCTTGCGGTTGCTCTTCGAGAGCAACCGGATCTTGCGCAGGCCGAGCGCGGCCAGGATCTGCGCGCCGATGCCATAGTCGCGGAAGCTCATCGGCGGTTCGCCGGGCTGGGCCGTCAGTCGTTTCACGACTTCCGCCCCGCCATTGGCATGTTCCATATAGAGCACGACACCCCGGCCGGCGCGCGCCACGGCCTCCATCGAGGCGGTGAGAGCCTGGTGGCTGTCGAGCCCCCGCATGCGGAAAATATCGCCCAGCAGGTTCTCGCTGTGCACGCGCACCAGGGTTGGTTCCGCCCCGAGCGAACCCATGGCGAACGCGAGGTGATGGCGGTTGTCGAGCTTGCTGCGAAAGACGTGCAGGGTGAACTCACCAAACTCCGACGCAAACGGCTGCGTGCAGATGGGTTCCACCAGCTGGTCACGTTTGGCCCGATATTCGATGAGCTGCGCAATCGAGATCATGCGCAGGCCGAACTTGTGCTTGAATTCGATCAACTGCGGCAGCCGCTGCACCGTGCCGTCGTCGTTGACGAGTTCGCACAGCACGCCGCTCGGGTGCAGGCCGGCGAGGATGGCCAGGTCCACCGCCGCCTCCGTGTGGCCGGCGCGCTCCAGCACACCGCCCGGGCGCGCCCGGAGCGGAAACGTATGCCCGGGCTGGACCAGCTCTTCGGGCCTGGCCTCGGGGTTGGCGAGGATGCGGATGGTCTGCGTGCGGTCGTAGGCGCTGATCCCGGTCGTGATGCCCTCGGCCGCGTCCACGCTCACGGTGAAATCCGTGCGCTGCACCTCGCGGTTCTGCTGCACCATCGGGCCGAGCCCGAGCCGCCGCAGCTGGTGCTCCACGGTCGGGACGCAGACGATGCCGCTGCCATAGCGGATCATCATGTTGACCGTCTCGGGCGCGGCCTTCGCCGCCGCCATGATCAGATCACCCTCGTTTTCGCGGTTCTCGTCATCGGTCACGATGATCAGCCGGCCGGTTGCGATCTCCTGAATCGCAGACTCGATCGAATCGAAGACGTGGGTGCCTTGGGTGGACATGACTTGAACCTCAACGCGAAGCCTCTGGCTGTCAACGCGACTGGGACCCCGGCACAACCCCGTGGGGCCGCGGTGGCGCCAGCCTCATTGCATCATGTTGACGGGATAACTCTCGACGCTTTCACCGGCCTCGTTGAGCAGGGTCAGGAAGACGATGAAGTTGTAAGGCGGACGGACGAACATGGCACCCACCAGCGATTTCCCGTCGCCAGCGGGATTGAGCACGGTGAAAGCCTTGCCGCTCTTTTGCTGCTGATTCCAGCGGGCGGAGCCGCGGGGCACATCCGCCGTCACCGGCTTTTTCTTCGCGTCATAGAAACTGAGTTTGAAATACCCCCCCACGACCTCGAGGCCAAGGAAGCCGCCGGACGGCCGCGGAATCGCAATGCCCTCGATCTTGCCTGCCTCCTCTTTCTGCTGGACTGCGGCCTTGTGGCCGGCATCGGCCGACCAAACCGGCACCGCACCGAACATGGCTAGAATAAGCAACCAGCCCCCCAACGGCACACGCGTTTTCATGGCACCAGATTGCCGATTGCACGGCCTATCGCAAGCCTGCAAGGGTAGCCCATGCCCCGTTTTCGGCCATGATGGCTTCCACCCTTCCGCCGCAGCCCGCCTGGCGGGCAGTGGAACCCACCGCCCGCGACGAGTTGGAACTGGCTCTTGCCGACTGGAAAGCCCCACCGCCTATAGTGCTCGGTACCCTTGCGGCCGTTCCGGCCGACCGTGATGCCTTCGAGGTGCGCCTACACGACGGCACGCTGTCCGTGCTCGGCAACACTCCGCGTGGCCTGCTCCACGCGGTATTTGCGCTGCATGAGGCCTTGGCAGCCGGCGATTCGCTGAACGAAGGGTTCCACTGTCAGGGCACGTTCCAGTTTGCCGAGCGCATCTTTCACCCCCGCTTCAGCCCCTGGCCCGGGACACGTGCGGACGTGCGCTTCCTCGCCCATCTCGGGGCCACCCACTGCCTGGTCTCGCACGACTGGCAGGGCAGCCGGCGTTCGCTGCAGGGCTACGTCACCAGTCCATTTTTTCCCAGCGCGGTGGATGCGGCGGAAGTCGCCGCCAACCGCACCGGCTTGCGCCGGTTGCTCGACGACTGCGCCGATTACGGTCTTGGCGCCATGCTCTGGCTGACGGAACTGCCCTGCCAGGGAGGCCCCTGGGTGTCGGAATCGGAGCGCCGGAGGTTCCTGACCCGATTCCCGGCCGAGGTGCTCAGCGACTCCGGCACCTACGAGGGTCAGGTGCTCTGCTTCAGCCATCCCCGCGTGAAGGAGTTCTATCGCGACCTGCTCCAACGCTTCTTTGCGGATTTTCCGGAAATCGAAACTCTGTTCCTTTTCGGCCTGGATTCAGGCGGGGAGTTTTGCAATCCGGAGAGCTGCCCGCGGTGCGGCGGCTTAACCCGGATCGCCCAACGCGACCGGCTGGTGTGCTTCCTGGTCGAGGAAGGTCGTAAAGTGCGGCCCGGCCTGCGCGTGCTGACCACCGGCTGGAAATGGGACCGTGACAGCGACGCATTTCTCCACCACCAGGCCGCCCTGCCGGCCGCGAGCGGGGTCTATCTCGCGGCGCAGAAGGATGGTTGGCAATGCGAGCGGCAGGCACACGACTTTCTACGGGAGGTGCGCCAGGTCTGTCGCGAGCGCGGCCAGACCTTCATCGGCTACGACAATCTTCACTGGGGCGACGACACCGTGCACGGCCTCGGCGACATCCAGGATTTCCCCCTCGGCATCGGCGCGAAATTGCACCGGTGGCACACGCTGGAGGCGGACGGCGTCTTTGATCACTGGGGCCATGCGCCCGAGGATATCTGGTGCAATTCCATCGCTTGCCGGGAATTTTTCCTGAATCCCGCGGCCGACGCCGCCGCAGTCTGCCGCCGCATCGCGCACCGGCAGTTCGGTGCCGCCGCCGGCGAGCCTGCCCTCGCGGCTTGGGTTGCACTGGAGCGGGCGCACGCTGAACTCTCAGTGGCGTGCACGTGGGCCCCCGGCCAGTGGCCGGGCTGGTATGAGGGCCGCAGACATTGGCCGCTGCCGGGGAAATTTGCCGCGGACAACCTGCGGGCGCATCAATCCCCACCCCGCACCGAAGGCGACCGCGTTTACAACCCCGCTGATTTTCCCGCTGCCCTGCAGGCCGTGGCCGGGGCCTGGCAGGCGGCGTTCCCGCACTACCAGGAGGCCGTCCACCAGCTTTCCCTCGCCACTGCGGCCGCGGATGACGCCCCGGTCTTTTACCGGTTCTGGTGGAACGGCGCCCAGCAAACTCCCACCCGCCGTGAACATCTCCGCCGCCAGCTGCTGCACGTGGAAAGCATGGCACTGGCCGGTCATGAAATCGGCCTGCACTTCGGACTGCATGCGCTGTGGGAGCAGACGGGCCGTGATCCCGACACCTACCGCGCCAAGGCCTCGGAGTTGCTGCGTCACGCCGCGGCGGCATCACGCGCCGCCGCCGCCCACTTCCACTCGCTGGGCCGGCCCAAGGACTGGGGGCAGCTCTACGCGGACAAGGCCATCGCCATTGAGCAATGGCTTGCGGGCAACACCGCCGACACCTAGCTGCCGGACTTCAACTTCGCCTTCAATTCCTGCCAGCGCGCAAGCCGGTCGGCGATCTTGGCCTCCCAACCGGTGGTCTTGGGCGTGTAGAGCGTGAGCGGTTTCTGCAGGTAATCTTGGCCCGATATGTTCTCGGGAAACTCATGCGAGTAGCGGTAACCCCTGCCGTGGCCCGCCTGCTTGCTGGCGGCGCCGCTCTTGTCACGCAGCGGCACCGGCACCGACTGCACCGGCTGCTCCTTCAGCACGCGATGGGCCTCACCAAGGGCGAGGGTCGCGGAATTGCTCTTGGGTGCGGTGGCGATGTAGAGCGTGGCGTGCGCGAGCGTCAGCTCGGCCTCGGGCAGCCCGATGAAATCGCACGCATGGTGGGCCGCCACCGCCAACGGCAGCGCCTGCGGGTCGGCCAGACCGACGTCCTCGCTGGCTAGGATGACGAGCCGCCGGGCGATAAAGCGCGGGTCTTCGCCGCCGGCCAGCATCTTGGCGAGCCAATACATCGCGGCATCCGGATCGCTGCCACGGCAACTTTTAATGAAGGCCGAAATGGTGTCGTAGTGCTCATCCTCGTTGGCATCGTAGCGGATGCGCCGTTCGCGGGCGAAGACTTCGAGATCCGCTGCGGTGACCGGCGCCTGCTCGGGCAGACCGAGCACGATGACTTCAAGGGCGTTGAGGGCGCGGCGCAGGTCTCCATCACACAACACGGCGAGATCGGACAGCAGCTTGTCGTCCGCCGTGCAGCCGCGGGCGCCCAGCCCGCGCCCGACCTCGCTGAGCGCACGCCGGAGCACGCCGGCCACGGCTGCGGTCGCAAGGGGTTCGAGCCGGAACAGGTGGCTGCGCGAGAGCAGCGGCGGGTTGACGTAAAAACCGGGGTTGTGGGTGGTCGCGCCGATGAGCCGCACATTGCCCTCCTCCACATCCGGCAGCAGCAGGTCCTGCTGCGACTTGTTGAAGCGGTGCAACTCATCGATGAAAAGGATTGTCGCCGCCTCGGGCCGGCGGCGCGCAGTGGCGAGGATCTCGCGCAACTCGGCGACATTGGACAGCACCGCGCTGATGCGCACAAAGCGGCTCTTGGTCTCACAGGCGATGGCCTCGGCGATGCTCGTCTTGCCGCAGCCGGGCGGACCGTAGAAGAGCAGCGAACCGAAGCGATTTTGCGCCACAAGCCGCGGGAGCAGACTGCCGGCATTGAGGAGGTGCTCCTGACCCACGACCTCGCTGAGCCGCCGCGGCCGCATGCGCGCCGCCAAGGGTCGGTGGGCGGACGGTTTTGGTTCCCCTGCTGCGGCCGGCGCCTCAGTTTCGCCAAACAGATCATCTTGCTCGGAGGATGGCATATTGCGCCGCTAATCTCCGCTAATTGCCGTCAATGAGAAGGCAAAATTCACCGCAAAATTAGCGTCGAATCACGTGCCATAGCGGGTAATTTCTGTCGCCATGCTCAGTCGCAGCCTCGGACACCGGGCCCCTCTGCTCTGGCTGGCGTTGCCCTACATGGCGGGCTTGGCCGCCGCGCGCGCAGGCGCGCCTCTTTCCATCCTGGCTGGTCTCACCCTCGCCGTGATCGGCCTGGCCGTCGCCGGAACAGCCGCCGGCCGGTTGCCAGCGGTCTGGGCGCTGGGGTTGTGCGGCGCCCTCCTCTTCGCGGCCACCGCCCATTATCAGCTGCATCGCGCCCGGCTGCCCGACTGGCAGAGCCTGCCGCCGCGCGAGGCGCAGCTCACGCTGCGGGTGGACCGCATCTTCGCGCCGACTGTCCCCGGGCGTGTCACCGGGCTCGCCACCGTCTCCGCCACCGAGTCGCATCTGCACGATTTGCGCGGCCAGCGGCTGTATTTTGCCCTGCGCCTCCAGTCCGGCGAGGCGGCACCCCTGCGCTCGGCGGAGATCGCCGTCCTCGGTGTGCTCACCCTGCTGCCGGAAAACCCGCCGGAAGATTCGTTCGACACCTATCTGGCGGATGCCGGCATGAATTTCCGGCTGACCCGAGGACAGGTGTTGGCCACGGTGCGACCGGCTTCGGCGTATTACCGTTTTTGCGCACAGATGGAGGTCCGCTTCAAACATATCCTCGGCCTGGGCATTGCGGACCGGCATCCGGCCCTCGCCGGCCTGCTGCGCGCCATGATGCTCGGCGAAACCAACGAACTGAGCGAAGACCAACACACGCTCTTCATGCAAAGCGGCACCATGCACCTTTTAAGATGGAGTTTATTACCCCTCTTCTTCCTTTCTGACGATTCTCACTCCAAACTGTGTTGATTGGGTGATCAGTTCCCACCCCACCCCATCAGGACCTTCAGGAAACCCGGTCAGGACTCAATAAGTCATCACGGACCAGGTGTGTGGTCAACGACAATCAATTCCCAGCCGTGACGACAGGCATAAACCGACACAACGTGTCGGGAAAGGGAGAGGGGTCCAAGGGGAGAGGGCGTAGCCCTCGCCCCTCCGGAAAAAAGATATTTTGGGGAGGGGCTGAGGGGAGGGGTGCTGCGCACCCCTCCCCCTCCTGACCCGATGGGTTCAGACGATCGAGGGAGTGAGGATGTCCGGATTGATCGCGCCGCCCGTCAGGCGCGACGGTCCTTGGCGGCCTTGGCCCGCAGGCTCTCGCCGGCGAACTCGAGGATGATGCTGCGGTGGACAAGGCGATCAACCGCGGCCATGGCCGTCATCGGATTTTTGAAGATCTTGTCCCACTCGGAGAACACGAGGTTGGAGGTGATCAGGACGGATCTCTGCCGCTCGTAGCGCTCGGCGAAGAAGGTGAAGAGCACTTCCATCTCGTCCTGCGCCTGACTGACGTAGCCGAGATCATCGCAGATGATCGCGTCGAAGCGGTGGAGCTTGGCGAGCAAGGCCGGCAGCTTCAGGTCGCGTTTGGCGATCAGGAGCAAGTTGACCAGCTTGAAGGTCGGCAGGAAAAGAACCTTGAGCTGGTGGCGCTGGATCAACTCGCGGCCGAGGGCGGCGCAAAACAACGTCTTGCCGCGGCCCGGCAAACCGAACGTGAGAAGATTGTCGCCGCGACGAACAAAATCGCCGGCGAGCAGACTGGGCAGTTGGCGCCGTGCCTTGTCGGGCAGCTTGGCCTGATCGATGACGGCCAGGTTTTGTCCCGGAGGCAGCGCCGACTCCTTGAGCATGCGCTCAATGCGGCGGCGCAGTCGCTCGTTGAGCTCACCTTCGGTGAGCTGATGGAGGAAGCGCAGGTAGCCCCAGTTGTCGGCCTCGGCCCGGGTGATGGCATCGGGATAGTCACGTGCGAGCGTGGTGAGTCCCAGCGAACGCAGGAGGATGGGCAGGGTGCTGGCACTCATGCGCTCACCTCCTGGGGGCCACCGAGCTGGTCATAGCTGGCCAGCTCCGGGGCAAAGGCGGCGAGGATGATGGGCTCCGTGACCGTGCCCAGCCGGGCGCGGATCTGCTCGACCGTGGGATCGAGTGCTTCCCGCAAGAGGGCACTGAGCGCCGCCGCCACCACGGCCTCGCCGGTGTCGGCGGCCAAAGCAAGGATCTGCACATAGTGGGCATCAGCCCGCTTGGGTTCCAGCAGGACCAGCCGGTCGTAGGCCTGGCGGAACACCAAAGCCGGGAAGAGTTGCTCACGATAGAGGCAGCGTTGGAATGCCCCGGGCTTGCGCACCAGCGAGGCGATAATGTGCCGGTAATTAATCCGGGCCTCACGACCGGGCAGGCGCGGATAGCGGGCAATCTCGGCTTGGGCGTAATGGACGCTCAACTCGGTCTCCGTCACCCGGACCTGCACCAGATAGCCCACGTAGTTGGACGGAACCGAGTAGGCGCAGCCCTTGGCCCGGATCGTCGAGTAGCTCGACACCCGCACGGTGATCTCCTCGGCCTCAGGGAAGCGCGTCGCGGGGAGTGGCCGCAATCGCGGCCGTTCTTCGGCGACCTTGGCCTGCCGGAGCAGATTGGCGCCGGTGCAGACCTTG
>CAJBES010000146.1 GCA_903952145.1 uncultured Opitutaceae bacterium | reverse complement strand
GCCCGGCGTTACCACTGCCGGGGTTTTCACGGTGATTCTCACCAGCGCACAGCCCCGCTGCAGTGGAACCTCCACCTGCCAACTGTCATCGCTGCGGACACATTTTGCCGGAAGCATCTGCTCACTGCCGGGGTGAAGAACTGCGCAGACGGGTGCGGTTCGGTCACGCACCGGCAGGTCCGGCAGACGCAGTTGCACCGTTGCACCCGTAGCCGCACCGCCGAAGGTCACCGCCACCACATGGCCGTCGGGCACGGCAAACACATTCGCCTTGGCCGCATCCGCAGCGACGGTCACGGCATGCGGCACCAGCACCCACTTCTTCCCGCGGAGGGCCGTGAACAACGGACCGTAGTCGAGATACCAGCGGTCGATGGCGGGTGACGGCTCGATGGTGTGATCGTTGCCCGGCACGGGGGCTGTCGGGAATATGCCCAGATGCAGGTGCCGTTGGAAATAGGCGTCGGGATCGGGCTGCATGTCCTTTTCACCGTGGGTCCAGACCAGGCAGGGTTTGCGCACGGACTGGAGGGCGGCGGCGTTCACTTCCCAAGGCCAGTCGCCATGTTCGTGATAGACCGCATCCGCATGGCGCATCAACTCGGTGCGGTTCACGAGGAGGTTGTTGAAGATGAATTTCCCCGCCTGGTGGAAGACCGCGCCCATGCCCGTCATCAGTTCGTCCCAGGAGGCATAAAGCGAACGGCAGGGCCGGCCCTGCAGCCAGCTGATCCCGTCGTCGGCCTGGAAGTTATAGACGCGCAACCAGTCCAGCCGGTCGATGCAGATGCCGGCGCTGTCCGGCAGCTCGGCCACGTGCCGCCGGGCCTGGTCCAGCAGGAAGTCGCGATACTGCGGCCCGCCGCAATCCGTCACGATGCTACCCTCCCAGGACCCGAAAGTTTCCCCGGTGCGCACCCGGAGCACACCATCGGGGATGACGTTGAACAGGTAGTTGTTCCCGTTCCGCCATTGGTCCGCCGGTGCCAAACTTGGATCCACACCCTCCGGTGTGCCCGGGCGCGCCCCGAATTCGGTCACGTTGAAATAATTGAGCAGGGCGAACCCCAACCGCCGCCAGCGCTGCGCGGTTTCCCGCATCCCGGCGATCGTGATCAGGTTGCCCTTCACAAGGCGGCGGTAGGGTTCATTTTCTCCGATCGGCGGCAGAAACATGCCCATGTAGGGGAAATCATAGCTGGCCGCCCAGTTTACGCTGAAGGCCATCTTCCGCAGCCGTTCGACGTCAAGCGTCCCCGCCCAGTCGGTATACGCCCCCAGACCCGAGAGTTGGTCGACCGCCGGGACCGGCGGTTCGAAGAAAGCCGCGTAACGCCGCGTCATCCACCCGAAGCCGCCGCGCCAGTCGCCCGCGCCGGGCACCAGATCCATCGCAAATTTGACCGTTCTCCCCCCGCCCAGCCGGTGGGCGCTCCGGGTGAACGCGCAGCGCCCGTCCCGATGCGTATCGAGCGCAATCTCGCGCAGGGTGTCCTCCGGCGAAAGGACGAGCGTGAGGCTGAGGTCCTGATCCTTTTCCAATAGGGTCAGCAGCGGCACGGAGAACCGCGCCGCGAGGTTGTAGGTGCCACCGTCGCGCTCCTCGCCGTTCCAAGGCGCCGCGCCATACCACAGGCGGCGCGTGGCAAAGGGCTGGGGCACCAGGGGATCGCGCCACGTGTCGTGCCGTTGCTCGGGATCGTCCCACACTGTCCAATACCGGGTGGGCTGATCCGTTTCCGGCCAGTCCAGCCAGGTCTTGATGCCGGTGCTCCAAGGCGCGTCCGCGCTCTGGACCTCGATTTCCCAGCGGATGCTGTCAGGGGTCGGCCGGAAGCGTTCGATGATCCGAGCGCTCTGCAAGGATGACGTCTGCACCACCTGTCGCGAAAATTCCATCCCGCCGTCGGGGAGCGGGCGCACCGCCACCGCGCCGTCATCCGTGCATTGCCCAAGCACGGTGCCACCCCGGACGGTCCGGGCGGCCTGCCGCCCTCCGATCGTGGCGCCGACAATTTCTCCGCGCTCCGACAGGGCGAGGGCCAGCCCGGGGGCGAGCACTTGGTGACAGGCCACGGCCAAGGGCACCTGCGGTTGGATCGCAGCCGGCCCGAACAAGGTGGCGTCAGCCCAGTCGGCGTAATCGTCCTTGGTGCCATCACCGGCATCAGTGACGATCAGCTTCAACTCGCGCACCCCCGCCAACGGCACGCTGACCTGCCGGGCTGGCGTGTCGCCGCGCATCACGCCGCTGTCAAAAATCTCCCGACCGTCGGCGGCGATTTTGAAGACGACGCTCGCAACCGCGGAGTTTCTCTTGGCCGCATCGACGCCCACCCACGCCTCGAAGCGCTCGTAGCCCCCGCCCAAATTGTAGACCAGCTCGCTGCGGGCATGAGTGCCAAGGCCGCCGGCAAAGCTGCGGTCCCCGATTTGCAGCGGCGTGCAGCCGACACTGCGATTGAGCGCCAGCGCACCGGAGGCCTGCCATTGTGCCACGGGCTCCAGTTCAGCCAGCGAAATGCCGCGCGGATTTTCCGCCGCCGCGTGTCCGCTGGCGGCGGGTGAACCGGAGGCGCACGCCGCCGGGTTGCAGGAGGTCATTTTGCCGGATGCAGTCATGAGATGAGGATGAAGAGTCTGAACGGTTTGCCTGCCCCGGCCGGAATCGCAATTCACCTTATCGCCTACCCGTAGAAAGGTGCGATTGTGGGCCGACAAACTACACGTAGAACAACTGCGGCCAATGCTGGATTGCCATGCAGGCGCGCAGTCGCTTCGCCTTAACGCGCTCAAGGCAACTCCCCGCCATCAACCCTGACGGCGCGTTGCTTCGGGCAGGTCCGACCCGAATCACCGCCAACCTTCCGCCCGATCCCCGGTGCCACCGGCCAAACCCAGCAACCGCCCCCTCCCCCTCATGAAAATCACCCCGATCAACAGCGCCGAGGCCGTCTTCGAGCCCTTTCACGATCCCCAGCTCAGCGAACTCAGCCAGTGGACTGTCAACGGCGACGGCGTGACCGGATTCAAAGTCTGGCAAAACTGGCTCTGGGTCCAGTGGTCCTGGGAAAAACCCGCTCCGAGCGGACGGGTGGTGCACTTCACCCGGGCGCTCGACCTTGATTGCTCCGCCCACGACCGCATCATCATCTGCGCCGCCATCCCCGAGGGCGGGTTCTATAGGCTGCACGCCGAGACCGACGCCGGCCCGCGCACCCGGCGCTGCGAAGCCTTCGGCTCCACCAAGCGTGAGGAATGGCTGGCCCTCGAGGGCGCCAAGCGGGTGACCGCGCTCACCATCGAGGCTTTCTTTCCATCGGGCGCTGCCGGCAACGCCTGGATTTACTGGATGGCGCTCCAGAGCACCGCCCGGCTCCCCGCGCACCTCGCGCAGTGGCGGGGCTACGATGAGCGTTGGGAAAAATACCTGCAGCCGGCGGATTTCGAACCGACGTTCAAACCCGCCCACGGCCTGCTGCTCACCGCCGAGGAACTCGACGCAGTGCGCCACGAGTTTGCCCAATCCCCCACGGCCGACGCCATGCGCGAGGCCGCCGATGAAGCCCGCGCCATCCGGCCCGAGGACCTCATCGGCCAATACGTCAATTTCTGGAACTCCAACTCGCTGCGCCGCGAGCGCGATCACGGCAAGGTCATCACGATCCACGGCGCCAACGCCGCGCAGGCCGGCATGCTGCTCAAGGACCGGGAGCTTTGCCGGCTGGCCGCCCGCTTCGCGCTGAGCATCGCGCACTGCGAGCGGTGGGACGACTGCTTCGTCTGCTACATGCCCGGCAGCACCTGGGAGCAGCGCAGCTTCGTGCAGACCATCTGTGTGTTCGAGACGGCGCTCATCCTCGATCTCTGCGGCGAATGGTTCACCGACCTCGGGCGCCAGCTCATCCTGCGCCGCATCGCCGAGGAGGGCATCGGCCACTTCAACTTCAACACCTGGTGGTGGGAGTATCTCTTCCACTGCAACCAGCTCGCGTGGTTCGCCCCCGGCCGCATCCTCGGTTACCTGCTGCTTGAACGCACCATGCCCGTGCGCTGTGAAAAGCACCCCAGGCCGGTCCCTTCGCGCGTCGTGCCTTACACCGACCTGGCGGTGAAGGACCTGCTGGAGAACCTCGACCGCGTGCTGCTGTCCGACGGCGGTTATGTCGAGGGGCCGACCTATTTCACCTGGGTCGCCCGCCAGGCCTTTGTCGCCCTGCACCTCTATGCCCGCGCCCGCGGCCGGTCGCTGCAGGAGCTGATGCCGGCGCAGATGAAAAAGACCGCGCTCATGGCCGAAGTGCTCTACTCGACCGACGACCGGCAGGACACGATCCTGATCTGCGATGCGATGTATTCCTTTCCCGAGGCCCTCGCCTTCCTTGCGGCCTACATGCCCGACAGCCACTGGGTCACCATGTATCGCAAGCAGCTCAAGCGGGCCGGCGCCGCGCCCTCGCTTCTCGCCATGGGCATGTCGCGCAACATCCCCGCCGAAGGTCCGCCGCTGCGCCCGTTCGTGGACATGCCCGACACCGGCATGACCTGCTCCGTGCGCCGCCTCGACGGCGAGTTCGTGAAGCTCTTCCTCATGGGCAACAAGGCCGGCGCCAGCCACACGCATGAGGACAAGGGTAGCTTCGTCCTCGAATTCGCCGGCGACACCTTCGCCCAGGATTTCGGCGTCGTGGACTACAGCAACCCGCTCGTCGAGGAACTGAAGACCGCCCAGCGCCACAACATGCTCGCCCCGTGGTCACTCGGCCTGCGCGCCAGGCCGAGCAACCCCATCAACGCCGACATCCGCGCCATCGGCCGCGGCGACGAGACCGCCTTCCACGCCACGATGGATGTCACCGCCGGTTGGGAGGGCTGGTTCACCCAATGGCAGCGCACCTGGGACTCCCCGACGCCGGATCAACTTATCATCACCGACGCGTGGGCCGTCGCCCAAGGCGAGGGTGCCGTGTTTCACTGGACCACCCCGCTACCCATGCGTCGCGAGGGCGACCGCGTCATCATCGAGGGCCGGCGCGGCCGGGTTGAGATTACCATCCCGGCCGGCACCGAGGCGGTCATCGAGCAACTGCCGCTGATGAACCCGGAGCGGCGCGCCATCGACGAACTCCGCCGCGAACTTGTCCGCTTCGGCCTCCGTCACGCCGACACCCAGCCCCGCCTCTCCATCCGCCAGCGCGGCCGGAGCGGCACGCTGCGCGTCGTGGTGAGATTGTTTAAGAAAGCCTGATCTGGCCGGGGCGCGCCGGGTTTGATAGCACACGGGCATGAACACCTCCAAGGATCCCCTGCATGGCGTCACCCTGGAGACGATGGTCACGCACCTGGCCGATTGCTACGGCTGGGACGAACTGGGCCGGCGCATCACCATCCGTTGCTTCACCCATGATCCGAGTGTGAAATCCAGCCTGCAATTCCTCCGCCGCACCCCCTGGGCCCGGCAGAAGGTCGAGCAGCTCTACCTGCGCACCCAATTCCCGTCCGCTTAAAATGTGCCGGAAAGCTTAGCGTAATTGCGCGATGAACCGCACCGCCCCGGCAATCACCTCCGCGGTCACCAGAATCCGGTAGTGCCCGCGGCCCGGACAGGCCACCAGTCGCGAACCAGTCCAAAGCGCGGTGAATTCCTGCGAATCGGCAAAGCCCGTGTCCTCGTCCGCCGGGTCGTGAAAAACCAGCAAAGGGCATGGCGCCAGTCGCGCCACGGTCCGGATGTCCATCTGCGCATAGGTCCAGCCGACCTCCTGCTGCAGGCGGGCGACAAATTTCTCCTGGGCGGCGGACGAAAGTCCCATCCGGCGCGCCGCAAGTTCCACCCGGCCCTTTTGCCAGAGCGGCGGGGCCAGCAACACCAGCCCGCGCGGAATATCGCCCTGCGCCGCCAGCATCGTTGCGCCCGCCGCACCCCACGAGTGACCGATGACCGCGTGCGGCGGCCCGTGCAGTCGCACCGCCGCCTGCAGGGCTTCCGTCAGCAACCGGATGTGGGTCTCCTCGCCCGGTGAATCACCATGGGCGGGCGCATCGAAGGTCACGACCTTAAAGCCCGCTGCGACCAGCGGCGCTGAGAATGCGCCCATTTGCGAGCCCCGGCCTTCCCAGCCGTGCACCAGCAACACCAGCGGGTGGTCGTCGGCCCCCCATTGCCAGGCGGCGAGTTCGCCCGCCGGGGTCGGCAGCGTGGTGGGTCGCGCCGCCGCCAGATAGGCTTCCTCGCGCGGGGGACGCCGTCCCTTAAGGGGATGACAGAACACCCGCGTGGCGAGCGCGGCCAGCGTCGCGGCGTCGTGTGGTGCCGGCGGCACCGGAATGCCGGCGCGCGCCGCCGCCTCCAGCAATCGGTCGCTCATGCGCGGAATCTCCGTCTCACACCTGGCTGACCAACAGCGACGCGTTGGTGCCGCCAAAGCCAAAGCTGTTCGACAGCGCCGCCCGCACGGGTTTGCGCACCGCAATGTTGGGCGTGAAGTTGAGGCCGGTCGCCGCGCTCACGGGGTCGACGTTCGCAAGGTTGATCGTCGGCGGCACGATGCCGTCGTGCACCGCCATCACGGCGGCAAATGCACCCATGGCGCCCGCGCCACCGAGCAGGTGGCCGGTCATTGATTTCACGCCGCTGACGTGGAGGTTCGCCTTGTTTTCGCCAAATACCGTCGCAATCGCCGTCGCTTCCTCGCTGTCGCCGCCGGGGGTGGAGGTCGCGTGCGCGGACACGTAGTCGATGTCGGTCGCCTTGAGCCCCGAGCGCTGGAGCGCGGCGCTCATCGCGCGGGCCGAGCCCTCGGCGCCGGGTGCGAGCATGGAGAGGTGGTAGGCGTCGGCCGAGGCGCCATAGCCCCGGATCTCGGCGTAGATATGCGCCCCGCGCCGCACCGCCTGCCCGTATTCCTCGAGCACGAACACCACCGCGCCCTCGCCGAGCACAAAGCCGTCACGGTCCGCGTCGTAGGGCCGCGAAGCCTGCTCCGGGGCATCGTTGCGCTGGGAGAGTGCGCGCATCTGCGCAAACGCACCGATGGCGAGCGGCGTCACGGTGGACTCCGCGCCCCCGGCAATCATCACGTCGGCGTCGCCGCGGGCCACGGTCGCCGCGGCCTCCCCGATGGCGTGGCCGCTGGTGGCGCAGGCGGAGGCGACGCTCATGTTGGGGCCGCGGAAGTTGAGTTGCACCCCCACCTGGCCGGCCAGCAGGTTGGGCGCGATCTGGATGATGAAGAAAGGGGAAATTTTCCGGTAGCCACCGGCCTTCCACGTATCATGCATCGCCTCAATTTCAGGCAGGCCGCCGAGACCGACGCCAAGGTTGACGCCCATGCGGTCGGCCGAAAGCGTTGCGCGGTGCGCATCGAGGCCGGAATCAGTGTAGGCTTCCACGGCGGCGGCTGTGCCAAGGTGGGTGAAGCGGCCGAATTTCTTGATCTCCTTCAGGCTGAGCGTATGGGTGAGCGGCGCAGCCCCGGGGCCACGCGGATGCAGGGGCACGGGCAGCGGGCGGGAGGGCTCAAAGCCCTTCACTTCGGCGGCGATATGCACGTTGCAGGTGTTGGGGTCGAAGCGCGTGATGCGCGCGATGCCGCTGCGGCCGGCCGTGAGCGCGGCCCAGGTGGCAGGGGCGGTGTTGCCGACGGGCGTGACGGCCCCGATACCGGTGATGACGACGCGACGGCACGGTTGGGTGGTGGCAATGTGGTTCATAAAGTTTGGCAAAATTCCCGGCGCAACATCCGGCGCGACGACGCGAGCAGCGCATCACTGCGCGCCGCGTCATCCATCGCGCGCGCAAATATCAGCGCCCCGACGAGGGCACTCATGAGGTGGGTGACCAGGTCACGGTTGCGCCCGGCCTCGCCGCTCAAGCGCAGCGCCGCGCCCAGCCGGTCAAGATGGAGCGCAAAGCCCTGCGCGTAACCGGTTTGGGCTGCCCCGGCCAGCCGGCCCATGTCGGCGCCGACGGCGACGATGAGGCAGCCCGAGCCGCGGTTGTCGCGGTGCCGCTGCGAAAGATAACTGTCGATCAACAGGCGCGCACGCCGGGCGGGGGTCGGCAGTGCGGCGATGCGGTCGAGATTCACCACCGCCGCTTCAAACGCCTCCGCACAGGCCTCGGCCACGAGTTCAGACTTGTCGTGAAAGTGCGCGTAAAAACCGCCATGCGTAAGTCCAGCCCGCCGCATGACCTCGTCCACCCCCGTCCCATCCACCCCGCGCTCACGAAACGCCGCGCTCGCCGCCGCGATGATGCGGCGACGCGTCTCGACCTTGTGACTGGGCGGATAACGCATGGGAGCGCATTGCATGTCGCTCGTCATACCACGTCGCAAGCCTTGAATCACCGAATTCCAGGCCTGGAAACCGGGCCAGATTGGCGCGCGCAGGGGTTTTGACTTTGGCGGGGGCTCAGGTTTTGCTGCCCGCCTTTTACGATGGAGCAACTACACGCTTACTGGCGCATGGAATACATCGAGGCGCCGCACTACCCGGCCACGATGCAGCGCCCGTTTACCGAACTGCCCGCCTTGGGCGATGACCGCGCCGCGCTCATCGTCCACCGCCGCCGTCATTCCTACCTGCTGATGAACCGGTTCCCCTACAACCCGGGGCACCTGCTCGCCATCCCATTTCGTGAGTGCATCGACTTGGCGGAACTGACCGCCGAGGAACGCGCCGATCTCATGGAGACGATCGTCTTCGCCCAGCGCCTGCTGGCCGCCGCGGTCAAACCCGACGGCTTCAATGTGGGTTTCAACTTCGGCACCGCGGCCGGCGGCAGCATTCCCCACCTCCATGCCCACATCGTCCCGCGCTGGAACGGCGACACCAACTTCATGCCGGTCCTGGGCCAGACCCGCACCCTGCCGCAGTCCCTGGATGCCACGTGGGTGAAGCTCGCGGCCACCGCCAAGGTCCTGCCGCCCTGACCGTTGCCGTTCCTCGCCCGCCGGCCCGTTCGTTCCCCTGCAACGGTCCACCGGAGCCCGGAGCACGAGACCCGACAACCACCAGCTCCCTTGTCCTCCAAGACCCTCCACTTTCCCAGTCCGCGCCACCTCAGCCAGCTCTATGCCGGCTGCGAGGAAAACCTGACGCAAGCCGAGCGTGCGCTGGGCGTAAAGCTCATCACCCGCGAGGCCTGGCTCAAAATCGAGGGTCCCGCCGGGGCCGCCGCGCACACCGAGGAGATGTTCAACTTCCTCAACGACGCCCGCACCCAGGGCATGGCGATCCGCACCCCCGACTTCATCCGCATCGTCGAATCCTTCGCCCGCGGCGAGGGGGCCCTGCTGCGCCAGCTCATCGCCGAACCGCTGGTCATCGCAACCAACCGCAAGAGCATCGTCCCCAAAACCCTCGGCCAGAAACTCTACCTCCAGTCGATGCTCAAGCACCCCGTCGTGTTCGGCATCGGCCCCGCCGGGACCGGCAAAACCTATCTGGCCATGGCGGCCGCGGTCTCTGCGCTCCTGAAAAACGAGGTGCAGCGCCTCATCCTCACCCGGCCCGCGGTCGAAGCCGGCGAGACCCTCGGTTTTCTCCCCGGCGACCTGCGGGAAAAAATCCTCCCCTACCTCCGCCCGCTCTACGACGCCCTGCACGATATGCTCGAACCCGAGGATATCGCCCGGCTCACCGAGAAGGGCATCATCGAGATCGCCCCGCTCGCCTACATGCGCGGCCGCACCCTCTCCAACGCCTTCATCATTCTCGACGAGGCGCAGAACACCACACCCGAGCAGATGATGATGTTTCTCACCCGTCTGGGCGATGAGTCCCGCATGGTCGTGACCGGCGACATCACCCAGATCGACCTCCCGCGCTCCAAGCTGAGCGGCCTGCTCGAGGTGCGCCACATCCTCACGCACATGCCCGGCATCGATTTTCACACCTTCAGCGGGGCCGATGTCGTGCGCCACCCGCTCGTCGCCCAGATCATTGCCGCCTACGATCGCTACAAGAATCCCATGGGCAGTGACGGCAGCCCGGAGGAAAAGCGGTAGTGGCGCCGCCCGCCCCTTCCCCACCCCCATGTCCCTCCGCGCACAACTCCAGACGCTGCTGACGCACCCCAAGGCGCGGCGCTCCGCGGCACCGTCGGCCGCCCTGGATTTCATCGAGCGGAACCGGCTCGTCGCCGTCCTGATCTTCATCGCGACCGTGGCCGCCATTGTTTTCATCAGCTCGGTCGGCATCACCAACAATCATCTGCCGGTGCTGCCCAACCAGCTGGCGACGGTGCGCATTGTGGCCGGCGCCCCCTTCAGCTACGCGAGCGCCGAGAAGACCAGGCTCAGGCGCGAGCAGCTGATCGATCGCGTGCCGCCCGTCTACCGGCTCGAATTGGCGCCGCTCCGGCAGTTCGCCCAGGCCTTGCGCGACCTGTTGGCCAACTGTGCCACCTATGAGCGGACCCACGCCGTGATCGCCCCGGTGGTCACCAACCGCCATGCCGCTCTCACCGCCTATGTCGAGGCCTTCAACACCCGTGGTCCCTACCGGGTGAATGTCGAGGATCTCATCACCCTGCTCAACGGCGTGCCGGCCGACCAACGTGCCCGGTTCATCGAACTCGGCCTCGCCGCCCTGAAGGACATCTATGATGAGGGCGTGCACGAGGCCGGCTTCGCCCGGGCCAGCCCCGAGGGCGTCACGGTGCTCCAGATCGTGCGGCCCGGCGGCGATATCGCCCTGCGCCCCGTCCAGTCCATGGAGGAAGCGCTGACCTTCCTTCGCATCAACCTTTTCACCGAGGACGTGCCCCGCGAAGTCAGCTACGCCTTCTTTCGCATCCTGCGCCACGGTCTGCAACCCAACCTCGTCTTTGACCGCGAGGCCAGCGCCCGGCGCGAGCGTGAAGCCGTCCGCGAGCTGCCACCCGTCATCGTCAGTGTCGCCCGCGGCCAGGCCATCATCGAGCCCGGCATGCGCGTGACCCCGGAACAATACGAGATGCTGATGGCCCATCGCCGCTATCTCCGGGAAAACGCCACCACCCAGCAGGATGAGGATCTGCAGCTCTTCGGCCGCATCCTGCTGGTGCTCGCCATGGTGCTCGCCAGCGTCTTTTACGTCCGGCTCGAGGACCGCGAGACCTTCCAGAGCAACAGCCGGCTCGGCCTGCTCGCCCTCGTCGTCATCCTCAACCTCGCGTTGGTGCGCGCCGTGTATTCCCTCGGGGCGGTGGAGTTCTTCGCCCAGGACAGCGCCTGGGCTTCAATCCTGCCCTACGTCGCGCCCACCGCGCTCGCGCCGCTGATCGTCGCCATCCTCATCGACGCCGGCTCGGGCATCTTCATGGCGCTGCTCATCTCCATCTTCACCGGCGTCATCTACGGCCACCGCCTCGATGTCATCGTGATCACCTTCCTCGCCTCGATGGTCGCCATCTTCGCCTGCCGCGCGGTGCGCCGCCGCAGCCGGGTGGTGCGGGCCGCGGGCTACGGCGGTCTCACGGTGGCGCTCTTCGCCCTCCTCGTGGGCCTCGCCGACCGGCTCTCGGCCGACATTTTGGTCAAACAGATGGGCGCGGGCCTCGTCTCGGGTGTCGGCACCGGCATCATTGTCATCGGCCTGCTGCCCGTGCTGGCAGCGCTCTTCAAGCGCACGACCGACATCACGTTGCTCGAGCTCACCGACTACAATCACCCGCTTTTGCACCTGCTGCAGCTCGAGGCGCCCGGCACCTACCATCACTCGCTCATCGTGGCCCAATTGGCCGAGAATGCCTGCCATGTCATCGGGGCCAACCCGCTGCTGGCGCGCGTCTGCGGTCTTTTCCACGACATCGGCAAAACCGCCAAGCCCGGGTATTTCATCGAAAACCAGCGCGAGCGCGCCAATCCCCACGATGACAACAACCCCTCCCTCTCCGCGCTGATCATCAAGAGCCATGTGAAGGACGGGGTGGATCTGGCCCGCAAACATCACCTGCCCCGGGCCATCGTCGACTGCATCCAGCAACACCATGGCACGACGCTCATCCGTTACTTCTACCAACGCGCCCTCGACCACTCGCGGCCGGGGGCCGGGGCTGCGGCCGGGCCCGCATCCGCTGCGATCAATGTCGCCGAGTCCACCTACCGCTACGACGGCCCGCGGCCGCGGTTCAAGGAGAGCGCGGTCATTTCCCTCGCCGACTGCGTCGAGGCCGCCACCCGCTCCCTGCGCAAGGTCACGCCGCAGCACCTCAGCGAACTCGTCGATTCGGTCTTCCGTGAACGCCTGGCCGACGGCCAGCTCGAGGAGGCCCCGCTGACCTTCGAGGAGATCGCCCGGATCAAGGGCAGCTTCACCTTGACCCTGCTGAACATGCTGCACGCGCGCGTCACCTATCCCGCTGACACCCCGCCCGACCACGCGGCCAAGGCATGAAGATGTTTCCGTCCCCCGGCTTGTTGCCTGTTATCCCGGCGCGGTCCGCGGCGCCTGAACCGCCCGCACCAGCACGAAAATAATTCCGCCCGATGCCCGCCCGCGCCCTTGTCATCGCCAACCGCCACCCGCGCCTCCGGCTGGAGCGCCGCGCCCTGGTCGCGGCCATTGCCACGCTCGATGCGCACGCCGCGCGCTTTCTGGGCGGCTGCCCGCCCGGTGAGCTTTCGCTCGTATTCCTTACCGACCCCGCCCTTGCCCGGTTGCACGCTGACTTTCTAGCTGATCCCACCCCCACGGATGTCATCACCTTCGGGGGCAGCCCCGCCCTCGGCACCGCCGGCGAAATCTGCATCTCCGCCGACACCGCCGCGGCCTACGCCCGGCGGCACCGGGGTGATTTCAGCACCGAACTCACGCTCTATGTCGTCCACGGCTGGCTGCACCTCGCCGGTTACGAGGACCTCCAGCCCGGAAAAAAACGCCGCATGCGCGCGGCCGAATCTCGGGCCAGGCAGCTGCTGGATGCCGCCGGCATCCGGCCGGGATTTGTCTGGCGGAAATAACTTTGCGTCCGACCGGGCGTTTGCCTGACTGGTCGCCCTACCATGGCCGACCATCCGGATTCACGCCTGATCAGCTTCCGCAATTCTTTTTTCACCGGGCTCCTGCTCCTCGCACCGCTCGTGGTGACGCTCTGGGCGCTCCGGGGCATCATCGAGCTGTTCGGCGGCACCTTCCGCCCGCTCTTCCTCTACTACCTGCCCGCGTGGTTGCAGGAGCGACCCGCACTCAACCTCGTGTGGGACATCATCGCCACTGTGATCGTGGTGCTCCTCATCACCGGGCTGGGTTATCTCTCGCGCTACTTCTTTGGGAAATACCTCTGGAGCATCACCGAGCGCGCCGTGCAGAGCATTCCGGGCGTCAACGCATTTTACAACACGGTGAAGCAGATCGTGGAAACGTTCAGCACGCACAAACGCGACCTGTTTAGCAAGGTCGTGATGGTGGAGTTTCCCCGCCAAGGCATGTGGGTCATCGGCTTCCTCACCAGCCAGGCCCGCGGTGAAGCTCAGATCAAGACCGGCGCGGATGTCCTGTCCATCTTTGTCCCAACCGCACCCAATCCCACCAGTGGCTTTCTCCTGCTGGTCCCGCGCAGTGATGTGGTCGAACTGGAGATGAGCGTCGGCGAAGGCATGAAGATGATCATCTCCGGCGGCGCGGTCATTCCGCCCTGGCCGGCGACCAAGCCCCCGGTCCTCCCGCCCTAATCGTTCCCGTCCCTCGCCCTCCTGCTGGTTTTTCCCCGCCGAGGCTTGGGGCCTGACCCGGGAGCGAAGATCGATTTTCCCACATGCCCGGCCTCCAGCTCCAGACCGATGCGTTTGTGCTGCTCAAACGCCCCCCGACCGACAGATTTCAGGGCTGCACCGTGTTCTCCACCGAGCATGGGCCGCTGCATGTTTTACAGCGCCTGCCGAAAAAATCCGCCGCCAGCCAGGTCACCCTCGACCTTTTTGACGAGGCCGCGCTGCTCCTCGAGAGTTCCAACCAGGGCCAGACCTGGTTCGTGAAGGAAATCCGTCTGCTGCACCGCCCGACCGGCATCGGCCGCGGTTATGAGACCCTGCGCCTCGCCTCCGCCTTTGCCTCCGTGATTGCGCGCAACCGCGTCTCCGAGGATAGCCGCGCCCAGGTCGGGGCGCTGCTGCGTCAGGTGTTCGCCGCCTTCGCCACGACAGACCGGCCCGATGTCGTCTACTTCAAAGCCCTCTACTGTTTCGCCCGCGACGAGGGCTATCCCGTCCGCCAGCAGTGGCTGCCCATGCTGCCGGCGGAACTGCGCCCAGAGGCGGAAGCGATGCTCCGCGCGCCAGTCGCCAGCCTGGCTCAGGCCGGCGGCGGGGAGACAACATCCGACATTCTGATCCGGCGGCTTGAGGAATACCTCCGCGGCCACACCGAGGTGCTGCTCGATTAGGCCATGGAGTTCGATCTCACCCAGCGCACCGCCAGCCTCAGTGTCGGCGAATTCGCCGAGTTCACCCTCGGACCGCACGACGGCGGCGGCAGTCCGCAGGGCGTCTGGCGCGCGCAACTCGGCACGCACTGGCACAACGAACTCCGCACCACGGCGGCGACGGAGCATCCGGCCGCCACCTTTGAGGTGCCCATCGCCGGTCGCGTCGCCCACCAGGGCTGGACGCTCACCCTCAGCGGCCGCATCGACCAGCAACTGCCCTCGCCCGCGGGCCTGACCCTGCGTGAGATCAAGACTGTCACGCGCCCGCTGCCCGCGGCCGAAGCCGAACTCCGCGCCGACTATCCCGGCTACTTCGCGCAGGCCGCGGCCTACCTAGCGCTCCGCCGCATCGCGGACCCGTCGGCCGGGCTCCGCGCCGAGCTGCATTTTATCGAGGCGGGCAGCGGCCTGGCGCAGACGGTCGGACTCACCCCGGCCGATGACACGCTCTTTCGCCTCCAGCTCGAGCGGGTCGTCGAGTTTCTCAACCTGCGCTGGCGCGCCCGCGAGCGGCTGCGCCACCTGCACTTCCGCCCGGCGTTCACGGACCTGCGACCCGGTCAGGAGCAGACGCTGGCCGGGCTCAGCGCCACCTTCAGGCAAAATCCTGCCGTCCTCTTCGAGGCGCCGACCGGATTCGGCAAGACCGGCGTGCTCCTCGAGTTTGCGCTCGGCCAGTTGCGTTCCGGCCATTTCGAGCGCGTGCTCTATCTCACCAGCAAGTCCACCGGCCAGCTGCAGGTCGTCCGCCAGCTGGCTGCGATGACGGTTCCCACCGCTCCCATTCCCACCGGTCAAAGTAACCCGATAGGTTGCCTTCATCCGTCGTCGGAACGCCTGCCATCCGGGCCGGCGACTGCGGTCGCCGTCTGGCATGTGCGCAACAAGTCCGAGCATTGTGTGAACCACGTTTTCCACTGCGTGCGTGACAGCTGCAGTTACCTTGACGGCAGCGCAGCCCGCTGGCCGCAAAGCGGACTCGCCCGCTTCTATCTCTTCGAAAACCAGGCGCGCGACCTGGAGACCTTGCGCACGGCCGGGCGCACCGCAGGCGTCTGCCCCTACGAAATCACCCGCGCCGCCCTGCCCTTCAACGACGTCTGGATCGGCGACTACAATTACGTCTTCGCGCCGGCCAACCGCGGCTTGTTTTACCTCCAACCCGGTTTCAATCCCGCCCGCACCCTGCTCCTCATCGACGAGGCGCACAACCTGCCCTCGCGGGTCGCCGACGCCCACTCGCACACCGTCCGTGCCGCCGACGCCCGTGCCCTGCTTGCCGAACTCGACCACGTGCAGGCCCCGCGGCCGCTGGTGCGCGCCTGGGAAAGTTTCGCCCGGTTGCTCGCGGCCCTGCTGCCGGCGGATTCGCTCGACCCCGCCCTTGAGGCCGATCTGGTCGACACCCTGAACACGGTGACCGCCCAGCTCGCCACCCAGCCGCTTGACTACGCCGCGCTCGGCCCGGTCTTTGGCGAACAGCTTTGGCGCACCCAGACCCTCACGGAATGGCTGGGAGACGCCAGGCTCACCAAGCTGCTTTGGTGCCCGCGGGAGGGTGAACTGGCCTTCACCTGCATCGACGCCGCCCCAGCCATCGGGGAGACTCTGAGCGCCTATGGTGGCGTGGTTTTTTCCTCCGCCACGCTCAGTCCCGCCGCCACGTTCATCGAGGCCTGTGGTCTGGCGGCCCTGCATCAGCCCGCCCAATTCCGCGCCAGCACCCCGTGGCGGGACGCTGCCTACGCGGTGGCGGTCGATGCCCGGGTGGACACCAGCTTCCAGCACCGTTCACGCCACTTCGCCACCACGGCCGCCACGGTCATCGCCCTCCAATCCGCCGCCCGTGGACCGGTCGCCGTTTTCTTCCCCAGCTATGCCTACGCCGAGTCCGTCGCCCGGGAGCTCGAACGTGCCGCACCGCTGCGCGTGGCGCTCCAGCCGCGCCTGCACGAACTCGCGGCGCAAACGGCTTGGGTGGAGGAGTCGCTCGCCTTCACCGATGCGCTCTTTCTCGTGCTCGGCAGCAGCTTCGCCGAGAGCATCGATCTGCTCGGCGGCAGGGTGAGCCACGCCATGGTCGTCGGTCCCGCCCTGCCCGAGGTCAATGCCGTGCAGCGCGCCCGGCTCGCCGAGTTCAGCCCGCTTGGCCGCGAGGGGGCCTTCCGGCGGGTTTACCAGATTCCCGGCATGCAGAAGGTAAACCAGGCCTTGGGCCGCCTCGTGCGCGCCCCCGGCCAGCGGGCAAAGGTCCTGCTCCACTGCCGCCGCTTCGCTGCAGCCTCCTATGCCTCACTGCTGGCGACGGACTACCAGTTCGGCACCAACATCGGGTCAGATACCGAATTGAATGAGTGGCTGCAAAGTTAACGGACTGATGTTCGTCATTTCTGCGACAGTTCAGTCCACTTCGTCGTGATGATGGGGTTGCCTGCCACCAACTCCCACGGGCTGTTCCGCTTTCTCGCATAGACGATCCCGCTCAGTGGTATGAAATATTCCACCCAGCCCTTGGTGTAATGGAGCGCAACCGGAAGCACGGCCCGGCTTTGGGCGTCTACTTTGATTTCGAGTCCTCCCGTATAGTGTCCCGGCACATCCGGCAGTAATCGCACCACCAAATACACCGGCTGCTGCAAATCCGCATAGACCGATTCCAGTTCGGCGCGGGTTGATGGCCGCAAGCTGCGCTCCTCGCCGTCCGCCATGTAGCGATGAAGTTCGGCCTGGGTGACCACCACCGCCTCGATTTTGATTCTGTCCCGCAGGGGAGAGGCAAAGACCACGACACCCAGCGCAAAGACAAATGTCAGGCCGCACAGGATCTTCATATGGAAAATTATCTGGGGTTAATCTGTTCCACCTTCAATGGATAAACCAACCGGGTCGGCCCTGGGCTCGCGCAAAAATCTGGCAGCGCCGGCCAGCAGGCGGCCTGCCTCCTGCGTTGAAAGCAAATCGCCGGGAGGCGCGTTGGGCTGACGCGCCCGGCCGTGCGCTTCTTCCGGGTATCTGCAACTCAAGGGGCGATGGCAATGAACCGTCTCAAGCCTCCGGTTTGCCGGCGCTCGGACGTCTTCGATTGAGAGTTGTCGGTGGTAATGGGCCGGGTGTCGCCTCGTCCTTCACTCAGCCTCCCGGTCTGACTCGCTGGCCAGCGCCGGTGCCAGTAACTGTCCCTTCAACCGGATGCCGGTGAGCTTCTTCCCGATCAGCGCGGCGTGCTCCTCCTTCACATCCACGAGGAGATGGCGCTGGTGGATGTCGATCGCACCGACCACGTCGGCCGGCAGCCGGGTGACCCCCGCAATCTTGCCCACGACATCCGCCGGTGTGACGAGTTGTTTGCGACCAACATTGAAAAACAGCGTGACCATGCCTGTTTCGCGGCCGGTGCGGACCGCGCGCTCGAACTTCGATTTGCGCGTCGACGGCTCTGCTTCGGGGCCGCTCGCGGCTGGTGGCGCGGCTTGTCCCCAAGCCGCCGGCGTGGGCACTTCCTGCTCCGCCTTGGCCTGCAGTTTTTTTTCCGCCCACGCGGGCGCCGGCTTGGGGGCTTTCACCGGCTTCGCCCAACCCGCGGCCGGCTTGGCCTCCGCCCCCTTGGCGGGCGGTCCGCCCGTGCCCCCGCCCGAACCCTGCAGCAGATCGATCAGCGCCGAACAGATGTCGGTGCTCGCGTAACCCTGGTCGAGCAGGCGGTCGATCATGCGGTTGTGCGGCTTGAACTGCTTCGCGTCCAGCGTCACGCGGATCTTCTCAAAGAACACGTTGGTCCGCGCCTCCTCCACCTCGTCGAGCGAGGGGATGGTGCCGCGCCGGATGTTGAGTTTCGCCCAGCGCACCATGCTCTGCAGTTTGTAGATCTCCTGCCCGGACACGAAGGTGATGGCCCGGCCGGTCTTGCCCGCCCGTCCCGTGCGGCCGATGCGGTGCGTGTAGTCCTCGGCGTCGTTCGGCAGGTCAAAGTTGATCACCACCTCCAGGTCGTCCACGTCGAGCCCGCGCGCCGCCACATCCGTGGCCACAAGAAACTCGAAGCCGCGGCGGTGGAATTTGTCCATCACCCGTTCCCGCTGCGCCTGGGTGATGTCACCGTGCAGCCGGTCGGTCAGGTAGCCGCGTGAGTGCAGGTGCGCGTCGAGATCGTCCACCATGATCTTCGTGCTGCAAAAAATGATGCCGTAGCGGAAATCGTGCACATCTATCAGGCGCGTGAGCGCCTCGATCTTCGAGCGCCTGTCCACCTCGAAGTAGACCTGTTCGACCTGCGGGGCGTTCTGCGCGACCGACTCGATCTTGATCCAGGCCGGATCCTTCGAGTAGCGGCTGATCAGGTCCTGGATCGCACGCGGGATCGTCGCCGAGAAAAACAGGAGCTGGCGCGTCGCCGGCACCGCCTTGAGAATGTGCTCGATGTCGTCCCGGAAGCCCATGTCGAGCATCCGGTCGGTCTCGTCGAGTACCACGAGCTTGAGCTGGTCGAGCTTCAGCGTGCCGCGTTCCATGTGGTCCATGATCCGGCCCGGGGTGCCGATGACGACCTGCGCCCCCGCCGCCAGCGCGCGGAACTGCCGCTCGTAGCTCTGGCCCCCGTAAATCGGCACGCCCATGACCCCCTTCTTGAAGAGGGCGATCTTGCCGGTTTCCTCCGCCACCTGGACGGCCAGTTCCCGCGTCGGGCACAACACGAGCACCTGCACCGCACGCAGTTTCGGGTCGACCCGCTCGATCGCCGGAATGGCAAAAGCCACGGTCTTGCCCGAACCGGTCGAGGACTGGCCCACGACATCGCGCCCTTGCATGATCGTGGGGATGACCGCCGTTTGAATGGGCGCGGCCTCCTCAAAACCCATCTTGCCTACGGCTTTGAGGATATCGTCGGACAGGCCGAGTTCATTGAAGGGACGTTTTTCCATGCCGCATGATATCTTTCCGGCGGGAAAAAGGAGAGGATATTCGCCGTTGCCACTCAGGGAGCACGCCACGCATTGAGGTTGGCCAAGCCGTTCGCCGTCGCCGACGGAGCCGACTATGGCGCGACATGGAGGTTGCGCGCCGGTGCCCGCCGCGGTCGCGTGCTGACCAAGCCTTTTGTGGCCGCGGGCGGCCAGCTGTGCCTCAATTTTGCCACCAGTGCGCCGGGACTGTGCGGGTTGAGGTCCTGACTGCCGAATGTACCCCATCGATGGTTTCTCCGGTCGTGGCGCCGCCAGGCTTTTCGGCCACAGCGTGCAGCATCCCGTCAAGTGGCCGAAACAGCGCAGCTGGGGTGAACTCGCCGACCGCGCCCACATGCTCCGGGGGATCAGACCCATCGCGCATGAAGGGGAAAGCCCCGTCTGGTGTTATGCCGGACAACCCACTGCCATTATGAAAACATTTCTGGCCTCTTTGATCTTCATGGCTGGCGCCGTTGGTCGCTAACAGTCTCCAGACTCTCACAATCGACGAGAGGAAGGCTTCCACTTCCCGTATATACACGAAGTCCCAAAGTCCTTCTAAATTCGTTCCACGGTGACCACCGGGCATGACCTTGCTGTATGTATAGGCCCATGCAGGCGCCTGCTTGCAGGCGCTTCGGCCTTCCACCAGCTAATGCCTGCCGCCATTCAACACCCAGGCATGTAAAAAGCTTCGGGCAATTGGTATTACGCGTCGCCAACGCAAAACCTGGACCTAAGGACGCCGATCACAGTCAGGGCGGTGCGGCATCCCTGCCGCGTTGCCTGCACTCAGCGAGTAGCCGGCCAGTGCTGCGCGATCTTCGCGCGCAGGAAGCGGGCGCTCGCCGCGAGCTGTTCCATGCCATCCACACCGTCCTCGATGCTCACCCAGTTGTCGAAGCCCACGCTCCGCAGCGTGCTGAAAATCGCGTCGTAGTCGTTCAGGCCCTTGCCGATTTCACCGTGGCTCAGGCGTTTCGCGTAGCCCTGGGCCCCACCCTCCTCGCGCCGCAGGTCCTCCAGGGTGCCCGCCAGCAGAAACCGGTCGCTCGCGTGCATCGTCACCACCCGGTCTTTCACGCGGCGCAGCAGCTCCAGCGGATCATCCCCTGCGAGGAAGGCGTTGCTCGGATCGTAGTTCACGCCAAACCGCGGATGGCGGATGCGGTCCACCAGTTCGCAAAACACGTCCATCTTCTGCGCAAATTCCGGGTAATCCCAAAAATCATCCTTGTAGTGGTTTTCTAGGATCAGCGTGACGCCGCATTTTTCCGCCTCGGGCAGGCAGGCCTCGATGTTTTCCACCACAATCTGCAGTCCCTCGTCCTTCGTCAGTTGCGGCCGGCGCTGGCCCGAGAGCACGCGGCAGTAGCCCGCGCCCAGCGTCGCCGCCATGCGGATCCAGTGCTTCTCCTTCTCCACTTCCCGCCGGCGCAGCCCGGGATCGGGCTGCGAGAAATCCGGCGAACAGCACAGCATCGGGATGACCATGCCGGCACCGGCCACGGTCCGCCGTGCCTCCGCCCAGTTGGCCGGATCTGCAAGCTCATGAAACCCGCTGTAGTATTCGAGCCCGTCAAGGCCCAGCGGGGCGGCCAGGTCCACCCATTCGCGCAGGGTCATGCCACCCTGGCAGAGCGGGCGGATGTAGGCCTTGGGAAACGCGGCGAGCCGGGGCATGGGTCAGGTTTTGGCGGGGTTGCGACCGTAGACGGAGAACTGCTCCAGCTCGAGCACACTGCCGGAGATGGGCTTGGATTCATCCCCCAGCCAATAGACCGCTGCCGCCGCGATCACCTCCGGCTGGGTGAGGCGGCCGGCGGGTGCGTAGACCGCCGGCACCTTTTCCGGCCAGTCACGCGGGAGGCCCTCCGCCACCTGCTTCGCATATTCGTTGTCCGTCAGCACCCAGCCGACATTGAAGTGATTGATGCGCACCTTGTCGGCGGCGTGGGCGTTGGCGAGGTTGCGCGACAGTGTCTGCAGCGCGCCTTTTGAGATGCTGTAGTGCAGGAAGGTGGGCTCGCCGCTGTGCGCGTTGATCGAGCCGATGTTCAGCACACAACCCCCGTTGGCCTTGAGCTGCGGAAACGCCGCCTGGATCAGGAACAACGGCGCGCGCACGTTGACGGCCATGGTGTATTCAAACGTCTCCACCGTCGCGTTGTGGATGGTGGTGCGCGGCACAATCGCGGCGTTGTTGACCACGGCATCAATCCGGCCGAATGCCGCCAGCGCCGCCGCCACAATGCGCGCCGGGCAGCCCGGGTCCGCCAGATCGTCGAGGTGCAGCACCGCCGCGGGACCGAGTTTGGCCACGACCGCCTCGCCGTGCGCGCGGTCGCGCCCGTGCACCAGCACCCTGGCTCCCTCGGCGACGCAACGCCCGGCAATCGCCCGTCCGATTCCGGTCGTGCTGCCGGTGACGATGATGACCTTGTCGCGCAGTCTCATGGCAGGGTCTCCGTTTCAAACCGGCTTCAGCACGGCCTTCACGATCGCACCGCTGTGCATTTTCTCGAAAGCCTCATGCCAGGCCTCCAGCCGCCAGACGCCGCCCAAAATCGGCCGCACATCCAGCTGCCCCGAACCGAGCAGCGCGAGCACGCGCTCCCATACCGGCCAGTTGTGGCTGAAGCTGCCCTGCAGCGTGATGTTTTTTTGCACCAGCGGATCGAGTGAGAAATTCAGCGGCTGCGGCCCCCAGCCCACTTTGGTGATCCAGCCGTTCGGCCGCACCAGTTCCAAGGCGGCCTGCAACGCGGCCGAGGCACCCGCGGCGTCAATCGCACCGTCCACGCCCAGCCCGTCGCGCTGCCTGGCCCACGCGGTGGCGTCGCCCACGATCACTTCGCAGCCGTAGGCCCTGGCCACTTCCAGCCGGGCCCGGTCGCGCTCCAACCCGACCAGCGCCACCTGCGCGCCCGCGAGCCGTGCCATCGCCGCGCACAAAATCCCGATCGGCCCCGGCCCCAGCACGATCACGCGGTCGCCGGGCCGGATGCGGGCGTTGTTGATCACGGCATTGTAGGCCACGCAGCAGGGTTCGGTCAGCGCCGCGTGTTCCATCGCCAGTCCCGCCGGCACGTGGTGCAGGCAGCGGGCCGGCACCCGCACGAAGCGCGTCATGGCCCCGTCCACCCCGTAGCCGAAGCCCTTGCGGGTGGGGTCGAGATTGTAGAGCCCCGCGCGGCTGAGCGGACTGTCGGGGTTGATGACCGCCGCAGTTTCACTCACCACCCGGTCGCCCTCCCGCCAGTTCTTCACCGCCGGGCCCGTCGCGGCGATCACGCCGCCAAACTCGTGCCCGAGCACCACGGGATAGTTCACCTTCCAGCTGTGCGAACTGGTCCACTGGTGCAGGTCGCTGCCGCAGACGCCGACGGCCTCGACCGCGAGGATGACATCCTCCGGGCCCGGCTCGGGGCGGGTGAATTCGCGCAGCTCGACGCTGTGGGGCTCGGACGAGTAGTTGACGACCGCGGGACTTGTCATGGGAAAATCCTTCCGACCGGCACATCGCCGTGGCCGTGCACCCGCTCGCAGATGATCCGCAGCGTGCCCTCGAGGTTGCCGTCGGCGGTCCGGAACGCATCCGCATCCACCGCCAGCGGCGCACCGATCACCACGAGGGGCGCGCCATGCTCCGGTGTGCGCACGGCCTGCTCAAGCGTCAGCCCGCCGACCGCCTGCACGGGGACCCGCACGGCCTTGACCACCTCGCGCAGCTGGTCGAGCGGGCTCGGCATCCGCCGGCCGGCGGCCGCAATGCCGCGGCGCTCATCATAGCCGATGTGGTGGATCACAAAATCGCAGCCCAGGTCCTCGATCATCCGCGCGCCGGCCACCATGTCGGGGCAGCCAAGGTTGTCGCCCATCACTTTGACCCCATGGTCGCGTCCGGCCTTGACGACGCATTTCAGCGTCTCTTCATGCGCCCGCGCCATCACGACCACATGCGTCGCGCCGGCCTTGGCCATCATCTCCGCCTCGAGGTAGCCGCCGTCCATCGTCTTCAGGTCCGCCACGATGGGCACCCCGGGAAACCGTTCGCGCAGCGCCCGGACACCGTGCAGGCCCTCGGCGAGGATAAATGGCGTGCCGGCCTCCAGCCAGTCAACGCCCGCGCGCCGGGCCAGGGTCGCGGTGGCGAGGGCTTCATTGATATCGGTGAGATCGAGGGAAATCTGAACAATGGGGAGCATGTGGAGGTGGCCCAACGTTGCGACGGGCACCCGCCGGGTCAATGCTGCGGCGTGTCTGCAATCCGTCATATGGCGTCGATCGGCGCAGGGGGCCGTCCGGAAAAATCGCGGCGCCGGTCTGCCGCGGGGCAAGCGAAGATGCTCAACGCACCTGCAGGGTGTCGCCCTCGAAGGTGAGCCCGAGCGAGGGGACCTCCACGGCCTTGCGCCTGCCGTCCTTCCTCACGCGGCCCGCCAGCCAGGCGTCGTAGCCGGCCGCCTTCGCCGCGGCGAGCACCGCGTCGGCCGACTGCGGTGCCACGTAGGCCGCGAAGCCGACGCCCTGATTGAAGGTCGCATACATCTCACGGCGGTCGATCGGTCCCGCCTCCTCCAGAAATTTGAACAGCGGGAGCGGCGCGCGGGGCGCGGTGATCTCGTAGACCAAGGGCTCCTCCAGCCGCATGAGCTTGCGCCAGCCGTGGCCGGTCACGTGCGCCACATAGTTGAGTTTCAGGCCGCGGCGCTGGCATTCGCGCACAAACGCCACATAGATCACCGATGGGGCGAGCAGTGCCTCGCCGTAGCTGCGCGGGTCGCCGTGGCCGATGGCAGTCTGGTAACCCAGCGGCAGTTTGTCCGCAATGAGCCGGCAGAGACTCAGCCCGTTGGTCTGCACACCCGAGCTCGCGAGAAAGATGATGCGGTCGCCGTCCTGCACGTCCCCGGTGATGCGCAGGTGCTTCGGTGCGATTTTGCCGATGGCCGAGCCCGCGAGCACGATGGTGTCCGGATTGACGATGTCCTTGAGGGTCGGCGTCTCGCCCCCGCCCCAGACCGCGCCGGCCTGCCGGCAGCCCTCGGCCCAGCCGGTCACGAGCGCCTGCATCCGCGTCGCGTCGGCAAACCAGCCCGAGTCGCCCACCGCCGCGTGCATCGCCACCGAGATGGGCAGCGCCCCGCAGGTCGCGAGGTCGTTCACGATGGTCGCCACCGTGTCGATGGCGATCTCGCGGTAGAAGCACTTACCGGTCGCTGTGTGGACCGCATCGGCCACGAGGTTCTTCGTGCCCAGCCCTTCCTCGACGTGGGCAAGGTAGTGGTCCCCCGCCTCGATCAGGTAGGCGCTCTCGCCGCGCGTGGTCGCAGGCTCCGAGTAGCCATGATCCAGCAGCAGTGGCGCCGTCAGCCGCGCAGCCTGCTGACAGGCCCGCTTGAACGCATCGAGCTGGTCGTAGCGGACACCCGAGGATTCGTAGGAAAGCGACATATCAGGGGGCAGACGGCAGAGGACGGAGAACAGCCGGACGGGGGCCGACAGAATAGCGATGGGTTGGACTGACCTCTGTCATCTGGATTCTGTCCTCCGGTTAGTAGCTTCGTCCTTCGCTTTTTTCGAAATAGTTCAGATACGCCTGGTTCACGACGCGGTAGCCGCCGGGCGTGGGATACTTGCCGGTGAAATACCAGTCCCCCGTGTGGTTGGGCACCGCGGCGTG
>CAJBES010000145.1 GCA_903952145.1 uncultured Opitutaceae bacterium | reverse complement strand
CGCCGCAAACAAGGTCGCCGTGGGCAGCGCCATCATCGTCAGACCGCCCCAGCCATAGGTGCGGAGGGTCGGCGTGAAGTATGAAGTGGACCCCATCCGTTGGACAGCGGATCGAGGAGATTAAGTTAGGATGGACGGATGCAGAAGGGATGCCTTGGCCGACTCCGAGGACAGGAGCGATCAAGCTTGCCGCAGGAGTCGGCCCGACGACGGAGGGTGTGATAGCGGATCATTGGTTGATGGCAAGGGCGTCGGATTGGCGGTAGATCTCCATCGGCGTCTTGGGATCGGCGTCGCCGAAGGCGCTATGGGGACGACGCTCATTGTAGAACCGGAAGAAGGTCTCCAGGTTGGTATAAGCGTCTACTTGGGAACGGTAACTTTTCAGGTAGACCTCGTCGTATTTGACCGTGCGCCAGAGCCGCTCGACGAAGACGTTGTCCAAGGCCCGGCCCCGGCCGTCCATGGAGAGCTTCACCCCGCGGGCGAGGAGTGGCTGGGTAAACTCCGCGGAGGTAAACTGGCTGCCCTGGTCGGTGTTGAAGATCTCCGGGACGCCGTGCTGCGCCAAGGCCCGCGCCACGGCCTGCACGCAGAAGCCGGCGTCGAGCGTGTTCGACAGCTCCCAAGCGAGGACCGCCCGGCTATACCAGTCGATCACCGCGCACAGATAAATGAAGCCGCCCTGGATCGGGATGTAGGTGATGTCCATCGCCCAGACCTGGTTGGGGCGATCGATGACCAGCCGCCGCAACAGATACCGGAAGATCGGGTTCTGCGGATGTTTCCGGGAGAGGTTCGGCTTCCGGTAGATCGCCTCCAGTCCCATCTGCTGCATCAGCCGGCGCACCCGCTTGCGGTTCACCCGGTGCCCCTGCCGCCGCAGCCAGCGGGTCATCTGGCGCGAGCCAAAGACCGGATACGCCAGATACGTCTCGTCGATCACCCGCATCAGCCGCAGGTTCACGTCGGTCTCCGGCTCGGGCTGGTGGTAGTAGCTCGCCCGGGCCAGCCCCAGCAGTTCGCACTGCCGCACAATCGGCAGGCGGGGATGTTTCGGCTCTATCATGCGGCGGCGCTCCTCAACGCTCGAGCTCGCCAGCTTTTTTTTTGAGCCATTCCAGCTCCATCTTCAGCCGCCCGATCTCCTCGAACAGCTCCTTCTCCCGTTCCTTGGCGGCCTCCGCGTCCTGGTCCGCCTTGCGGGCGAACACTTCCGGCAGCCGTTCCGCCGCCTCCTTCTTCCACGCGGTCACTTGGGCCGGATGCACGCCGTGCTGGGCGGCAATGGCATGGATCGGCTTGATGCCCTTCAGGGCTTCAAGACCAACCTGGGCTTTGAACTGGGCACTGTGCTGGCGTCGCTTTTTTGACATTGGGATCGTTGTTCTGACTTTGGGTTAACGATCCGACCTGTCCAACTTTTGGGGTCCACCTCAGACATCCCTGACTGTGCCCTGTCCCAGCCTGGGCGCCGATGCAGCCCAGTTACTCCCGGGAGAATTGTTCAGCCTTATCGAAGATGGCCTTAAACCGCTCGGCGTGGTCCTTGATGTCGGACAACGTTGGGCTGATGGCTAGCTCGAACCCAAAATGCCGAACTCGGCGGAACCAGCCTCGCCAAGCCGAGGTGGTTTATCGTAACGTCAGACAAAAATGAAGAAACTCATCATCGCGG
>CAJBES010000144.1 GCA_903952145.1 uncultured Opitutaceae bacterium | reverse complement strand
TGTGGCCAAGGCCGGATACGCCGGCGGGAACGTCTCGGCGTCATGCTCAACTACTACTAGCGCGATGCCGTCTGAACGACGGCCAAATATTTAGGCACTACGGGAGAACATGGACAACCCCGCGGTTGCTGATCTGCTCCTTCCGCCGCCGGGAAAATAGTTGAAGTGACCGCATTACCTCCGCCAGTCTCCTGTAAACATGCGGCCCCATCCGTCATTCCGAGCGGAACGAGGAAGCCAGCGCGCCCAGCGTAACCGCAGGCCAGAACGACAAGCATGAGCAACCCGCCACGGCTTCGCCTCACCGGCATCGACAAGGCCTTCGGCGCGACGCAGGCGTTGCGCGGTGTTGACCTGGAGGTGGCCCCGGGAGAAGTGCATGCACTCATCGGGGAAAATGGCGCTGGCAAGAGCACCCTGATGAAGGTGCTCAGCGGCGAATTCAGGCCGGATGCGGGGCACATGGAGATTGACGGCTCGGCCTATGCGCCGGCCGACACCCTGGACGCGCGGCGTTGCGGGGTGGCGATGATCCATCAGGAACTCAGCCTGGCCCCGCATCTCAGCGTTTGGGAAAACATCGTGCTGGGGGCGGAACCGCACCGGTTGGGTTGGATCGACCGCCGCGCGGCCCGCGCCCAGGCCCGGCACGTGCTGGCCCGGCTCGAGCACGAGCACCTGGATCTCGACCGGCCCGCCGCCACTTTCTCCATCGCGGAGCAGCAGATCATCGAGATTGCGCGGTCGCTGCTGACGGAGCCCCGGGTGCTGGTCATGGATGAGCCGACCAGCAGTCTGACCCAAGCCGACACGGCGCGGCTGTTTACCGTGGTGGATCAATTGGGTGCGCAAGGGGTGAGCGTGATCTACATCAGTCACTTTCTGGAGGAGGTGCGCCGCGTGGCGCGCCGCTTCACCGTGCTCAAGGACGGTCAGAAAGCGGGCACGGGCGAGGTGGCCGGGACGGCGCAGGCGGAAA
Organism: uncultured Opitutaceae bacterium; assembly: GCA_903952145.1. GTDB lineage: Bacteria > Verrucomicrobiota > Verrucomicrobiia > Opitutales > Opitutaceae > UBA2377. Next base: position 12,565 of record CAJBES010000144.1, on the reverse strand, counting down.
TTGTCCGTCTCATGGTCGGACGGGACGTGCAGGAATTCTATCCCCGGCGCAGTCCGTGCATCGCGGAGCCACTGCTGGAGCTACCGACCGGCGGCCTGCTGGTCCGGTCCGGGGAAATCCTGGGCATCGCCGGCTTGGTCGGCGCGGGGCGGACGGAACTGTTGCGCATGACCTTCGGCTTGGACCGCAGCCCGACCGTCCGGACCACACCGGCCCGGCGATGGGCCGCCGGGGTGGGTTTCCTGAGTGAAAACCGCAAGGAAGAGGGCCTCATGCTCCCGCTTTCGATCGCCGAAAACACCACCCTGACCAAGTTTCCCGCCTTGGCGCGCTGGGGCTGGTTGCCGGCCAGGGTGATGGCGGGGGCGACACAGCCGTGGATGGAAAGCCTGTCGATCAAGGCCCGCGACCCGCACCAGGCTGTGGGCGAGTTGTCGGGCGGCAATCAGCAGAAGGTCGCGCTGGCCCGCCTGTTGGCGCATCCGGCGCGGGTGTTGCTGCTGGATGAACCGACGCGCGGCATCGACGTCGGCAGCAAGGCGCAGATCTATGACCTGATCGCCCGGCTCGCCGACCAAGGCTGCGCCGTGGTCATGGTGAGCTCATATCTGCCGGAGCTTTTCGGCATGTGCGACCGCATCGCGGTCATGCACCGGGGCGAAGTGGTGGCCTGCCGGCCGACGGCGGCATGGACCGAGCCCACGCTCATGACCGCGGCAACCGGTGCCGCTGCGTGAGGCCAAAATTTGTGCAGACCGCGTTGTACACCCCGACAAAATGAAAACCCTCCTCGCCAGATTCGGCCCCTTCCTCGGGCTGGTGCTCGTCATCGGACTCTTCTCCCTGTCCAGTGAGATCCGCGGCTACTTTCTCAGCTACGCGAATTTCAAGATTGTGCTGACGCAGACCGTGATCGTGGCCATTGGCGCGCTGGGCATGACCCTGATCATCGTGAGCGGCGGCATCGACCTGAGCGTGGGTTCCGTGATCGCGCTCTGCAGCGTGGTGGGGGCGCTTCTCATCCAGCAGGGCTGGCCGGTGGTGGCGGTCGTGGTGGCGGTGATCGCGTCCGGCGGGCTGATCGGGTTGTTGAATGGCGCGGCCATCGCCGGCCTGAGGATGACACCCTTCATCATCACCCTCGGCACGCTCGGGATCGCGCGGGGCGCCGCCAAGTGGCTCGCCAACAATGAGACGGTCAATTACGACGCCTCGCCCATCAACCATTGGATGACGACAGCCGACCCCTTCGGCTGGGCGCTCCCCGCCGGCGCGTGGCTCACGCTCGTGCTGGCCGGGCTTACGGCGGTGCTGCTGCGGGCCACGGTCTTCGGCCGGCATATTTTCGCCATCGGCTCGAACGAGGCCACCGCCCGGCTGTGCGGCGTGGCCACCGTGCGGACCAAAATTCTCATCTACGGACTGGCCGGGTGCCTGTTCGGACTGGCCGGGCTGATGCAGCTCTCGCGGCTCCGGCAGGGCGACCCCACGGTGGCGAGCGGCGTGGAACTCGACATCATCGCCGCGGTGATCATCGGCGGGGCCAGCCTGAGCGGCGGCGTGGGCACGGTGCTGGGTTCAATGATCGGGGCGCTGATCATGGCGGTCTTGCGCAACGGCTCGCAACAGATGGGCTGGCCGACCTATTTTCAGGAAATCATCATCGGCGCGGTGATCATCACCGCGGTGTTCCTCGACCGCCTGCGGCAGGCGCGGCGGAATTAGCGGCCACCGCTCCGGGTTGACGGATTACCGGTAACTCTCCGGCCGCAGATGCCGGAGCAGCGGGATGCGCTGGTGAAAGCTTTTGACCGCGTCGAAATCCAAATCGGCACTGATGACACTGTCCTCGCCGGGACGCCCCCGGGCAAGGATGTTGCCGTGGGGATCGGCGATGAGAGCCGTCCCGTGAAAATGCCGTCCCAGGTGCACCGAGCCGGCCACAAAGATGCCGTTGTCCATCGCACGGGCGCGGAGGGCGAGTTCCCACTCTTCCGCCGGGCCCAGCCACGCGGCGGCCACGAGCGCCAGTTCGGCCCCGGCCTTGGCCAAGGTGCGGGCCGCTTCCGGGAAGCGGCTGTCGTAGCATATCCACATGCCCAGCGGGGTTTCCTCCCAGCGGCCAACGGGAAAGGAGTCTCCCGCGGTGGCCCAGGCGCGTTCGGTGTCCCAGAGATGCACCTTGCGATACCGCAGACATTCAACACCGGCCCGGTCGAGGAGCAGCATGGTATTGTAAACAAGTCCGGTGACGCCGTCGCGCTCAACCACACCCGTTGCGAGGGCGAGGCCATGCTCCCGCGCGATCGCGCCCAGTCGCGCGGTGGCCGGACCGGGCACGGGCTCGGCGGCCGCGGCGACGATGTCCGGTCGCGCGTAACCGGTCACGGCTAGTTCCGGCAGGACCAGCAGGGCGACGCGATCGCGCGCGGCGGTGGCGGCCAACCGGGCAATGGTCGCCAGATTGGCGGCGGCATCGCCGTTGCGGGCGGTGAACTGGGCGCAGCCGAGACGGAGGGTCATGCGGTGGGGTGACCGGATTTGCTCACTATGGAAACAAAGTGCCGGAGCCGGGGATATTGCCGAGCGTGCGCCAATCGGGCTGCCACCAGAGCTGGGCCTGTTCGCTGCCGTCGTGATCATTGACCGCCACATTGACGCGGAGTCCGTCCTTTTCCCATTGATTGCCGTAGCGTGCAACGAGCGCCTGCAGGGGAATGGCAGCCTCGAAAATGTAGCCCTCGGCGGTGCGACGGGTGCACACAGTCGTGCCCGCCGGGAGTGATGATGGGGCGACGATGTAGCCCGGGTCGAGACCGTCGCCGGGTGCGGGTGAGGCACCGATGACCAACAGGCCGTTTTCATCGACTTGCGGCGCGCGCTGCACGGCGGGCGGGCGGAAATCCATGCGCAACTCGATGCCGTCCTGTTTCCACGGCGGGAGGGCAGCCCGGGAGACAATGCTGTCATCCTTTACCTCGACGATGGCATACAGGTTGATTGCGTCCCGCGCGAAACCGAGGCGGAAGCTGCAATCCGCGGGTCCGGTCCACCCCTCGCGGTCGGAGCGGAGGGCGGGCGTGTCGGTGACAGCATAAAACAGCGCGTCCGGCCAGTCCGCCGCCGCCCCATCGATGCCAACCGGACCTTCGATGGCCGGCAGTTTCAGGACGGGCACGATCGGGATGATGACGGACTCCTTGAGTTGCAGGGGGCCCGAACCGGCGGGTTGCAGGCGGGCTTCCCAGGCGAGCTTGGCGGCGACCTGCGCCTGATGGGGATGGGTGGGGAGTTCGCCCGCCAGCTGCAGCTCGAAGGTCCGGCTGCCCTTGGGCGGAAGAGTGAAGATGGAGCGGCCGTCAAAAGTGGCGGCGAGGCTCGGGGAAATCTTCGCCGCCAAGCCGTCGTGGGCGGTCAGTTGGAAGGTGATATCCACGGGGACGGTGGAAGGATTGGCGGACCGGATTTCCAGACTGCGCGCGGGCGGCGTGGCACCCGACAGCCAGATGATGTCCGAGGTGAAAACGTTGCTGGCGAGGGCATCCACCGCGGCCTTGATCACGGGCGTGCGGATGTCATCGCTTTGGATGCCGTCGAGCAGCAGGTTGGCGACGACCGGTCCGGTGTCGGTCATGGTGACCCATGCCACCTGGTCGACTTCCCCGTAGGCCGTGCCGCGCAGATCGCTGCCGCCGCCGGTGGTGGCAAGGGTGTAGTAGCGGGCACCGTGACGTCCTCTCTTGAGGTAAGTGTGATTGTGTCCGGCGAAAACGGTGTGGTTGCGGCCTTGGAGCGCAGCTTCCACCGGCTGCCAGCGACGGTCCCCGGGCGTGCCTTCCTCCCACTCTTCCCACAAGGGCGTGTGGAGAAAGACGAGTGTCCAGCGCACCGCCGGATGGGCGGCGAGGGTGTCCCGGACCCACTGGGCCTGGGCGGCGCCGAGTTGGTGCGTGGGCGGATCCTGCGAATTGAGGCAGAGGAAAAGCACGTCGCGATAGACGAAGCTGTAGTAGGACCGGCCGAAGCGTTCCTGCCAGAGGCCGGCCATGGTCGGGTTGGTCTGGTCGTGGTTGCCTGGCACATAAAAGAACGGCATCTCCAGCACACGGATGAGGCCCTGAAATTCATCCCACTGCGCTTTCACCATAGCCGGGTCGTGGCTGTAACCCTCAATCAGGTCGCCCACGCACATGACGAATTCCGGCTGCAGGAGGTTTAGCTTGCGGATGGCCTCCTCAAAGATCCCGGGACGATTGCCACCGTGGCGGTCGGCGACGATCGCAAATTGAAAGGCGGCGGGGTCGTTGTGAAAATCGAGGTGGCTCCACGGATTCGCCCCGTTGTCGGGGGCCTGGGTCACGCGGATGGTTCGCACGACCGGTGCGGCGGTCCGGCCCGCGGTTCCGTGCGAATGGCCGCGGTCATGCACGCACCCGGCGCCGGCGCCGAGCAGCAAAAATGCGGTCCAGCATCTCAGATCCATGAGCGCAAGCTGTAGTCGCGACACAGGGCGGGCGGAGGCGGGGGCGTGCACGGCTCAGACAAGCGATTTGGTCAGCACTTTCGCGTTGCGGCCGCTTTCATCGTAAAGTTTGAGCCGGGCCTCTGGCAGAATGGATTTGTCGGCCTCCTCGAAGCCGCAGGTGTTGGTGAAGAAGCCGAAGCTTTGGGTCGAAAGCGCGATGATTTGCGCGACCCCCCGCTCCTTTGCGATCAGACAGCCATAATCGACCATCTTTTTGCCGATGCCGCGGTTCTGGTAAAACGGCAGCACATAGAGGGAACCGACCTCGGCTAGCAGCGGCTTGTCGGGATAGAAAATGAGGGTGACGCAGGCGATGACGTTCTCGTCGATCTCGAAGACGAAGAACTGGTCGATGTTTTTTTCGATGGCCTGCTGGGTGCGGTAGATCAACTCCTCGCGCTTTACGGCGGCGCGGGTGAGGCTGTGGATGAAACGCACATCGCGCCGGGTGGCCTTGCGGATCTGCTGGTAGTCGTTGCCGTAGATGAGCGTGCCGACCCCCTCGTTGGAAAAAATCTCGTTGAGCAGGCCGTCGAAGATGCGACCGTCGACGATGTGAACCCGCGGGGTGCCGGTGTCGATGGCGCGGACGGCATTGAGCGCCTTGGACCGGTTGATCTCCGGAATCTGCTCCGGGGTTTCCTCCAACACCTTGCGCAGCAGGCCAACCGCGACCTGCGGCCGGAGTTCACCGTTGATTTCCAGGCCGGCGTGCGGCGTCAGGTAGATGACCTTGGTGGCCTGGAGCGCCTCGGCTAGTTCCGCGGCCAGGAGGTCGGAATTGACCCGAAGGGTTTTGCCGTCGGGGCCGAAGGCGAGCGGGGAGACGAGGGGCACGACCTGTTCGTTGATGAGGCTGATGAGAAAATCCTTGTCGATGCGCTCAACCTTGCCGGTGAACTGCTGGTCCACGCCCTTGATGATGCCGAGGGGCAGGGCGCGGACGGAGTTGGTGATGACGGCCTTCAGGTTGTTCTGCGTGAGGCCCTCGAGGATCAGATGCGATACGCGCGATGAGGCGCGGATCGCCAGATCCAGGGTGGCGGCATCGGTGACGCCGGTGCCAAAGGCATCGGTGATGGGCACTCCGCGCAGGGTGGAGAGCTCCTGGATCTGCAGGCCGATGCCATGGACCAACAACACCTTGATCCCGAGGCTGCGGAGCACGGCGACATCCACGAGGAGGTTGCTGAAGTTCTCATCCGCGATGATCGAGCCGTCCAGCGCGATGATGAAGATCTGCCCCTGGAAACGCGGCACGTATTTCAGAATGCCGCGCAAGTCCGTGGGCTTGATCGTGGTCGCCAAGGCGTTCGATGGGGGCGGGGTGGACTGGCCGTTGCCGGTGCTCATGTCAGTGGTGCGCTGTTTCTCACGGAACCCGGGCGGCGCGTCAATGCACTTGCAACGGCCAGGTTTGCGAGGTGCGCGCGCCGATCAATGAAACCTGGTAGCGCCCCGGCTTCAGGGCGCCGGCGGGCACGGTGACCAGCACGAAGCTCTCGCGGCTGCGCGCGAGCAGTTGGCCGCCCAGCCGTTCAAACTCGGGCACGATCATAATCTGGTCAGCCCGGAGGTAGAGCCGCACACCGGCGAACTGCTGGTGATGGTCGCCGACCGAGCACGTGAACTGGACCGGGTAGGGCAACCGCGTCCTGCCCGACGGAGCGGCCGTCACGCGGAGATAATCGGCGGGCAGTTGCGGTGGGGCGACGAGCGTGACGCGCAGGGCTTCCGGCAAGCCGCCCGGGGCCGGGGTGATCCTGGCCCCACCCGAAATGGGTTGTGGGTCGGCGGGCCGCTGGGCGTTCACGGTGATGCGCTGGAAACCGGCGGACAGGAGGCGCAGCGTGTTCGCGCGGTCCCGGATGTCCTCGTAGGGCTCAAAGGACCGGTGCTGCTTCCGGTAGTGCAGTGTCAGGTAGGTGTAGGCGCCGAGGCTGAGGACAATCACCAGGACGATCCATTTCATGGGCCAGGGCTTGGGTTGGCGGCGCGGGGCTGGCATGGTAGGGCGATAAACAACCCCCGGGCCCCGGCGCGCAAATAAATTTGCGCCGGTGTCGGCCGACTGTCTTCGTGGCGGGCTGCATGAAACTCTGGTCCCAGTATTTTATCCCCACCCTCAAGGAGAGCCCCGCGGACGCGGAAATCGCCTCCCACAAGCTGCTCGTGCGGGCGGGCCTTGTGCGGAAGCTTGGCGGGGGCCTCTACACCTATCTGCCCCTGGGGCTGCGCGTGCTGCAAAAAATCTCGCAGATCTGCCGGGAGGAGATCGAACGCGGCGGGGGCATCGAGCTGGCGATGCCGCACCTGCACCCGGCGGAGAACTGGCAGCAGGGGCCGCGCTGGGCCGCGGCACGGGAGATCATGTTCCGGGCGGACAGTTCCGGTGACGGCCAGCGCAGCCCCCAGGAACCGGAGTTCGTGCTCGGGCCGACCCACGAGGAGGTCATCACCCCGCTGGTGAAGGCGGAGATCACGAGCTACCGCGACCTCCCGAAAAACTTTTTTCAAATCGGCACGAAGTTCCGCAACGAGATCCGCCCGCGCTACGGCCTGATGCGCGCGCGGGAGTTCGTGATGATGGACGCCTACTCGTTCGACGTGGACGACGAGCACGCGATCAGGAGCTATTTTGCGATGAAGACGGCCTATGAAAATTTCTTCCGCCGTGTCGGGGCCCACGCCATCGCAGTTGAGGCCGACACCGGGGTGATGGGCGGCAGTTTCTCCCACGAATTCATGGTGCCGGCGGAAATCGGCGACGACGACGTGATCTACAATGAAGCCAGCGGTTACGCGGCCAACCGCGAAAAGGCGACCAGCGCGCTCGTCCCGGTGGACCTGCCGGACGCCGCCCCGGTCGCGGCGATCGAGGAGTTTCCCACGCCGGGCGTGGTGACGATCGCGGCATTGGAGGCTGCGCCCTACGCCGTGCCGGCCGACCAACAGTTCAAGACGCTCGTTTACGTCGGTGACGGGAAACCGTTTGCGGTGATCCTACGCGGCAGCGACGAGCTGGAGGAGGCGAAGCTTGGCGTCCTGGGTTTCGGGGTGGTGCGGGCGGCGACGCCGGCAGAGATCGAACCCGTCATGGGGGCGAAACCCGGCAGCCTTGGCACCGTCAAGGGCACGATCAGGCAGGCCGGGGCGCTGGCGGGCATTTTCGCGGACCACGCGATCCGGCTCATCGGCAACGGCACGACCGGAGCGAACAAGGACGGGTTCCACGTGCGCCACGTCAACGTGACGCGCGATCTCGCCATCACGAAGTTTGGCGATTTCCGCCGCGTGCGTCCGGGCGAACCGGACCCGAAGTCGGGGCAGCCGCTGCAAGTCCGCCGGGGCATCGAGGTCGGGCATGTTTTCAAGCTCGGCACCAAATACTCGGAAAAATATGGCGCGGCATTTACCGACGACCAGAAGCAGTCGCACCCGATGGTGATGGGCTGCTACGGGATCGGCATCGGCCGCACGCTGCAGGCCGTGATTGAACAGAGTCACGACGCCGACGGCATCGTCTGGCCCTGGAACGTGGCGCCCTTTCAGGTGCTGGTCTGCGTGCTGGACCCGCAATTGCCCGAGGCCATGGAACTGGCGCGCCGGCTGGGCGCCGCCGCGGAACAGGCGGGGGCGGAGGTGCTGGTCGATGACCGGGCTGAACGACCGGGCGTCAAATTCAAGGATGCCGACCTCATCGGGATTCCGCTGCGACTTACCGTGGGCGGCCGGGGACTCAAGGAAGGCATCATCGAGCTCAAGTGGCGGGCGCAAAAGGAAGTCGTCAAGGTGCCGGTGGCGGAGGTCGAGGCCCGGATTGCGGCGGCAGTGCGCGCGGGCGCGGGCCAGGCATGACCAGCGTCCAAGCCAAGGGCCACACGGCGCCTGCGCCCATCAGCGAGACCGAACTTGCACTGCAGGGGGGTTGGCGCGTCGTGGTGCTGAACGACCCCGTCAACCTCATGTCCTATGTCGTGATGGTCTTCAGGAAAGTGTTCGGTTACGAGGAGGCCAGGGCCCGGCGGCTCATGCTGGAGGTGCATGAGCAGGGCCGGTCCGTGGTCTGGAGCGGACTGCGCGAGAAGGCCGAGGCCTATGCCTTTACATTGCAGCAGTGGCACCTGACGGCCATCCTGGAGCCCGATGAAGCGCATTGAGGTCAAGCTCAGCCTGCCGGTCGTGGCGCCGTTGCTGGACGTCATCCGGGAAAGCTCCGGCGAACTCGAGCTGAGCCTGGCGGCGCCGCTGACCATCTCCGATCTGGATGCGGATTTTCACGGGGCCTGGGTGGATGAACTGCTGACGGCACAGAACGACGAGGTGCGCACGCTGCTGGCCCTTTTCGACGGGGAGTTCTTTTCCGATGGGGTCATCGCCATCGACGAGAAAAACGCCGAGCCCATCGTGCGCGCCTGTGCGGCGGTCCGCCTCGGCCTGCGCGCCCGGCAGCTGCATTCGCTGAAAGAGGAGACCTTGGAGAGCGGCGACGTGGCCCTGGCCAAGCTCGCGGAGCCGGTGCGGCGGGCGTTCCTGTGCTACCTGTTTCTGGCGACCCTCCAGGAACTCATCATCCAGCACCTCGACGCGTCGATCATCGAATCGTGATTCGCATTTGACGCGGGCGGGGTGCGGCCTACCTTGGTGGTAACACCCTGCAGTGTTCGAGGTGCTTTCAATAACTGCTCTTTGCCTTGAATCATTACGGGAGCCGAACCCGCCGTGGAAGATGCCAGGCCGTAAACCGGAGGGCAGACGCTGCGGAGGAGGCGCCCACCTAAACATAAAAGGTCCTGAGCCTTTGGGTACACGGCACAGGCGGGGTGTTACTTTTTCCCACAACCCACACACCATGGAACGACTGCCCTACTATCAAATCCTGCACATCCTCTCGCTGATTGTGCTCATTGCGCACACTTTCATGGCGTTCGCGAATCCCGCCCCCGAAAACCGGCGGCAGACCGTCATCATCACGGGGGTCGCGGCCCTGCTGATGTTTATCAGCGGCTTCGGCATGCTCACGCTGAACCAAATCCCCTTTGCGACCGGGTGGGTCATCGTGAAGCTGTTCTGCTGGCTCGGTCTCGCGGCGCAGGCCGGGGTGGTTTATCGCCGACCGCAACTGCGCGGTTTGCTCAGCTATGCGGCCCTGGCGTTTGTTGCCCTGGCTGTGACCATGGTCTATTTCCGGCCGTCATTTTGATTTCCCCGCGGGGCGGAATCCGGTCATGGGCCACCCGCCCCGGGCATCATGAACAACGGCGGTGCCGAAAACATCTGCGGACTGTGGATTGACGACGAAGGGCGCGTCCGCCTGTCCATGGCGACGGCGGACGGCGCGCGGACGGAACACACCGCCGACTTCCGCCCCTTCGCCTGGCTGAGCCAGACTGCGGCCAATCCAGCCATCGCCGGGGTGACACTGGAGCATCTGCATGGGGAAGGGCGATACACCCGACTGGCGCAGGCGGACAGCCTGGAGGCTTATGCGGGGCTCCAGCAATTGATCGCGCCGGATGATCTCGATCAAGTCCGGCCGTTTGAAAGCCAGTATTTGCTGCAAAATCGCCTGCGGCTGTATCGGGAGATGAGCTTCCACCAGCTGCGCCGCTGCCAGTTAGACATTGAAACCGGCTCAGCGGACGGCGGATTCAGCGATGCCGCCAGGCCGGATGATCGGGTGCTGGCGATCGGGCTGCGGCTCAATGGCCGGGAGCAGCTGTTGGTATTGCCGGAAGAGACCGATGCGGCCGAACAGCAACTGCTGAAGAGACTCAATGAGGTGCTCCAGCATGAGGATCCGGACGTCATCGAGGGGCACAATATCTTCAAGTTTGACCTCGATTACCTGCGCCAGCGCTGCAAGCGCCACCAGGTGCCCTGCGCTTGGGGTCGCTTCGGCCAGCGGGCGCGCTTTCGCAACAGCCGGCTGAAGGTGGCGGAGCGTTGGGTGGATTTTCCGCGCTGCGATCTGCCGGGGCGGGCGGTGGTGGACACCTATCTGCTGGTGCTGCTCCATGACCTCACGGCGCGCGAGCTCAAGTCCTTCGGCCTGAAGGACGTGGCCGTGTATTTCGGCATCACCGAGGAGGACAGCGCCGCACGCACCTACCTGCCGGGCAACCGGATTCACGGGACCTACCGGCAGGACCGGGAGAAATTTCTCGCCTATCTGGGCGACGACCTGCGCGAAACCCAGGGCATCGCCGATCGCCTGCTGCCGACGTATTTCGAGCAGACGAAGGTTTTTCCCATCCTGCTGCAGGATGCAACCCTGCGGGGGACGACCGGCAAAATCGACCTGCTCTTCCTGGAGAGCTATTACCATAGGCGCCATGCGTGCCCGGCGCCGCCGGAGGTGTCGCCCTTCGAAGGCGGTTATACCCGCAGCTTCCAGGAAGGTGTCTTCCGGGAGGTGCTCCACTTTGATGTGGCCTCGCTCTACCCGAGCCTGCTCCTGCACATCGGGCGCAATCCAAGGAACGACCCGCTCGGGGTGTTCCTTCCCCTGCTGACCAGCCTGCGTGATTACCGGCTGAAATACAAACAGCTGGCCCGCACGGCACCGACCGGGGAGGAGCGGGCCGAGGCCCAGGCCCGGCAGGCGAGTTTCAAGATCCTGATCAACTCCTTCTACGGCTACCTGGGCTTTTCCGGCGCGCGTTTCGGCGATGGCGAACTCGCCGCGGAGGTCACCCGGCGTGGCCGTGAACTGCTCCAGCAACTCATTGACGAGTTTACCCGCCACGGCTGCACCATCCTCGAGGCGGATACCGACGGCATCTACCTTGCGTCGGCGCGCCATCATGCTGCGCCGGAAGAACTGCTGGCGCTGGTGGCCCCGATCCTGCCGGCGGGCATCGAACTCGAATACGACGGACGCTACACCGCGATGTGGTGCTACAAGGCCAAAAATTATGCGCTCTACGACGGCCGGAAGATCACGATTCGTGGCAGCGCCCTCCGTTCGCGCGGGATCGAGCCCTTCCTGAAGGCGCTGAGCGACCAGTTCATCCACTTCATCCTCGGGGCTTCGGCCGAGTCCCCCCTCGTCCTACTGGAAAGCACCCGGCGGAAACTCGAACTCCGGGAGTTGCCGGTGGCCGAGATCGCCAAGACCGAGACCCTGAGTCAGAATCCGGACAGTTACGAAAAACTCATCGCCGCGGGCGGGAAGCCCCGGCGCGCCTCCGCGGAGGTGGCGCTGCAACTCACCCCGCGGCCACGGATGGGCGAACGCGTGAGCTACTACATCATCCCCAAGGCCAAGGGTCAGACCAGTGACTGGCAGCGCGCCCGTCCGATCGAACTCTTCGACGCCGCGCTGGCGCCCTACGATGCCAGCTACTACCTGGACAAGCTCGATGACTGGATCGAACGCTACGGAAAGTTCCTCGGCGTGCGGCCGGCTGGCGGGGAACAGGGGGAGTTGCTGTAGAGTAGAGGAGGCGCGGTTGATCCGCGCCCACGATGGTTGCCCCGGGCGTCGTCAAGCAACGCCCCCACCGCGGACCATCACAAGTGCTGCAGGCAAACAGGCGCGAGCAAGCGGCGGCTTGTCCCTGCGCCGGGAACTGTCCCTGCGCCGTTCGGAAGCAAAGAATATCCTGCCGAGCCAAAAACTCATGCAGTTGAACTCGAATCACCGAGCAGTGGCGCCAATCAAAAGGTGCCACGGTAGGCCGCCCGCTGGCGGGCGCTTGCCCGAGCGCGAGCAAGCTCGCGGCCTACGGCGAACGGCATGAGTCCGACTGGGACTAGCTCAAGGATGTGACGGCGTCGGCTCGAAGGAGTGCGCCACCTCAGTCAGGCGTCACTGCTTTTGGAAATCTTCAATAACGTGCCGACTTGCTGCGCTGCACGACCCAGTTGATCACGGCGGAGTCGTCCTGCAGGTGTCGCCAGACCAGCGTCAGAAACTCGGCGGGGTGGATGTCGTGGGCCTTGAAGAAGGTCCGGTCCCCGCCACAGCAATACATGAGCGAGGCGGGCAGTTCCCCCCGGAGCTTCGCCTTGGTCTTGGGGATGAGGCGGGGGAGC
>CAJBES010000143.1 GCA_903952145.1 uncultured Opitutaceae bacterium | reverse complement strand
GGACCGGTGTCGCGCACGGTGAACTGCAGCTCCCACTCCGGCACGGTCTCGCCGGAAGCTGCGAGCCGGCGGGCCGATAGCGTGACCTCGATCCTGCCCGTGTCGGTGAACTTCACGGCGTTGTTGATGAGGTTGATCAGCACCTGCCGCAGCCGGCCCGTGTCAGCCCATACCGCCGGCGGCACATCTTCGTCGGCCCAGTGCAACAGCTCCAGGCCCTTGTCGGCCGCGCGGGTGGCGAGCAGGTCGAGCGCATCCTCCAGACAGGCGCGCGGGTCGCAACGCTCCGGCTCGAGCTTGAACTTGCCGGATTCGATCCGGGCAAAATCCAGAATGTCGCTCGTAAGCTGGATGAGTGACTCGGCGCTCTGGTGGATGGTCTGCATGTATTCCAGCTGCTCCGCAGTCAGCGGGGTCTCCATCAGCAGATTGGTGAAACCCACGATGCCGTTGAGCGGTGTGCGGACCTCGTGGCTCATCATCGCAAGAAACTGGCCCTTGGCGTGGTCGCCGGCCTCCGCGCGCCCGAGAGATTCGCGGAGCACGGCCTCATTGTGCCGGATGGCAGTCATGTCCTCGAAGAGGGCCACGAAGCAGGCGATTTCGCCGGTGCGGTGCTGCACCGGCGTCACACTGCAACGGACCGGATACCGGCTCCCGTCACGACGGCGCTCGAACCATTCTCCAGTCCATACCCGGCCGGCGCGCACCGTCGGCCCCAACTCGGCCGACAACTCGGCAGGCATGTCGGACGCACGGATATCGCGCCAGGGCCGGCCGATGAGTTCGCGGCGCGCATGGCCAGTCTGACGGCAGAAACCGGCGTTGGCGAACTCGATATGTTCGCCGAGATCAAGAATCATCACGGCGGAAGGGCTCTGCTCCATCGCCTCGAACAGATTGCGGATGATTTTATTTTGCTCCAGTTGCCGGCTCATAATGACGTAGCCTGCCAGCGGCAGGCCCAGCAAAATGAGCACGTAGATAATGGACTGCAGCCCCCCGCCCCAGAGCCGGCGCTGCCAGTCGAGCGCGGCCACATCCAGACCAAGCACTTCCTTGGCGCCGCCAGGCTTGCCCGCCAAGGTGGCATAGCCCGTGACCCAAGTGCCAAACTCATCTTTCAGCGGGCCCTCGGTCGTCGGCCGGCCGGTGCGCAGGATTTCCTGCAACCCGGGCGATTGTGCGGCCTCGGTGTAATCATCGCCAGGCAGGGAAATCTCCGGCGAATCCGGCGGCTCGGAGTCTGCCAAGAAAATAACCCGGTCGGTCTCCGCCACCTGCCGGAAAATGTAGGCAAAACGTATTTTCGGATCGACGGTGCGGAGCCGCATCAACCGCTGCTTCAGAACCGTGTAAGCGGGAGTGCCGGCATCCGCATGTGTGCCTGCCAGCTGACCGAGTTCCTCAGGGTTGAAAGCGGCGGCGAAGGCGGTCGCGTCGCGCCTGAGCTCCGCAAGCATCCCCTGCCGCACGTTCTCATGGCCCCAACGACCGGCGGCGAGTGCCACGAGGGCAATGCCGAGCAGCGCGAGCGGGATGCGGTATTTTCTCAGTCTGCGGCGCATGCGTGGGGGACGGGTGCTGCGCAGCAAACTCCGCCGGTGTGCCCCGCGCAATCCAGAATCCGCGCTCGCTCCGGCCCGCCCGGCCGGAGTTATTTGCCGTCCTGATTTTCCGCCGCCGCCTTCCGGCGCTTCTGCACCGCCTGCCGCAGCAGGTATTCGACCTGGCCGTTCACGCTGCGCAGTTCGTCCGCCGCCCAGGCCTCCAGCTCGGCCCACAATGCGGGGTCGATGCGCAACAGGAAGGCTTTGCGTTCTTCAGCCGGCATGGGATCAGCGACGCAATCCTGCCCGAAGGCGGATGGCCTCGGCAAATTTTTCCGGCTGCTCCGGTGACACGACCAGCCGATGGTCCGGCCAGCTCAAAACCACGGTGCGCCCGGGATAGGTCGCCAGCACCTCGAACTTGCCCAGCGCGTCGCTGCGAAAATCGCCGGTGATGGCGCCGGCGCCGTCATTGCCCCAGGTCTTGCGCGCCCCCGTCAGGGCGTTTGCGACAAATTCGGCCCGTTCCAGGCCGGCGAGGGCAAAGCGGTTGACCCGCCCCAGCCGCACCACCTGCAACTCGCCCGGCGCCAGCCGGTAGCCGCGCACCCAGGCGTGGAGGACGACCGGAATGACCACGGCGAGCCCGATGCAGGGAGCCAGGACCATGGGCCAGAACACGCGCGGCGCCGCGCGCATTTCCCGCGCGAGGAAAACGTTGAACACGACGAATCCGGCAATCACCGCGAAGCTGAACCCGGTGAGCACGCGCACCCTCGTCCCGGCCGGGGCGGCGAAAAATTCCGGCTCCTCATCCAGTGGTGTCCGGGGCATGGCGGGAATCAGCGCGACTTGATCATCGCCTGAAAAAGACAGGGCGTCTTGAAGGGCTTGGTCTCAGCGCTGCAGACGCCGCCCTGCGGTTCCCAGCCGGCGGCGATCTGCTCGTTGACCGCATTGGCCAGCTTCTCGGCCGCGGCCTCGAACTGTGAACCCAGCAGGCCGTTGGGGGCCTTGATGACGATTACCTTGTATTGCATGACGGGGGCGCCGGGGGGCGCTTAATTGTAGAGGGTGCCGGTGTTGATGACCGGGTGGGCCTCGGATTCGCCGCAGAGCACGACGAGCAGATTGGAGACCATCGCCGCCTTGCGCTCATTGTCGAGGGTCACGACGTTCTTCGCCGAGAGTTCGTTGAGCGCCATTTCCACCATGCTCACGGCGCCGTGGACGATCTTCTTGCGGGCGGCAATCACCGCCTCGGCCTGCTGGCGGCGCAGCATGGCCTGCGCAATCTCGGGCGCATAGGCGAGGTGGGTGAGCCGCGCCTCCTCCACCTGCACGCCGGCGCGGTCGAGGCGTTCCTGCAGTTCCTTGGTCAGGGCCGCGGAAACCTCGTCGCTGCCGCCGCGCAGGGTCAGCTCGTTCGTCTCCCCGTCGCCGTCATCGTAGGCGTAGGCGGTGGTGACGTGCCGGAGCGCGGACTCGCTCTGGATGCGGACGTAGGTCTCGTAATTGTCGACATCGAACACGGCCTGGGCGGTGTCGCGCACGCGCCAGACGACCACGGCGGCGATCTCGATGGGATTGCCCCGCTTGTCGTTCACCTTGAGCTTGTCGCCGTTGAGGTTGCGGGCGCGCAGGGAGATCTTGAGCTTCTTGTTGAAGGGATTGGTGAAGAAGAAACCGCTGTCGCGCACCGTGCCACGGTAGCTGCCGAACAGGATCAGCACGGCGCCCTCGTTGGGCTGCAGGGTAAAGAAGCCGCTCCACATTACGAAACCGACGACCAGGGTCACAATCGCCGCGATCGCCTGGCCGGCGCCCGCGTGGTTGCGGATGCCCGTGACGAGCAACCAGGCTGCGACGGCGAAGAGCGCGAGATTGATGAAGAGAAAGACCCAGCCGCTCGTCGCGCGAGTCGGCCGTTCGAGATTCTGGGTGTGCAGGGGTGAGGCGGAGGTGCTCATGGCAGTTAGGAGGTGTATTTGCTAGCTTTGTGATATCACTTAGCTATCTTGTCAAGTTTTGTTTGGGCGCAAAAAAACCGCCGGGCTGAGGCACGGCGGTTCGGATTGGAAAACTTGAGTTCGATTACTTGACGTGGCCCGAGACGAGCTTGGTCATTTCAAACATGCTGACGGCCTTCTTGCCGTTGAACACGGGCTTCAGCTTGTCGTCGGCGTTGATCTGGGTTCTGACCTTCTTGTCCTGGAGGCCGTTCTTCTTGATGTAGGCCCAGAGTTTCTTGGTAAGCTCCGTGCGGGGGAGCGGGGCTGCGCCAACCACCGCGGCGAGCGTGGCGTCAGGCGTGACCGGTTTCATGAATGCAGCGTTCGGTTTACGAGCGGGTTTTTTAGCCATATTGATTTTTTGTTTAGGGTGCCTTCGGGTGAAGACAACGCCTTTATAGAGTGTGTTTGGGCGGTTTGCCTAGGAGAATCTTGTAATTTTCCGAGGGCCGGCGTGCCTCAGCTCCGGTCGTCCACCCGCACAAATTGCTCATAAAGGGACGCGTAATGACCCCCGAGCGCCAGCAACTCGCGGTGCGTGCCACGCTCGATGATGCGACCCTGGTCGAGCACCAGCACGCAGTCGGCATGACGGATGGTGCTCAGCCGGTGCGCCACGATGAAGCTGGTGCGGCCGTGCAACAGTTTGAGCAGCGCCTTCTGGAGCCGTGCCTCCGTGAGCGCATCAATCGAGCTGGTGGCCTCGTCGAGGAGGACGAGGCGCGGCTCCGCCAGCAGCGCCCGGGTGAAGCAGATGAGTTGCCGTTGCCCCACCGAGAGACCGGCGCCCCGCTCGCCCACTTCGGTCAACAGGCCCAGTGGCAGCGCCTCAAGGATGTCGAGGCAGTCAAGCCGGCGGGCGGTCTCGCGGATATCCTCGTCCGTCGCCTCGGGGCGGCTCAGTCGAATGTTGTCGAGCACCGTGCCGCTGAAAAGGAAGTTTTGCTGCTGCACCATGCCCGTCTGCCGGTGGAGCGAACGGCCGGTGAGCGTGCGCACCTCGCGCCCGTCGATGCGCAGTTCGCCCGCCGTCGGCAGATAAAACTTGGCGACGAGATTGATGATCGAGCTCTTGCCGCTGCCCGTGTGGCCGACGAGGGCGATGGTCTGGCAAGGCTCGGCGACAAAATCCACGCCGTGCAGCACGGGCCGCGCGGGATCGTAGCCAAACGTGACGTCACGAAACTCCACCCTCACCCCTTGGCCTGGCGCGACCTTTTGTGGGCCGCCTTCGCCCGGCGCCAGATTGGCCGGGCAGGATGCCCCCGGTCCGCCCGCTTGACGCGGGTCGGGGAGGTCGGTCGCCGCCGGGTCATCCTCCCAGTCAGGCTTCACATCGATGAGCCGGAAGACCCGCTCCGCGCCCGCCATGGCGATCAGCGCCTGGTTGTATTGGTTGCCCAGGGCGGCGATGGGCGAGAAGAAGAGATTGGCGAGGAAAAAGAACTGGATAAGCTCGGCCATGGTCATCAGGTCGTGAAAGGTCCGCCAGCCGCCGACCATCAGCAGAATCGCCACGAAAAACTGGCTGTTCAGCTCCAGCAACGGCACTAGGATCGCCGAGGTGCGGGCGAGCATGATATTGTAGCGCGAGTGGTCGTAGAGCAGGCTGCGGAAAAGCCCGGCGTTGACCTGCTGCCGGACGAAACCCTGGGTCACCCGGATGCCATTGACGGACTCGGCCAGTGTGGCGGTCACGCGGCTGAAACTTTCGGTGGTCGCCCGCGACTCGCGGCTCAGGCGTTCGCGGAAGTGGCGGTTCACACCCCACAGCAACGGGGCCATCGAGACGACGACCAGGAACAGCACCCAGTCGCACCACGCCATCACCGCGGCCGCAAACAGCATCTGTCCGCTCTGGATGACGCTCACGAACAGCACGTCCTGAATACCCACGCGCAACGACTCCACGTCGCTGGTCACGCGGCCGATGATGCGGCCGAGCTTCATGCGGTGGAAGAAGCTCATCGGCTGCCGCTGCACCTTGGTGAAAATCTCCGCCCGCAGACCACTCACCACCGTCTCACCGATCTCCAGGGCGAAGCGCTGTCGGAAATGAAACATGCCGTCTGTGAGCAACGCGAGCCCCGCGTAGCCGGCGAGACCCCAAACCAGCCAATGCCCGTCATGCCGTGCGATCGGACCGCTGATGATGAGACCGATCAGCCAGGCGAGGCCCGGCAGTTGCATGGAACGCGCCACGGTGAGGCCGACCAGCCAGGCGAGCTTGCGCTTGACGGGTTGGGTGTAGTTGAAGAGCCGCCGGATGAGCCCCCACTCGAGCGGCTTAAACTGCTCCTCTTCCCCGTCGTCACCCGGGCGGCTCACGATCGTGAGGTTGCGCCGGCTGGCCTGTTTCACCGGGCTCATGGGCGGGCCTCCGTTCCGGCCGGCGGCGCCTGCAGGCCGCGGCTGTCCACCAGTTGCAGGTTGGCGACGCGCAGGTAGGGGCCGGGCACGCGCATCAGCTCCTCATGCGTGCCACGCTGCACGATGCGGCCGTCCTCCATCACAATGATAAAGTCGGCGCGGCGCAGCGTGCTCAGCCGGTGCGCCACGATGAAGGTGGTGCGGCCCGCGATGGCGCGGTCGAGCGCCTCGAAGATCTCGTGCTCGGTCTCGCTGTCGATGGCCGCCGTGGGGTCGTCGAGCAGCAAAATCGCCGGCTCGAGCAACACAGCGCGCGCGATGGCCAGCCGCTGGCGCTGGCCGCCCGAGAGGCTGTTGCCGCTCTCCCCCAACACGGTGTCGTAACCCTGCGGCAGCGCCATGATGAAGTCGTGCGCCGCCGCGATCTTCGCCGCCTGCGTGATCTGTGCGGGCGTGGCCTCGGGGTGGCCGAAGGCGATGTTGGCGGCAATGGTGTTGGAAAAGAGGAAGCTCTCCTGGAAGACGAGTCCGATGTTGCGACGCAGGTCGTCGAGGTGCAGCCGGCGGGCGTCGATGCCATCGAACAGGAGACAGCCGGCCGTCGGATCGAAAAAGCGCGGGATGAGGCTCATCAGCGCGCTCTTGCCCGCGCCGGTCGCCCCGAGGATCGCCACGCACTGGCCGGGCTTCACTTCGAGATTGATGTCGCGCAGCGTGGGCGTGAGGCCGGTGAAGGCGAAGCCAACCTGGTCGAAGCGCACCGCGCCATTGAGTCGCGGCCGCCGCACGGCGTTGGGTGCGCTCGCCACCTCCACCGGGGCGTCGAGGATTTCAAAGACCCGGCGGGCGCCGATGAGCGACTGCTGCACGCTGTTCACCAGGCCCGCGACGCTGTTTACCTGCCCGGAAAACTGCTCCAGCAGACCGGCGAAGACGATCAGGCCCGTGCCTAGCGGCAGCCGGCCCTGCATCACCTGCCACCCGCCGTAGCCCAGCAGCACGAGCATGTTGATCCGGGTCAGCAGGCCGATCGCGGGCGAGAACAGGCTCACGCGCCAGAAGATGCTGCGCTGCTGCGTGACCACAGCCTGGTTGGCGACCTCGAATTTCACCCGGTCCTCCGCCTCGCGGCCGAAGCCCTTGGTGACGGCGATACCCTGGATGCTCTCGGCCAGCGCCTGCACCATTTTTTCGAAGAGCGTGCGGTTGTGGGCGTATTCCGGCTGGATCTTCCGCGAAAACCACATCGACAGCAGCGCCAGCAGCGGTGTGGTCGCGAGGCAAGCCAGGGTGAGGCTGGGGCTGAGGCTCACCATGTAGGTCACGTAGACCGTGAGCGAAATGACCATGATCACGCTCTGGATCAGCACCTGGTCCACAAACATGCGCACCGCCTGCACATCACCCGTAACGCGCGTGATGATGGAACCGGTCGTGTTCGCGTCGTAAAACCGGAAGCTCAGCCGCTGCAGTTTTTCATAGACCTCGGCCCGCAGGTCCACGACGAGCTTCTGCTGCACCAGCTTGTTGACCGAGACCGCGTAGTTGTAGTTGAGCACGGCGCGGCTGAGCGCGAGCACGAGGATCAGTCCCGCCAGGCCGGCCAGCACCTGCAGCGGCGGCCAGTCGGCAGGGGGAATGAGATGCAGCGGGTTGTTGCCCAGCGGCACGCCCTCGACCCGGTGGCGGATGTAGTCGATGCCGAGCCCAGTGAAGCTCAGGCCGACGATGCCCATCGTCAGCAGCACAAGTTGGATGCCAAGCACCGCGACGCAGTGCAGCCGGTAGCGCCAGGCGAGCCCGAAAAGCCGCCGTACCAGTTCCCCGTTGGTGGGGGTTGCAGGGCTGGTGGCGGGCGCGGGCGTGGACATGCGAAGGCCACGCTAAAACCCCGCCGCCCAAACACACGAAATTTATTCGGGCCGCCAGGGCAGGGCCCCGCGGAGGAGCTGGAAGATGACACTGAAGCAGTTGGTCAGTCGGTCACATCCAACGAGGGTGGCGACGAAGGGCGCACTCGGGGTGGCCGGATCAAAGCCCGGCCGCTTTCAATAAAAGCCCACAGCGAACCCAGTGGCGAGTCTCCGGAGCACGATCCCCACCAGCGCGACTCCCACCGTCACGGCCACGCCGGCGAGCGTCAGCATCCGCCGACGCTGTGCTCAGGCCAGTAGGCGGCGCCGGTGTGAGCATGGGCGGCGCAGGCGGCTCCCCGGGCCCATGGCACTCCGCCACACGACCAGCCAACTTGCCCCGCCTTTGCTGCCAATCTGCCGGGCGATTCCGGCTTCCGGGTGGTCCGAGGACTTAATTCCGTTTTTCGGGGTTAATTCTGTTTCCCCGGGGATTGCTGCTGGTTTCACCCCCTGCGCCCGACTGTTCGGTGATATTATTTCCGTGTCAGCTTATCCTGGGGACGGTAACGTGAATTCCCTGCCGAATGCTGGCGCAAAATCCGTGGCATACAGACAGGGAATACATAATTCATGAACGTGAACCCAGTTCCGATCAGAACCATAATGTCCGTTGGAGTTGTCTTTTCTCTTCTGACGTGTGCGTGGGCAGAAATTCCTGTGCTTCCGAAAGGCGGCGAAACGCGGTGGGTAATGGATGGCGTGCATGAGCTCGTTTGCTATGCCACGTTTGATCCAGTAAAAGTTATGCCGCTTCTTTCGACCGACTACCGGTTCATAAGCATGGAAGAGGTGGCTGCCGGGGGAGCGCAGTGGGCCAAAGATTATTTGGCAAAATATCCCCGGCACGCCCGATGGGGTATTTCTTTCCTTGAGATTGTTCAGGCGAAGGAATTCTCGATTGACGGCACGGCCCCGCATTGGCCCGCCGATGGCGCAGTCGCCTTGTGGTGTGCCCGTATTGCTGCCACAGGAACACGTAACGAGTATGCGCGTCCTTTTTTGATGCTGGCTTGCTGGATTCCTGATCGAGATTACGCGGACTACATGCGCCAAAAGGGCCACTATGCCACTTACGGCGACGTAACGCTCAGAAGAGAGGCGGATGGCTCGTGGATCGGATGTGTGCAGACCGAAGGCTTGAGCATCAAGGCGATGTGCCGTCCGGTCGGTCCGGTCAGCGGTGGAGATCAAGCTGCGGGGACTCAGACTTTCATTCCACCAGCAACGGCTTCGATGTTTCACTACGTCCAAGTTGTGTTTGCGGGACATAGGGAACAAGCGTGTGCAGAAGGTGCGGTTTGGAGCATTTCTGGTTCACATCCGCTTGCTTCGAGCTTGGTGCTTGAGCCATCAAGTTTTCAATTCGGGTATCATCTACTTGGTTCCGCCTATGTTAGTTCAGGTGACCGGC